>JARLGP010000074.1 GCA_031292735.1 Holophaga sp.
CCGTCGTCCCGGCGGCGGCACCGGCCAGGTCCGTCGCTCCGGCGGCAGCGCCGTCCAGGCCCGCCGTTCCGGTGGCGGCGCCCGGCAAACCCGCCGCCCCGGCCGCGGCGCCTCTGCCCGCCGCCGAACCCAAGGCGCCCGAAGATCCCTTGAAGACCATCGGCAAGCTGATCGAGACCGATCCCCGCCAGGCCGCCACCGTGCTCAAGCCCCTGGTCCAGGCCCAGCCGGCCAAGGTCGAGCTGCAAGGCAACTACCTGGCCGCCCTCTACCGAGGCCGCAACCCCGGCGAGTTCGCCCGGGCCTTCACCCGGGCCACGGCCAACGGCGTCACGGTCAAGGCCATGCTCGGGGTGCCCGCCTTCCGGGCGGCCATGGCCGACGAAAGCCGCCTGCAAAAAAAACGGCCGCCGTCCGGGGTGCTTCCTCTGGAAGTCATGGCCAAAGTTCTGGAAGGATTATGAAAGTAATTGCCGTTTGGCAAAATGGACTCAACCGGCCCGGGGAAGTGGGGCTCAAATGGAAGATCCCTTTCATGGAAAGTCCCAGAATGCCTTGCAATTCTCAAGCCTGCTGAAATTGCACGTTGATAACTCTTGCGGGAGAGCTATAAATTGGAATCAACTGGGAACCTCGGGATTCCATTCCTCGCCTATTTTCCTCTTTGGCGCGGCCTGTCCGCTCTGGTCTAATCAGACAGCGCTTTTTTCCTCTGCAAGGAGCAGCCATGCGATCGTCCTTCATTCTTCCTTTGGGTCTGGCTCTGGCCGGACTGGTTGGGTGCGGCCCCAAACAGGCCCCCAACACCGTGCCGGTCACCACCACCCCAGTCAAGAATGCTCCCTCCTGGATCGACAATGAAGAGATCCCCGATGGTCTGGCCGCCACCGGTATCGCCCAGGCCAACCCCATGGGCGACAAGTCCTTTCAACGCACCGTGGCCATCGCCGACGCCCGCACCAAGCTGGCCGGCAAGCTGAAGGTGCGGGTGCAGAACATGTTCTCCCAGCTCAACCAGCAGGTGACCACCGCTTCCGCCGACAGCAGCCAGAAGCCGATCAAGAGCGACGTGATGAACCGGGTCATCGACAACGTCACCCGGCAGCTCATCGACCAGGAACTGGCCGGCACCAGCACGCGCGCCTTCTGGACCGACCCTTCCGACGGCAACCTCTACGTGTTCGTGGTCATGACCAAGGACACCATGGACCGCGCCCTGGCCGGCGCCGCCCAGACCCAGATCAAGAAGGAGATCGCCCAGGGCGAGCAGTCCCTGGACAAGGCCCTGGACAAGCTGGACGCGGCCATCGCCGCCAGCGCCACCCCGGCCAACTAGCCGGTCCGCGCTCCGGAACAGCCGCCCTCCGGGCGGCTGTTCTTCGTCCTACTCCACCTTCACCATCCGGGTGACGCTGCGCTGGCCGGCGGCGGTGTCGCTGACGGAGAAAACGCACTCCAGGTGGTCGACGCCGGTGGCCAGCTCGATGGCGCCCCCGGTGGCGATGGTGAGGATCGCGTGGGTGTGCGGGTCCTTCACCACCACCCCGGGCCAACTGCCGTGGTCCCACCCCAGGTGGACCACCCCTTCGCCCCAGCGCCTGGCCACCGGCTCCCGGGCGGCCACGGCGCCGGGGGCCTGGAACCGGCCGGTCTCCGGCAGCCGACGGCCGCCCTTGCGCACCCGCAGGGTGAAGGGCCAGGCCCGCATGGCAGGGGTCATGGGAACCAGCAGCACGAAGGAACGGTAGTCCCGGCGGGTGGGCAGGTCGGCGATGGGCTTCGCCGCGAACGGGATGGGCCGCATCAGGGCCCGGCCGCGCCGGTCCAGGCACTCCAGGGTGTAGTCGCCCGGGGCGGGCGGGGCCGCGGGCTGCGGGCTGGTGAAGGCCGGCCGCCAGGCCAGCCTGCCCTGGTCGATGGTGCCCCAGACCAGCAGGCTGGCCGTCGCGTCGGGATCGCCCGCCGTCGGCCGGAGATCCGGGGCGGGGCGGCCCGCTTCCCAGGCCCGGAAGTCCAGGACGGCTTCGTAGGTATAGTCGCTGACCCAGCGGGGGTAGCATTGGCCCATGACATCGCTGTAGCTGCTGGGGGGCTTCAGCTCGCCGCTGGCCACATCGAAGCCGCAGGCGCCGATGCTGCCGCCGGGATAGCTGAAGGCCAGGTCCGGTGTCGCGGCGGATCCGCAGGGGGCGTGGCGTCGGCCGAAAGTGTGGCCCAGTTCATGGGCGAAGGTGTCGAAGCAGTTCTGCCGATCCCGGCCGCCGGGATCGTCCCAGCCGATGGCCGAGCGCTCCAGGCCGCTGCCGGAGGCGCCGTCCATGGCCAGTCCGGTGACGTCGCCGTCCATGGGCATGGCGAACACGCCGTAGCCGTAGCGCAGGCTCCGGCTGTCCTCCAGCAGCCGCTTGGCTTCCAGGCTGTCCCGGAGCGCCACGTAGCTGGTGAAATCGGTCCCCAGCGGCACGGGGCTGGTGAACACCGGGCCCACCTTGATGTCCACTTCCTGCACCGGGTAGTACTGCCGGATCCGGGTCAGCCAGGATTCGGCGGTGCGTCCGTCCCGGTCCACGTTGCCCACGGCGGCGCCGCTGCGAACCGGGAACAGGGTGATGCGCAGCGGTGGCACCGGGCGGATGTCCAGAACCCCGGGCACCCCGTTGGCGGGGTAGCTGCGCACCGGCGCCTCCACCGAACCGTCCACCGGATCGGGCAGCAGTTCCAGCAGGATGGTGTTGCCCGGCTGCAGGGCGCTGGCCGGGACGGGCAGGTTCCAGCTGTCCTCCAGCAGCATTTCCCGCAGGGCGGTGGGAACCCCGGTGCGCGGCGCGGCAATCTCGCCGCCGAATACGCTCTGGCCGCGGGCGTTCTGGATGCAGACCCGGACCGTGGGCGCCGCGGTGTTCTCGGCGTTGGCCCGCAGGAACACCCGGAGCAGGCCTTCCCGGCCCGCCACCAGCGGCACCGGCCCGCCCATGCGCTGAACCGCCTGGGTTATGTACATCGATTCGATCTGCAGCGAGGCCTTGCTGGGCGCCGCGGGCGCCACCGTGAACGGTTCCCTGGAGGCGGCCTTGCCGCCCCGGGTGGCGACCCGGATGGGGCCGCTGGCCGCCCCGGGCGGCACCAGCACCCGGACTTCGGTGGCCGTGGCGCTGAGCGGGGCCGCGGCCGGGATGCCGGCGAACGCGACCGATTCCAGCTGGTCGAGGCCCCTGCCGCGGATCAGCACGGGCGTTCCGGGCCGGCCCTGGGCGGGCAGGAACCCGCTGATCTCCGGCGCCCCGCGGGTGACCACGAACGGCTTGGCGCTGCGGCCCAGGCCCGCCTGGGAGACCAGGGTGAGCGGGCCGGAGGCCGCGCCCGGGGGCACCCAGAGCACCAGCCTGCCGTCGTCCCAGGTGTAGAGGTCGGCCTGCTGGCCGCCCAGTTGGGCCCTGGCGACCCCCTGGAAACCGGACCCCAGGATCTCCACCCGGGTGCCGGCGGGGCCGGAGCCGGGCCTGAAGGCCCGGATGGCCGGCGCGGCCAGGCTGGCCCGGGTGACGACGAAAGGCTCCCTGGAGCGCACCGTCCGGCCGGCGGTGGCCAGCTCCACCCGGCCGGAACCGGCGCCGCCCGGCACCACCGCCTCGATGCGGGAATCGTCCACCAGGGTGTACGCCGCCGGCGCTCCGCCGAAGCTCACCGTCGCCACCCCGGCCAGCCCCGTGCCGGTGAGGGTGACCCGGGTGCCCACCGGCCCCATGGGCGGGTCCAGCAGGGCCACGTCCGGATCGGGCGCCGGGCCGTCCAGCACGGCAAAGGCGGTGGGCGCCGAACACGTTTGACCTGAGCGGGTGACCACCCGGACCTCGCCGGTGACCGCGCCCGGGGGCACCGAGATGCGGATCTGGGTGGCCCCCACCGCCCGCACCGGCGCCTCCACATCGCCGATGAACACGTGATCGACTCCGCCCAGATCGCTGCCGAACAGCACCAGCGGGGCATGGACCGTGCCGCTCCTGGGGTTGAAGCCGGACAGGGCGGGGGCCGCGGCCCGGACCCGGAAAGGTCCGCCGCTGCTGACCACCGGGCCCTGCCGGGGAATCAGGTTGATGGGGCCGGAGCCGGCCCCGGCGGGCACCCAAAGCGCCAGCCGGAAATCGTCCCAGGCCACGAACAGGGCCTCCCGGCCGCCCACGGTGACGGTTTCCACCTTCCTCATGCCCATTCCCTGGACCTCCACCCGGGCGCCGGTGGGGCCCTGCTCCGGGGACACCTGCAGGATCCGCAGGGGAATGGAGCCGGGTTTCGCTCCGGCGCCGCCGCAGCCAAGGAAGGCCGCCGCGGCCAGGCCCAGGGCGGCGAGGCCGCGCCGCAGGAACCGCTTCGGCTCGGACACCCGCATGAAGCCCATGGCAACTCCGGTCATGGTGGTCAATATATTTAATTAATAAATGTTGTCAATGACCTGCAAGTCCCGGCGTGTCCGCACTCCCGTCCGCGCCGGGAAAATGGGAATTTCAATGGCATCATGGAGAAAGGGGGATTGACCGTGCGGTTGTTGTTCCGATTCCTGTTCTCCGCCATCGGCCTTCTGGTCGCGTCTTACCTGGTGCCCGGGATCACCCATGGCGCCTTCCTGGACCTGGTGGTGGTGGCGGTGCTGCTGGGCGCCCTCAACGCCACCCTGGGCATGCTGCTCAAGTTCATGGCCTTCGTGCCCATGGCCTGCAGTTTCGGCTGCCTCAGCCTGTTCATCAACGGGCTGGTGTTCTGGTTCGCCGGCTGGATCGCCGGGAACCTCGGCCTGGGCTTCCGGGTGGCCGGGTTCTGGGCGGGTTTTTTCGGCGCCCTGGTGTCCAGCGCGGCAGCCTCGGTGCTGGAATGGATCTTCTTCGGCAGGAACCAGCCCCCCCGGCCGGAGGGGCCCCGGCGCATCAAGCAGATCAACTAGTTAGTCCGACAGCGCGAACACTACCTTCTCGTTGCGGAAGCGGTCCTTGGCCAGGATCTTCACGGTGGCGCTGTTCCGGTCCTCGGCGATGGTCAGGGTGTAGTGCTTGTCCTTTTCCAGGGAACCCGGAATCACGCTCACCTTGGAGATCTTCTGCAGGCCGGCCTCGGCCGCGGTGAGGGTGATGGTGTCCTTGGAACGCAGGTCCATGGCCTGGGTGAACACGCCGTCGGTCCAGTTGGCCCCGGCCCGGTCCTTGGCGAACACCGGCACCACGATGACGCCCTGCTGCTCGAGGCTCTTGCGGTTGCCCACCAGGTAGTGGACCGAGTTGAGCTTGGCCTTCTGGGACTCGTTGGTGGCGGAAAGCCCATCGATCTCCTTGATCATGTTGGCCTTCTCCACCTGGAGGGCCTCGATGTCGGCGGTGATCTTGACCTTCTGGGCGTTCAGGTCGGCCACCTCCTCCTCCAGCTTGGAGGCCTTCTCGTTGGCCACATCCCGCTCCCCTACGATCTTGGCCTTCTCCTCGGCCTGCAGGGCGGTGGGCGAGATGGCGGCCCGGCCCTGGGAGACCCATGACCCGTAGACGCCGTTATTGTAGAAATGGTAGACCTCGAATCCCGGAGCCAGCTTGTCCATGATCAGCACCCGGCTGATGAGGGCCTTGGCCTTCGCTTCGGAAACGCCCTTCCGCCGGAGGAAACGCATGGCCAGGCCGTAGTGGCTGTCGTTGGCCCTGGCCACATCGGGCCGGGGCAGCACCGCCCGCAGCTGGGTGATCTTCTGGTTGAGGGTCTTGATCTCCTTGTCCTTGTCCAGGACTTCCTGCAGCAGGGCCTGGTACGAGCTGCTCTTTTCGGCCTTGATGCGCTCCTCCAGGGCCGTCTTCTGCTCTTCCGTGAGCTGCAGGGTGGTGGCGTCGGGACGGACGTCGTTGACCCCGGCCTCCTTCAGTTTGCGGGTCTGCTCGGCGCCGGTGCTGCCCGCCTGCTGGCTGAGTTTGTCCAGTTCGGCCGCCTTTTGCGACAGGTCGCGGATTTCCTTGTCCTCGCTGGATCGATGGCAAGCCGGCGCCGCCAGGAGCAGGCCGATGGCGAGGGCCCCCAGGGAGAACCTGAAAAAGCGTTTGAAAATCATTGGCGACTCCGGGGAAAAGCGGTGAGCGGGTCCCATCCAGCCATTATCAACATAGCGGCCCGGGCCGGGGAATTCAAATCCTGTCCGGTCGGCGGGCTATTCCGAGCCCGCCGGTCTGGTAAACTCGGGGCGGGGGCGACTCAATGGTTGCAGATAACCGAATCCTATTCACTTCCGAATGCGTCACGGAAGGCCATCCCGACAAGATCGCGGACCAGATTTCCGACGCCGTGCTGGACGCGGCGCTCACCGGCGACCGCAACAGCCGCGTGGCCTGCGAAACCCTGGTCACCACCGGGCTGATCGTCGTGGCCGGGGAGATCACCACCGACTGCTACATCCCGGTCGCCCAGCTGGCCCGGGACACGGTGCGCAGCATCGGCTACGACCATAGTTCCAAAGGCTTCGACTGCAATACCTGCGCGGTCGTGGTGACCCTTGACCAGCAGAGCCCCGATATCGCCATGGGGGTGAACACCGGCGGCGCCGGGGACCAGGGTCTGATGTTCGGCTACGCCACGGTGGAGACGCCCGAGCTGATGCCCGCGCCCCTGCACTATTCCCACGCCCTCACCCGCAAGCTGTCCGAGGTGCGCAAGTCGGGCCAGATCGAATGGCTGCGGCCGGACGGCAAGTCCCAGGTGACGGTGGAATACGACGGCGAAAAGGTGGCCCGGATCCACACCGTGGTGATCTCCACCCAGCACGCGGAATCCGCCAGCAACGCCGAGATCCGCGAACGGATCATCAAGGAAGTGATCCAGACGGCGCTTCCCGCCGAGTACCT
This sequence comes from Holophaga sp., assembly GCA_031292735.1. The sequence goes on from JARLGP010000074.1 coordinate 6,864, forward strand.
GGACCAGAACACCATCTACCACGTGAATCCCACCGGCCGCTTCGTCATCGGCGGGCCCATGGGCGACACCGGCCTCACCGGGCGCAAGATCATCGTGGATTCCTACGGCGGGTCGGGCCATCACGGCGGCGGGGCGTTCTCCGGCAAGGATCCCTCCAAGGTGGACCGGTCCGCGGCCTACATGGGGCGCTACATCGCGAAGAACATCGTGGCCGCCGGTCTGGCTCGCAAGTGCGAAATCCAGCTTGCCTATGCCATCGGCGTGGCCGAGCCGGTGTCCATCGCGGTGGACACCTTCGGCACCGGCTCGGTGGCCGACGCGCTGATCGTCAAGGCGGTGCGCGAGGTGTTCAGCTGCACGCCCAAGGCCATGATCGATACCCTGGACCTGCGCCGGCCCATCTACCTGCCCACGGCCGCCTACGGCCACTTTGGCCGGGAAGGGTTCAGCTGGGAGCGCACCGACAAGGTGGAAGCCCTCAAGGCCGCCCTGCGCTAGGTTGCCGGGGCAACCCAACCCGAGGCGCTCGGGTTGGGCTGGCCCGCAGGCAGCGAGAATCCCGGAAGCAGCCGTCCCTCCCTGGGGCGGCTGCTTCCGGGTCTGCCATCAGGGTGGAATCTAGGCGACGGTGTTGATGGTGCCGCCCACCTGGGAGTTGGCGGGCGCTGCCGGCGGGGGGGCCGCAGCGTCCTGCTGGTCATGGTGGGGCTTCTGGACCTGCTGGGCCAGCTTGGCCTGCTGGGCCTGTTGCATCTGCTGAATGGACTGAGTGGCGCTGGCACCCTGAACGTTGGCAACTGCTGCCATATCATCCTCCCTTACAAGGTCGAGCTTTGCTGACGGTTCCCAACTTTCTATCGGACGGTCCTGATTCTAACTTTACTCGTTTTTCGGCGCCAGCCGGTCACGGCCGGTTGCGCTCCGGCTGGGTCGGAGGCCAATCCTGGGCCAGCCGGTCGAGCATCCTGGTGACCATCTGGCACTGTTCGCAGTCCGCCTCTGGACGGCTGCAGGGCACCCCGTCCGCCTGGAATTCGCCGCACCTGGGATTGCGGGCGAAGGCCAGCAGTTCGTCCAGCAGCCGCTGGACCCGGTCGCGCAGGGGGCTTTGGGGCAGGTCCCGGAGGGTGGTGATCATCCGGAACTCGGCAGGGCTGACGGTGAGGGTGATCGGTGCTTGGCCCATGGCGCGCTCCAGGAGGGCATTATCCTACAAAAACCCCGGCCCGCCGCGGGATCGCGGCGGGCCGGGGTCCAGGGGGGTGCCTACTTCAAGGCTTCCACGGCCTTGACGCCCCAGTCGAAGGCCTGTTCATTGAGGGGAATCAGGGCGCACTTGTCCTTGAGCATCTGCCGGACGGCGCTCATGAGCGTTTCCTTGGAGAAGATGCCGGTGGCGGCCTGCAGGGCGCCCAGGGCGACGATGTTCTTCACCACGGCCTTGCCCAGGTCCACGGCCACCTCGGTGAACGGCGCGCCCACCAGCTTGACCGAGGGGTCCAGCCCGGTGGGGGCTTCCTTGATGATGGAGCTGTCGTAGAGGATGGTGCCGCCCTTCTTCACGGTCGGGCCGAACTTGACCAGGCTGGGGGCATTGAAGGCGATGAGGATGTCGGGGTTGGGGCTGGCGGGGTTGAGCACCTCGTCCTTGGCCAGGTGCACGTCGGCGTAGCTGGTGCCGCCGCGGCTTTCCGGGCCGTAGCTGGGGATGTGGGTGGCGTCGAAACCTTCGTTGATGGCGGCCTTGGCGATGAGCATGGCGGCGGTCTGGGCGCCGTCGCCGCCGGAACCGGCCAGCTTCAGGGAAACATCGCTGGGCGCGATGTGGCTGGGGAAGCCTCCGCCGGTGTGGGCGTGGGCCTCGCTGGTGGCGCCCACCGCCTTCAGCAGCCTGGCGGGGTCGAAGGTGGGCTCGTTGCGGATGAACCAGGGCTCAGGATGGAGATCCTTCTTCACCCCCAGAGGGAAGATGGGAACCATGCACTCCTTGACCCACTTGGAGGTTTCCTCGGGGCTCAGCTTCAGGTGGGTGGGGCACTCGGACAGCACTTCCACGAAGGAGTAGCCGCGGTTCTCCACCTGGTTCTGCACCGCCTTCTTGATGGCCTTCTTGGCCAGCTTGCGGTTCTTGGCATCGAACAGGGCGACCCGCTCCACGTAGATGGGGCCGTCCAGGCCGGCGATGAGCTCGGCCATGCGCATGGGCAGGCCGTTGATCAGGCTGCGGCCGTCCGGGCTGGTGGCAGTCTGCTGGCCCATGAGCGTGGTGGGGGCCATCTGTCCGCCGGTCATGCCGTAGATGGCATTGTTGATGAAGATGATCGTGATCGGCGCGCCCAGCTGGGCGGCCGTAACCGTTTCGGCCAGGCCGATGGAGGCCAGGTCGCCGTCGCCCTGGTAGCTGATGACGGTGGCTTCCGGGTTGGAGAACTTGTGTCCGAGCGCCACCGCCGGGGACCGGCCGTGGGCGGCCTGGGTGTTGCCCACGTCGAAATAATAATAAGTGAATACCGAGCAGCCCACCGGCGCGATCAGGATGGTGTTGTCCTGGATGCCCAGTTCCTCGATGGCTTCCGCCAGGAACTTGTGGGCGAGCCCGTGGCCGCAGCCGGGGCAGTAGTGGGTGGTGTTGCCTTTGAGGCCCTGGCCTTCGTTGTGCCGGGTGAACTTGTCGTAGAAGACGGACATTAGCGGGCCTCCTTGACCATGGACGCTTGGATGTGGGCCACCACTTCAGCCTGCTGCGGGAGAATGCCGCCGAAGTGCCGGACCGACGAGATGGTGGGGAGGTTCTGGTAGCCGGCGAGGCTCAGGGCGAGGCGGACCTCATCCTCCAGCTGGCCGTTGCTGGCTTCGACCATGACGATGCGCTTGACGTGGGGCAGTTCCTGGATCAGCTGCTTGACCGGGAACGGCCACACCGTGATGGGGCGGAACAGGCCGGCCTTGATGCCATGGTTGCGCAGATCCTGGACGGCGCCCTTGGCGATGCGGGCCGGGGTGTTGGCGGCGATGATGAGCACCTCCGCATCCTCGGCCATGAAGCTGTCGCTGCGGGTCTCGTTGTCGGCGATCGTCTGGTATTTCGCGTTCAGCTCGATGTTGAAGGCTTCCAGGTCCACTTCGCTCAGGACGATGGAGTTGATCAGGTTGCCCCGGTGCTGGGCGTCGCCGTTCACCGCCCACTTGGGGATGCCGGGCTTGATCATGTAGTCGGGCAGGCTGACCTTGCCGGTCATCTGGCCCAGGTAGCCGTCGCTGAGGATCACCACCGGGTTGCGGTACTTGAAGGTGAGTTCGAAGGCCAGCATGGTGAGGTCGAGCATCTCCTGGGGGGTGCTGGGCATGAGGGTGATGGCGTGGGTGTTGCCGTGGCCGAGGCCGCGGCAGGCCAGCTTCACGTCGGCCTGTTCGGGGCCGATGTTGCCCAGGCCGGGGCCGCCGCGCATGACGTTGACGAACACGCCCGGAACCTGGGCGCCGATCATGTAGGAGACGCCTTCCAGCATCAGGCTGAAGCCCGGCGAGGAGGTGAAGGTCATGCAGGGGTGCCCGGATCCGCCGGAACCATACATGTGGTTCACCGTGGCCACTTCGGAGACGGCCTGCAGGAAGGTCCCGTCCAGCTTGGGAAGCAGCTTGGCCATGAGCTCGGCCCCTTCCGTGGAAGGAGTGATGGGGTAGCCGAACACGTGCCGGCAGCCGGCCAGCAGGGCGCCGATGGCGCTGGCGTAATTGCCCTTGATCACCAGGGGCTGGGTCGGGGGCAGGGGCACCCGCACCGACGGGATGTCCATGGCCACCGGCGCCGTGCTCACCTTGGCGCCGAACAGCTTGGCCGGGTCCTGCAACTCGAAGTCCACGCCCTCGGGGGTTCCGCGCAGGCCGTAGGGCTCCGGGCAGGCCTCCATGCACAGGCCGCAGCCGTTGCAGTTTTCAAGATTGAGCACCACGGGCACGTAGCCGGTGGCCGAATCGATCTCGCTGCCGAGGCTGATGCAGTCCTTGGCGCAGGCGCCGATGCACCGCCCGCATCCTTTACAATAGTCCGGCAGCAGAAAAGGTTTGGGTCGTTCTCTAAGCTGAGCCATTCGCATGCTCCTCAAGCCAGTGGGCCGCCATGGGTTGAAAAACTACAAAAACCGATCACGGCAGAAGTATTAGTCTCGCATTCTGTGCACGGGGTCACAACTGGGCGTAAAATGGCGGAGGAGTCTGCATTACCCATGGAAAACCCGCAAAATACTCCCGAATGCCCCGACCAGGAGATACCGCTTTGATCGCCGGCGTGGGAACCGATCTCTGTCCGGCCGCCCGCTGGCAACACCTCCTGGACCGCTTTGGGGAAAAGGCTCCCCGGCGGGTGCTGCACGAGGAGGAGGCGGCCTACCTGCTGGCCGGGAACCGCCAGCGGCTGGCGGAAAGGCTGGCGGGGCGCTGGGCTCTGCGCGAAGCCTTCGGCAAGGCGCTGGGGATCGGGCTGGACGGGTGGAGCTGGAAACAGTTGCGGTTTTTGAACGGCCGGCTGTGGGCCGAAGGCGAATTGGCGTCCCTGCTGGCCGGCCGGGGCATCGACCGGATCCATGCCAGCGTCAGCCACGATGGTGGCATGGCCCTCGCCGTGGTGGTTCTGGAAACCGGCACGGTCTAGAATCGGATTCAAGCCGCCGGGTGAAAAAACATTTGTCAATCCGGTCGCGGTCCGGAATAAGCTCCATAGATCCCAGTCAACGCCTGCGCTGACCGTGGAGCCATCACGAGGGACGAGGTCGGTTATGGTTATGACTAGCGGCCACTAATCCCTCGGGCCATCCCGGCCGATTCCGTTGCAAGGACCATCCATGACCGGACCCCTTCCAAACCAGACCATGAGTCTCCAGGACTTCCTGTCCATCCGGGATTTCATCTACGGCCGGACCGGGATCTTCTTCAGCGAGTCCAAGCAGTATTTCCTGGAGAACCGGCTGAACCGGCGGCTGCAGGAAGTCAACCTGAGCGCCTACCGGGACTACCTGGGGCTGCTCCAGGGCCAGCAGGGCCGCGAAGAGCTCAAGCAGCTGTTCAACGAGATCACCACCAACGAGACCAGCTTCTGGCGGAACCCGCCCCAGATCGAGGCGTTCCAGCGGATCGTGCTGCCCGAGGCGGTGGCCCTGGTGCGGGCCCGGGGCGGCAACCGGTTGCGGATCTGGTCGGCGGCCTGCTCTTCCGGGGAGGAGCCCTTCACCCTCGCCATGATCTGCCAGGAGGCCAAGGATTCCCTGCTGCGAGGCATGAGCGTGGAGATCCTGGCCACCGACATCAGCGAGAAGGTGCTGGCCCAGGCCCGGGAAGGCAGCTACGGCAGCTATACCCTGCGCAACCTCACCCCGCAGCAGATCAGCCTGCATTTCCTCCCCCTGGGCCAGGACACCTTCCAGGTGAAGCCCGACCTGAAGCAGATGGTGACCTTTCGCAACTTCAACCTGGTCGATTACGGCAGCTACCGAACCTTGGGCAGCTTCGATGTGATCTTCTGCCGCAACGTCCTCATCTACTTTGATGATCCCGTGAAGTCCAAAGTGATCAAGGCCTTTCACGAGGCGCTTTACCCCAAATCCTTTCTGCTTGTGGGCCACTCGGAATCCATCCACTCTTTCAACGTCGGATTCGACCTCATGCACTTCAGCAAGGCCATGGGTTATCGCAAGCGTGAGCAGGCCTAAGGAGCGCCACATGCCCATCACACCCCAGGAACTCATCGCGAACCTCGGCGACCTGCCGCCGTTGCCCCAGGTGGCTGCCCAGGTGCTGCGGCTGGCCGCCGACCCGGATTCCACCACCGAGGAACTGCAGGAAGTCATCGCCACCGATCAGGCCCTGGCGGCCCAGATCCTCAAGATCGCCAACTCCGCCATGTTCGGCATGGTCCGTGAAGTGAAGACGCTCACCCAGGCCATCATGACCCTGGGCTTTTCCACCATCAAAAGCATCGTCATCGCCTCCAGCGCCAGGAACCTGTACAAGCGCGGCGGGACCGGCCTCCAGGAGCGGCTGCTCTGGGAGCATGCGCTGGTGGTGGCCATCGCCTCCCGGGCCTATGCCACGTCGTTCCGCAGCCCGCGGGTGGAGGAGGCCTTCCTCAGCGGGCTCATGCACGACATCGGCAAGGCCGTCATGGGCCTGAAGTTCCCGGAACGCTACAGCGCCATGGTGCGCACCATCTACAACGAGGACGCCGACGGCATCGAGTCGGAGCTGGACCTGTTCGGCTTCGACCACGCCATGGTGGGCGAAGCCATCCTGCACGCCTGGAACCTGGCCCGGAGCCTGGAGAACACCGTGCGCTGGCACCACGACCCCATCCATGCCCCGGTGGAGGACCAGGCCCTCACCGCCTTCGTGGCCCTGGGCAACCAGCTGGCCCTGGAACGCAATGTCGGGATCGGCAAGCCGGAGTCGCTGGCGTCCTCCACCCAGCAGGCCATGGAGCTCCTCGGCCTCACCGCCGAAAGCCTCGCGGTGCACCGCCTCGACGTCGTGGCGGCGCTGGAAGCCGACAAGAACCTGATCCGGGAATTCTGACCATGATCACTTCGGACCTTGTTCGCCAACGGGTAAAGACCCTTCCCAGCCTGCCCACCACGGTCCTGGCCCTGGGCCAGGCGGTGGGCGACGACCGCTGCACCGTGGACCGGATCCTGGGGATCCTGGCCCAGGACCCGGCCCTTTCGGCCACCCTGCTGCGGCTGGCCAATTCCGTGATGTACGTGCGCGACGACCGGGTGATGGACCTGCGCAGCGCGGTGATGCGGCTGGGCTTCGATTCCATCTTCAACCTGGGCCAGTCGGCCGCCATCATCCGTTCCATCCGCGGCGGCAGCCACCTGGATCCGCGCCTGCTCTGGCAGCATTCGGTGGCGGTGGGGCTGGTGGCCAAGGGCATCTGCGGGCTGCTGGGGCAGACCCAGCACCTGGAGCCGGCCTACCTCGCCGGGCTGCTGCACGACATCGGCAAGATCGCGCTGGACCAGTGCTTCTCCGAGGAATACGGCCCGGTGGTGGAGGCCATGGCCGCCGGGGCGGTCTGCCTGGACGCGGAACGCGCCCTGCTGGGGGTCACCCATGCGGAGGTGGGCGCCATGGTGGCGGTGCAGTGGAACTTCCCGGAACCCATGGTGGCGGCCATCCGCGATCACCACGAGCCCGGCGGCTACCTGGCCTCCCTCATCCAGCTTTCCGACCTCCTGGTGCGCACCCGGATTCCCAACAGCCCCGCCGATGAGCAGCTGGCCTTCGTCCTGGGGGAGGAACCCGCATTCAAGACCGTGTTCGCCGGGGCGGCTGGCGCCGACCTGGACGAAGAACGTCTGACCTTCGGCATCGACGATGAGCTGGAGCACGCCATCACCTTCGTCAAACTCGTCTTCCAGGAATAACCATGGATCCCATTCGCGTACTTGTCGTCGACGACAGCCCCTTCATGAGAAAGGCCCTGGAGCGGATGCTCCAGGCTCCGGACATCCAGGTGGTGGGCGCGGCCCGGGACGGCCTGGACGCCCTGGACAAGATCGCCCAGTTCGACCCCGACATCGTCACCCTCGACATCGAGATGCCCCGGCTGGACGGCCTGGGCTGCCTCAAGCGGATCATGGCGGAAACGCCCCGGGCCGTGCTGATGGTGTCCAGCCTCACCCAGGAGGGGGCGCAGGCCACCCTGGAAGCCCTGGCCCTGGGCGCGCTGGACTTCATCCCCAAGGAGACCAGCCTGGCCAGCGCCAGCATTCTCCAGATCCAGCAGGACCTCCAGGAAAAGGTCCGGAAGCTGGCCCGGAGCCCGCGCTTCCGGAAGGCCAGGGCGCCCCTGGCGCCCCTGGCGCCGCCGCCGCCGGTCCAGCCCACCCAGCCGGGCCAGGTTCCCTTCCGTCCGCCGCTGCCGGTGCCGGCGGCCCAGGCCGTGTCCCGGCTGGGCACCCTGGCCGGCCCCAGGGCCGAACTGCTGGCCATCGGCTGCTCCACCGGCGGCCCCAAGGCCCTGCAGGACCTGCTCCCGGCCCTGCCCCGGGACCTCCCGGTCCCGTGCCTGGTCGTCCAGCACATGCCGGCCAACTTCACCCGGCCCTTCGCCGAGCGCCTCAACAGCCTCTGCCAGGTGCGGGTCAAGGAGGGCGAGCACCAGGAGTCCCTCCAGCCGGGGTGCGTCTACATCGCCCCGGGCGGCATGCACATGCTCTACCGCCAGCGGAGCGGCGCCGGGGCCCTCGAGCTGAGCGCCGAGCCCGCCACCAGCCTGCTCCGCCCCAGCGTGGACGTGCTGTTCCAGAGCATCGCCGACAACTGCC
>JARLGP010000075.1 GCA_031292735.1 Holophaga sp.
GATGTGGAGCTGCGCAGCGAATACTCCGGCAACCAGGGCATGGACGACCTCCTGGTGGGCTCCGTCCAGGGGGTGGTGGGGTTCTACGATCACGTCATCTACATGCAGTCCAAGGGCAAGGCGGTGGTGTGCCTGATCCAGTTCGCCCAGGCGCCGGGCGAAGTGGAGCTGGTTTCCACCCGGCTGCCCGGACCGGTGCACTCCATGGCCGACCTGAAGAATCGGGCCCTGGGGGTCACCGGCCTGGGCTCCTCCACCCAGTTCCTGTCCCGCTACCTGGCGCTTTCGGCGGGCCTGAAACTGAACCAGGTCACCTTCGTGCCGGTGGGCACCGGGGACGACTTCATCAGCGCTATGAACCGTGGGGTCGTCAGCGCCGGGATGACCACCGAGCCGACCGCTTCGCGCATGCTGGACAGCGGTCAGGCCCGTGTCCTGGCGGATCTGCGCACCCCCGAGGATACGGCCAGGGCCTTGGGCGGGCCCTATCCCGGATCCTGTCTGTACATGGAAACCGCCTGGGTGCACCGGCACCAGGCTGAGGTGCAGAAGCTGGTCAACGCCTTGATGAAGGCCCTGAACTTCATCCAGAGCCACACCGCCGCGGAGATCGCGGACCAGTTGCCGCCGAAGTTCTACACCTGCGACCGGGCCACCTATACCAAGGCCCTGGCCCACAGCAAGGCCATCTTCATCCCCGATGGCCGCATGCCGGCCAACGGTCCCGCCCATGTGCTGAAGCTGCTCACCCGCACGGAGAAATCTATCCAGGGCAAGAACGTCAACCTGGCTAGCACTTTCACGCTGCAATTCGTCAACGCGGCCCGGTGAGCGGCCGCCAGGAGTCGAACGTCCATGAAGATCCTGCTCGTCGAGGACAACCGCGCGCTTTCGGAATGGCTGGCGCGCACGCTCCGGGCCGGCCAGTACACCGTGGAGTGCTGCTATGACGGGCTCGACGCCGACCAGCTGCTGCTCACTGAATCCTATGACCTAGCCATCCTGGACCTCGCCCTTCCGGGGCTGGACGGGAGGGAGGTGCTGAGGCGGCTGCGCGGCCGGCAGAACCCCATGCCGGTGCTGATCCTCACCGCCTTCGGCGGCACCCGGGACCGGGTGGAGGGGCTGGACATCGGGGCCGACGATTACATGGCCAAGCCGTTCGAGGTGCCCGAGCTGGAGGCCCGGATGCGGGCCCTGCTGCGGCGCGCCAACCAGGCCAAGAACCCCGTCCTCACCTGCGGATCGCTGGCCTACGACAGCAATTCCCGGGGCTTCACCCTGGCCGGGGAGCCGGTCAACCTCACCCCCCGGGAGCACGCCGTGCTGGAGATGCTGATGGTCAAATCCGGCAAGACCGTGAGCAAGCAGGCGCTGGCCCACAGCCTGTTCGCCCTGGACGAGGAGGTGAACCCTGACGCCATCGAGATCTACGTCCACCGGGTGCGCAGGAAGCTGGAACCCGGCGACGCCGTGATCGTGACCCTGCGCGGCCTCGGCTACCTGTTGAAGCCCCGCTATGAGCACTAGCCTGTTTTCCAGCCTCCGCGCGCGGCTGCTGCTCTGGTTGCTGATTCCGCTGGGAGTCACCGGGGTGCTGAATGTCGGGCTGGCCTACCGGGAGGCCCGGAACACGGCTGTCAAGGTCCAGGACCGCCTGCTGCTGGGTTCGGCCCGCACCATCGCCCAGCAGATCCAGTACGAGGACGGAGTGCTGGAGGTGGCCATCCCGCCCGCGGCCCTGGAGCTGTTCCATTCCGCGGACCAGGACCAGGTGTACTACCGGATCGCCTCGGCCAAGGGCCTGCTGCTGTCCGGCTACGCCGAGCTGCCGTCCCCGCCCGGCCGGGTCCGGCCAGAGGAATCCCTCCCCTTCGACACCACGGTGCGCGAAGAGCCGGTGCGCGTGGTGGCCTATGCCCAGCCGGTGTTCGCCGCGCCGGAGGAGAGCCCGGTGGTGATCGAGGTGGCCCAGACCCTGCGTGGCCGGCAAGGGATGGTCCGGCAGCTGTGGCTCGCCAGCCTGCGCCAGGGCATCTGGATGCTGGCGCTGGTGGTGATCCTGGTCTGGATCGCCCTGCGCCGGGGCCTGAAGAACATCCTCCGCCTGCGCGACCAGGTGTGCGAACGCACCCCGGGCTCCCTGGAACCCCTGGACCCAGGCCCGGTGCCGACCGAGCTGCAGCCCCTGGTGGCCGCCATCAACGGCTACGTGCAGCGGCTGGACAACCAGATGGCGGTGCGCAGCCGGTTCATCGCCAACGCCTCGCACCAGCTGCGCACGCCCTTCACGGTGTTCCAGACCCAGGTGGATTTCGGCCTGAGGAGCCCGGATCCGGCCCAGAAGGACGAGGCCTTGAAGGCCCTGTTCCAGGGGGTGCGGGACGGGACCCGGCTGGTGAACCAGCTCCTGAGCCTGTCCACCGCCGAGGCCGGGGCGCAGCACCCGGTTCCCCGCGCCAGGGTGGACGTGAAGGACCTGGCCCAGCGGGTGCTGGAGGAAAAGGCGACCCTGGCCCAGGCCCGGGACATCGATCTGGGTTTCGAGTCCCAGGAGGAGCCGCTGGAGCTGATGACCTCGGCAGCCATGCTGCACGAGCTGGTGGCCAACCTGGTGGACAACGCCCTGCGCTACATTCCGGCCGGGGGCGTGGTCACCGTGTGCGCGCGGCGGGAGGGGGAGCGGGTGCTGATCCGGGTGGAGGACAACGGCCCGGGCATCGCCCCCGAAGACCGCAATCGGGTGTTCGAGCGCTTCTGCCGGCTGCGCCCGGGCGATTCCCCGGGCTGCGGGCTGGGCCTGGCCATCGTCAAGGAACTGGCCCACGCCCTGGGCGCCGGCGTCCGGCTGGAGGATCCCGCGGAGGGCACCGGGCTGGTGGTCACCGTGAGCTGCCCGGACGGATGAAAAAAGGCCCCGGAAAACCCGGGGCCTTCGAATACGTAGGCAGGCTAGGGTTGCACTGCGGTTTCGTTGCTGGCCTCGGCGGTGGAGTCCCGGCCGCCGATGATCGCGTGCAGCTTGTGCCGGTTCAGTTCCCCCTCCCACCAGGAGACGAAGGCGCAGGCGATGCCGTTGCCGGTGATGTTGGTCAGGGCCCGGCACTCGCTCATGAACTTGTCGATGCCCAGCACGATGGCCATGCCCGGCACCAGGGCCGGGCTCACCACCGACAGGGTCGCCGCCAGGGTGACGAAGCCCGCGCCGGAGACGCCGGAAGCGCCCTTGGAGGTGAGCATGGCCACCAGGATGATGGCCAACTGATCCTTGAGCCCCAGGTGGAAGCCCAGCGCCTGGGCGATGAAGATGGTGGCGAGGCTCATGTAGATGTTGGTGCCGTCCAGGTTGAAGGAATACCCGGTGGGTACCACCAGGCCGACCACCGGCTTGGAGCAGCCCATGGCTTCCATCTTCCGCATGAGATTGGGCAGGGCGCTTTCCGAAGAGCTGGTGCCCAGCACGATCAACAGCTCGTCCTTGATGTAGCCCAGGTACTTGAAGATGTTGAAGCCGATGATTCGGGCCACGATGCCCAGGACGATGATCACGAACAGGGCGGAGGTCAGGTAGAAGGTGGCGATCAACCCCAGCAGGTTGCCCAGCGCCTGGGGCCCGTACTTGCCGACGGTGTAGGCCATGGCGCCGAAGGCGCCGAACGGGGCGGCCTTCATGACCAGCCCGATGACCCCGAACACCGCCTGGGCCAGCTCGTCGATGATCGAGCGCAGGGCCTTGGTCTTCTCGCCCAGGGCCATCAGCGCCAGCCCGAACAGGATGGAGAACAGCAGCACCTGGAGGATGTCACCCTTGGCGAACCCGCCCACGGCGCTTTCCGGAATGATGTTGAGCACGAAGTCCACCGACTTCATCTCGTGGGCCTGCTTGGCGAAGCTGGCCACCACCGAGGCGTCCGGCGCCTTGCCGCCGAAGTTGCGGCCCGGATGCAGCACGTTGGCCACGATGACGCCGATGATCAGCGAGAAGGTGGACACGACCTCAAAATAGATCATGGCCTTGATCCCGATCCGGCCGACGGTCTTGGCGCCCTGCACATGGGCGATGCCGGAGACCACGGTGCAGAAAATGATGGGCGCGATGACCATCTTGATCAGCTTGATGAAGCCGTCGCCCATGGCCTTGACCCAATCATTGGTGGCCACGATCGGGTACTTCCAGCCCAGCAACCCGCCTATGACGATGGCGATAAGGACCTGCACGTAGAGGACGCGGTAAAAAGGGACCTTCTCCTTGGTGGGGAGGGGGTTGCTGGCCGTTTGATCCATACTGCCTCCGAACGCTGAACCCATGGATGGGCTGATGAACTGAAAGGATTGGTTCCGCTCAATAGGGTTTTGAGTGTTGCTGAGGGTATCAGAAATTGCGATCCACAATACAACACTAATCGGTCTCCGCCAGCGCCCAGCGCTTCAATAACGAACTGGCGGCTAGCCCAACATCCATCGAAATAGGAAAAAAACAGCCATCCCGCCGCTAATGGCGGCCAATAAGTGCTTGAAACGCCAGGCGATCAGTCCCGTGGCCAGGGCTCCCAGCAGCCATGCGTTGCGCCAGGTGATCTGCCAGTGGACGCCGTCGGGCAGCAGCACCATGGGCACGACGATGGCGGTGAGCACCGCCACCGGCACGAAGCGCAGCGCCCGCTGCACCATGGGCGGGAAGGCGATCCGGTCGCCCAGGGCGAAGAAGGCGTAGCGCACCAGGAAGGTGACCGCGGTCATGCCGAGGATGAGGGTCAGTTCGCGCCCGCTCATGCCCGGTCCTCCAGCAGCACCCCGATCGCGACTCCGGCCAGGGCGGCCAGCATCAGTCCCAGCTTGTACGGCAGGGCGTGGGCGGCCAGCGCCACCGCGCCCGCGCCCAGCGACGCCGCCAGCATCGGCCGGCTTCCCAGCAGCGGCACCACGATGCCGATGAAGGTGGAGACCATGGCGAATTCCAGCCCCATGTGCTCCAGCCTGGGCAGGGAGCGCCCCAGCAGGAGCCCGGCGAGGGTCCACGCGAACCAGTTGCTGTACATGGCCAGGCAGGAGCCCAGGTAGTACCAGTGCTTCAGGGGCGAGGTGTCGGTCTTGAGGTAGCGGAGCTGCACCACCGCGAAGGTCTCGTCGGTGAGCCAGAAGGCCAGCGGCACCCGCCAGCGCTGGCGCAGCCCCGCCACATGGGGCAGCAGGGTGGCGGAATAGAGGGCGTGGCGCAGGTTGACCACCAGGGTGGTGAGCAGGATGACCACCATCCCGGCCCCGCTGGCCAGCAGGGTGAGCGCGATGAACTGTGAGGAGCCGGCGAACACGCACAGGGACATGGCCAGGGTGGCGGCCGGGGACAGCCCGCTGGGGCCGGCCAGGGTGCCGAAGATGAGCCCGAAGGGGGCGGCGCCCAGCACCATCGGCAATGAATCCCGGGCGCCGGCCCAGAACTCGGCCCGGCGATGAGGGTGGCTGGCCTCCGTCATGATGGTCTCCATTCTCAACAATAACCCATCGCCGATCCGTCCCGATTCTGGATGCGGGATCCCGATTCGAGATAACGCCCCGAAACCCGCGCCGGGGCCAATTTATAAGTATTGAAATACATCGACCAAGATGGAAAAGATAAACCCTTTTTGGGTTGGCATCGCCATTGCTGTGGAAGAGGAACCCGCTCCCACGCGCCGGAAGGTTGCACGGGGGCTTTTGGACTCAGCCACTTGGCACAGGACAACCGGGAGCCTCCGGCTGCCTTGGAAACATTTTGGGAAGGGAATGATATGAAAGCATCGAGAATAGTCGCCCTGGCCACCGCGCTCCTGCTGCTGGGCTGGACCGGGATGAGCGCCGCCGGTAACAGCCAGCCCCTGGTCACCGGCACGGTGGCCGACACCGGCTACATCACCTCCCCCGCCCTGGTTTCCGCGGGCATGGCCAACATCCTGGCCTTCGTGCCCACCCAGGCCGGCGCCACCTACCTGTGGAGCGTGAAGGGCGGCACCATTCCCGGAGTCAAGCAGAACGCCGCGGTGTACTTCACCGCCGGCGCCGTGGGCACGGCCACGGTGCAGTGCGTGGTCACCCTGGACGGGGTGGCCACCGTCTACAGCCAGGCCATCCCGGTGGTGGCCGCCCTGCCGGTGACCCCCACCTACTACGGTTCGGGCCTGGGCGCCGATTCCCTGGCCAACACGGTGCTGGGCGGCCCCAGCCTGAATTCCGCCAGCTACCGGTTCCAGACCAAGTACGTGGGCGTGCTCAAGGGGATCCGGGTGTTCTTCATCTGGTCCCTGGTGAAGCGGGGCTACCAGGCGGGCGGGGGCGGCATCATCCAGGTGCAGCTCATGGCCGATGACGGCAGCGCGGCCCACCTGCCCACCGGCCCGGCCCTGGCCACCCTCAGCTACGGCAACATCCTCGCCCAGAACGACAACTACCCCGAACTGCTGTTCCCCTATCCCGTCGCCGTGAAGGGGGGCACCCTCTACCATCTGGTGTTCACCAACGTGGACCCCAGCCCCACCGCCAACTACGTGTCCCTGGACAGCCTCTACAGCGACGCCCAGACCGCGCCCATGCAGCCCACCGTCACCGACAACCAGTTCGCCGTGCTGGTGCGTTCCGGGTCCGGCGCCTGGAAGCTGCGCCAGGGCTTCACCCCGACCCTGGAACTGGACTACGCCGACGGCGACACCCAGGGCGCCGGCTACATGGAAGTGTGGTCCACCAACCCCAAGACCATCTCGGGCAACGCCCAGGTGCGGGAGGGCTTCCACGTGAGCGGGGCCAGCCGCACCTTCACCAAGGTCAAGATCCGGCTGCAGCGGGTGGCCGGCACCAGCCCCTTGGCCCTGCAGCTGATCGAGGCCGACGGCACCCTCATCGCCCAGAGCTCGGTGCCCGCCGCCAGCGTGCCGGTGGGCGTGCCCACCTGGGTGACCTGGACCTTCCCGGTGTCCCACGTGCTGTCCTCCGGGGTCGGCTACAACCTCACCCTCACCAGCCCCGCCGACACCCAGTACCTGGCCTACCCCATCCGCAAGGGCCTGGACAAGGGCTTTTCCAAGAGCACGGTGTTCGCCGACGGCTACGCCCAGTTCACCACCACCGGCAGCGGCGGCTGGGCCGGCTGGGACATGTGGGGCACCCCCAGGCTGACCACCAGCGACCTGCAGTTCCTGTTCGTCCCCTGAAACCCGGTGGACCGGAGGCGGATCCAGGATGGCGCAAACCCATGAACCATTTTGTCTCATTTTGAAACATAACCCGGTGCCCGGCGGCGGCATCCAACTCCCAGGCGCCTGGAACCCGCCCAGGCATGGGGAGTTCAAGTGGCACCGCTGAACAAGGCCGTCTTCATGGGCTTCCTGCTCCCCCTGGGCCTGGGCGCCCAGGGGGTTTGCTACGGCCCCGGGATCCGGGCCGATTCCCTGGCCAACACCCCCATCGGCAAGGCGGGCATCCAGGTGAGCTGCCGGTTCCGGGCGGATCCCGGCGGGGTGTTCCAGGGGGCGCGGCCCTACCTCATCTGGAGCTTCAAGCGGCAGGGCTACCACGCCGGCACCGGCGGCACCCTGAAGGTGGAGCTGCAGGCGGACGACGGCACGCCGCTGCACCGGCCCTCCGGCCAGGTGCTGGCCAGCAACGTCCGGCGCCTGGCCCTGGTGCGCACCAGCGACCGGTTCTACCCGATGCTGGCCTTCAACCGGGCGCCGCTGCTGCGCCCCGGGGCGTTCTACCACCTGGTGTTCAGCAACGCCGATCCGGATCCGGACAGCAATTTCGTGTCGGTGAACGCGCTGTTCCTCAAGTCCTGCTCGCCCCCCCTGCAGCCCCGGCTGGCGGATTCCGACTGGGCCATGCTCATGCGCAGCAGGGCCCAACCGGCCTGGACCATCCGCCGCACCCCCGGCAGCCGGGAGGGCTTCACGCCCATCCTGGAGATCGCCTATGCCGGCGGCAAGTCCCAGGGCATGGGCTACATGGAGTTCTGGATGGGCGCGCCCAGGCCCATCTCCGGCCCGGCCTCGGTGCGCGAGAGCTTCACGGTGACCGGCCCGGACCGGAAGGCCGTGGCGGTGTCGGCCCGGGTGCGCCGGCTGCAGGGCGGCGCGCCCCTGGCGCTGCGCCTGGAGCAGGGGGACGGCAAGCTGCTGGCGGAGGGCAGGGCCGAGGGGGCGCTGCCCGCCTGCACCCCCACCGCGTCCCTGGGCGGCAGCGACTGGGCCACCTTCACCTTCCCGGCGCCCCAGGCGCTGGTTTCGGGCCGGAGCTACCACCTGGTGCTGAGCGCCCCGGCTGGAACCCGCTACGAGGCCTTTCCCATGCGCAAGGGCACCGACAAGGGCTTCGCCGACACCACCCTGTTCGCCGACGGCCACGCGGAGTTCAACGACGGCAGCGGCTGGGCCGGGTGGGAGCAGTGGGGCAAGAGCGGGCTGACCAACTCCGATCTGCAGTTCTTCTTCCGGCTCCTGCTTCCATCTGGCCCGGGCGGTTCCAACGGCCCGGGTCCCGCTCCGCGACTCGAAGGCCCCGGATACCCTGCGGCGACCGCAAGAGGAGGGGGCAGAAATTCCATTTGACTTTGCTCGAAGTGCGCAGTTATTGTAATAAAACTGCGTATTTCAATCAAAAATCATCGACCATTGCGCAAAATGCGCAATACTCATAGGGAGGAAGGCTCATGCGGCAGATCCCCATCAAGCGTTTCATCGAGCGCGTTCCCGGCGGCATGATGATCGTGCCTCTGCTCTTCGGCTCTGTGGTCGCCACGTTCTTCCCCAACACGCCCAAGGTGTTCGGTTCCTTCACGGGGGCCCTGTTCACCGGCGCGCTGCCGATCCTGGCGGTGTTCTACGTCTGCATGGGCGCCAGCATCGACATCAAGGCCACGCCCTACATCCTGAAGAAGGGCGGCGCCCTGTTCGGGACCAAGGTGGCCATGGGCATCATCTTCGGCTTCATCCTCGGCCGGCTCATCGGCGAGGGACCGGTCCAGTCGGGCATGTTCGCCGGGATCTCCACCCTGGCCGTGGTGGCGGCCATCAACGACACCAACGGCGGCCTCTACATGGCCCTGGCGGGCCAGTTCGGTGATCCGAAGGACGTGGGCGCCTACTCCATCATGTCCCTGGAATCGGGCCCCTTCCTGACCATGGTGACGCTCGGCGTGGCCGGGCTTTCGGCCTTCCCCTGGCAGACCCTGGTGGGATCCATCCTGCCCCTGGCCTTCGGCATGCTCATCGGCAACCTCGACCGGAGCATGCGCGAGTTCCTGGCCCGCGCCGTGCCGGTGATGATTCCCTTCTTCGGTTTCGCCCTGGGCGCCGGCCTGGACCTCAAGAAGGTGTGGACGGCCGGCCTGCTCGGCCTCGGCCTGGGCGTCGCCACCGTGGTGGTGACCGGGTTCGTCCTGTTCTTCGCGGACCGCTTCACCGGCGGGACCGGCGTGGCGGGTGTCTCGGCGGCCTCCACGGCGGGCAACGCCGCCGCGGTCCCCGCCATCGTCGCCGCGGCCAACCCGGTCTATGCGGAAGCCGCCAAGCGGGCCACTCTGCTGGTCGCCGCCGCGGTGGTGGTAACCTCCATCCTGGTGCCGCTCCTCACGGCCTGGACGGCCAAGCGCTTCGGCACCCCTGCCGGCGGCCCGGAAGGAGATTCGGCGCGATGACCGACTGGTTGATCCTTGCCGACGACCTGACCGGCGCAGCCGATTGCGCCATCGCCTTCGCCAAGGGAGGCCTGGCGACCGCGGTGGCCTGGAGCGAGGCCATTCAGGGCGATCTTCCCGTCCTCTCGATCGACGTGGACAGCCGCCGTTTGTCCGCCGAGGCGGCGGCCGAACGCCAGGTCCGGGCCCAGGGTGTCCACCATCAGCCCGGTGCGCGGCTCTACAAGAAGATCGATTCCACCCTGCGCGGCCAGCCGGCCGCCGAATTGGCGGCTCAAATGAAGGCGCTGCCGTCCGGCCCGGCCCCCCTGGCGGTGGTGGCTCCGGCTTTTCCGGCCACCGGCCGGGTGACCCTGGGCGGCCGGATGATGGTGAACGGCCAGGCTCTGGAGGCGACCCCGATCTGGGCCCGCGACCATACCTACGCCGATGGCGACCTCGCCTCGATCCTGGAGGGGGCCGGGCTGGCCACGGCCCTGGTCGCCCTGGATACGGTGCGCGCGGGAATACCGGCGGTGCGGGCCCGCATGGCCCAGGCCCAGGCCGAGGGCAAGGCCGCCGTGGTCTGCGATGCCGCCACCGAGCAGGATCTCGATACCGTGGCGGCGGCCTCCCTCGCCTTGGACCGCGTGCTGTGGGTGGGGTCCGCGGGACTGGCCGCGGCCCTCGCCCGCCAGATCTGCCCCGGAAGGACCGGGCCCCCCGCCCTGCCGGCCATGGCCGGAGGCGTCCTGGTGGTGGTCGGCAGCCTCGCCGAGGCCTCCCGCCTCCAGGCGGCCCAGGTGGTGCGCCACGGCGCCGCCCAGGGCATGTCGGTCTCCTCCGGCACCCTGCTGGCCGGGCCGCGGGATCCCGCGTGGCGTGCCGCCGCCGCCGACCTCCAGGCCCGGATGGCCGGGGGGGCCGATGTGCTGCTGGAAGTGGCGATCGATGACTGCCCCGATCTGGCCCAGGGGCCCGCGCTGGCCGAGAGCCTGGCGGAGCTCCTGGTGGCGGCCGGCCCCGCCCTGGGTGCCCTGGTGGCCACCGGCGGCGAGACGGCCTGCGCCCTGCTCGGGAGCCTGGGGGTCCACGGCATCGAGCTGATGGATGAAATCGAGCCCGGCGTGCCGTTCGGCCTGACCATCGGGGCCCGCCGCATTCCGGTGGTGACCAAGGCCGGGGGGTTCGGGGACGCGCTCACCCTGGAGCGCTGTCTGGCACGGCTGAAGAACTGAAGGAGAAAGCATGACGCACCGTCCGATCATTGCCATCACGATGGGCGACCCCGCCGGCATCGGCCCGGAGATCATCCTGCGGGCCCTGGCCCATCCGGATCTCCACGACACCTGCCGGCCGCTGGTGATCGGCGATGCGCGCCACTTCCGCCGGGTCGGGGGGATCGTCGGTTCCGCCCTGGAGATCCTGGCGATCACCGATCCCTCCGAAGCCGCCTACCGCCCGGGCACCCTCGATTGCATCGACCTCGACCTGGTCCCGGCCGAGCTTCCCTTCGGGCGGGTCTCGGCCGCGGCCGGAGAGGCGGCCTACCGCTGCATCGAACGCGCCTGTGACCTGGTGGTGAAAGGCCTGGCGGATGCCCTCTGCACCGCGCCCATCAACAAGGAGGCCCTCCATCTGGCCGGCCATGTCTTTCCAGGGCACACTGAGTTGCTGGCCCACCTGACCGGCACGAAGGAAGTCTCGATGATGCTCACGGCCCCCCGCCTAAGGGTCATTCACGTCACCACCCACATGGGACTCGTCGACGCCATCGCCCGGATCGAGCCGGGCCTGGTGGAACGCACCATCGCGCGGGGCCGCGAGACTCTGGTCAAGGCCGGGATCCCCGACCCGCTGATCGGCGTGTGCGCCATCAATCCGCACGCCGGCGAGCACGGGCTGTTCGGCCACGGCGAAGAGGCCGCCAAGATCGCCCCTGCGGTCGACCGGTGCCGGGCCAAGGGATGGCGGGTGGAGGGGCCGCTGCCGGCCGACGCCCTGTTCTTCCGCGCGGGCCGCGGCGACTTTGATCTGGTGGTGGCCATGTACCACGACCAGGGGCACGGCCCCATCAAGGTGCTGGGCATCGAGGCGGGAGTGAACATCACCGTGGGCTTGCCGGTGGTGCGCACGTCCGTGGATCATGGCACGGCCTTCGACATCGCCGGAACCGGCGTGGCCGACGAACGCAGCCTGCTGGAAGCCATCCGCCAGGCCGTCGAGCTCGCCCCGGGCCGGCCGTGAGCCGCACCGCCCGCCGCCACGCCGCCATCCTCGAGCTGATCGGGGGCGGCGAGGCCGACGTGGACTTGCTGGCCGGGCGGTTCAAGGTCTCGGCTTCCACCATCCGCCGCGATCTGGCCGTGATGTCCGGCCAGGGCATGGTCACCCGCACCTACGGGGGCGCCCTGTCCGCCCATCCCGAGCCCGAGCACGCCCTGTCCCGGCGCGAGCGCCAGAACCGGGACGCCAAGCACGCCATTGCCCAGGTGGCATCGTCCCTGATCCGCGACAACGAAAGCGTGCTGCTCGACGCCGGTTCCACGGTGGCCGCCCTTGGCCGCCTCCTGCCCCCGCGCAGGCTGCGGGTCGTGACCAGCAACCTCCCCCTGGTGCCGGTGCTGGCCTCTGCGCCGGGCATTGAGCTGATCGTGCTGGCCGGCTCGGTGCGCGCGATCAGCATGGGGGTGGTGGGGCCGCTGACCGAGATGACCCTGCGGCGCCTTTCGGTGGACAAGGTCTTCATGAGCGCGGACGGCGTCATGGCCGGCCGCGGGCTCTGCGAGGCGAGCCCCGAGCAGACCGCGCTCAAGGAAATGATGATGGCGCAGGCGAAGGAGGTGTACGTGCTGGCTGACTCGTCGAAGCTGGGGCGTGCCAGCCAGCAGTTCTGGGCGGTCCTGCCGGCGACCTGGACCCTGATCACCGAGGCCGATGCGGGGGAGGCCCTGCTGGAGCCCTTCCGGCGGATGCCGGGGGTCCGCCTCCTGCTGGCCTGAACGGGGCCTGTCCTTTCCCATTCCGGTCACCGCGGTTTTCCGTGCGCGATGATGCCCGCCGTGCGCGGTGGAGCGATACTGGAGCGACGAAAAAGGGGGGGGCGATGACCCGAGTGGCCGTTCTGGACGATTGGCAGGGTGTGGCGCGCACCAGCGCGGACTGGTCGCCGCTGGCGGCGCGGGGCGAACTGGTCTTTTTCGAAGAGGCGTTCCAGGGCGAGGCGGACGCCGCCGGGAAGCTGGCGGACTTCGACCTGGTGCTGTCCATGCGCGAGCGCACGCCCCTGCCGGGGTCCCTGATCCGCCTCCTGCCCCGGCTGCGCATGCTGGGCATCACCGGTTCCCGCAACCTGTCGCTGGACATGGCGGCCTGCACTGCCCAGGGCGTGGTGGTGTGCAACACCCGGACCGGCGGCGAAGCGGCCACCGCCGAACTGGCACTCGGCCTGCTGCTGGCGGCGGCCCGGGCGATTCCCGCGGCGGACGCCAACCTGCGCGCCGGGCGCTTCCAGCAGGGCCTCCCGGTGGGCATCGGCCTGGCCGGGAAGACCATGGGGATCATCGGCCTGGGCCGGCTGGGGTCGCACCTGAGCCGTTACTGCCAGGCGCTGAACATGACCGTGCTGGGGTGGAGCCCGAACCTCACCGCGGAGCGGGCCAGGGCCGCCGGCGCAACGCTCGCCGGCAAGGAGGAGCTGCTGTCCCGGTCCGATGCCGTGAGCATCCATCTGGTGCTGTCGCCCCGCTCGCGCGGGCTGATCGGCGCCGCCGACCTGGCCCTGATGAAGCCCGGCGCGATCCTGGTCAACACCTCCCGCGGCCCCATCGTGGACGAGGCGGCGCTGCTGGAGGCGGTGGGCGCGGGCCGGATCGTCGCCGCGCTGGACGTCTACGACCGGGAACCGCTGCCGGCGGACCATCCGCTGAGGACCGCGCCCAACACCATCCTGACCCCGCACCTGGGCTACGGCGTGCGGGAGACCTGGACCGAATTCTACGGGCAGAGCGTGGAGAACGCCCTGGCGTTCCTGGACGGCCAGCCGGTGCGGGTGATGAATCCGGAGACCCTCCCGTCCGCTACTTGAGGTAGCGGGGCAGTTCGTCCGGCCGGAAGCAGTGGGCCATGGCGGTCTCCCGGGTGATGATCCCGGTGCGCACCAGGTCGGCCAGGGACTGTTCCATGGTGAACATGCCCTCGGCCCGGCCGGTCGAGATGGCGGTGTAGATCTGGTGGTCGTCGCCCTTGCGGATCATGTTGCGCACCGCGTGGCTGGCGACCAGCAGCTCCACCGCCGGGTAGCGGCCCCGGCCGTCCCGGGTCGGCACCAGCTGCTGGGCCACGATGGCCAGCAGGGCCAGGGACAACTGCTGGCGGATCTGGGGCTGGTTGCCCTGGGGGAACGAATCCAGGATCCGCGACACCGCCTGGGAGGCGTCGTTGGTGTGCAGGGTGGACAGCACCAGGTGCCCGGTCTCGGCGGCGGTGAGCACGGTGGCGATGGTCTCCGGATCGCGCATCTCGCCCACCAGGATCACGTCCGGGTTCTGGCGCACGATGCTGCGCAGGGAGCTGGCGAAGTCCGGGGTGTCCTGGCCCACTTCGATCTGCTCGACGATGGCGCTCCGGTTGGCGTGCAGGTACTCCACCGGATCCTCGATGGTGACGATGTGGTCGCGCCGCTCGCTGTTGACGATGTCGATGAGGGCCGCCAGGGTGGAGCTCTTGCCCGAGCCGGTGGCGCCGGTCACCAGCACCAGGCCCTGCCGGGACTCCACCCAGCGGCGCAGGACGGGCGGCAGGTGGAGCGATTCCAGGGTTGGGATCCGGGCCGGCAGCAGGCGCAGGCTCCCGGCCAGGGTGCCGCGCTGGAAGTGCAGGTTGGCCCGGAACCGGCCGATCCCCTCCCGGGCGAAGCAGAAATCCACCGTCTTGTTGCGCTGCAGTTCCTGCTGCTGGCGGCTGGACAGCAGGGGCAGCAGGAGCCCGTGCACCTCCTCGTCCTCCAGCGCCGGCCCGGGGTTGAGGATGAGCCGGCCGTTGATCCGGCTGGCGATGGGCGCTCCCACCACCAGGAGCAGGTCCGACGCGCCCTGCTCGGCCGCCAGGGCCAGCACCGGATCCAGCCCGGAGCCGCTGGGCAGGAGCTCGGCCCGGGGGGAAGGCAGGCCGCGGTTCAGTTCCTCGACGAGGGTCTTGAGATCGGGATCTGGACCTGGCATGGGCGGGCTCCGGGGCACCTGGGGGGTGAAAGCCCATTATTGGCCCGGGCGGAAGGTTCGGCCAGGGCCGTCTGAAAGATCGGAACGCCGTCGGGAACAAATAAAGCATATTAGACACCCCTAGGCATGCTCCCTCGCTACGGAAGCCGTGAAGGGCGGCAATGGATTTGAGGTTTCCCGTGGGGAGGGTGAGTATATGAATCGAGGTGGTCGCGGCGCTCTTTCCGGCCAAGTATTCTTTTGCCTGCTGGTCGGTTCCCTTCATCCGCTGCCCGCCCATGCTTCCGGCCGGGGTGTCCGGCCGTCATCCACCGCCGCCAAACCGGCGCCCAAGGCCGGCTCCGTTTCCACCTCGACCCGGGATGCCCTGCGCGCCAAACTGGCGGCCAAGAAGGCCGCGTGCACCGGCACCGGCGTGCCCGCCAAGCAGGTGAACGGCTACCTGATCCAGGCCGGAGCCGATCTGCGCAAGGCCCGCCTGAGGGGGGCCGACCTGCGCCACTGCGTGCTGACCGGGGCGGACCTGCGGGGAGCCGATCTGCGCGAGACCCGGCTGGACGGGGCGAAATGCCATGGGGCCAGGCTGGAGGGGGCGCGGTTGTATCTGGCCGACATCTCCCTGGCCGAAGGCCTCGACACCACCGGAGCCCTGCCGCACCCCTTCTTCCTGGCCCAGGCCGACGATCCGGTGGGTTCCATGACCTTCCTGGCCACCGACGACGGGACCGGCCTGGAACCGGGCCTGCCCCGGAGCCTGGTGAGTACGCCGCGCCATGACCTGTTCTGGCTGGCGGGCACCGGCAACCACATCCGCCACGTCTACCCCACGGGATGCGCCTTCCAGGTGAGCGGGGAGGCGGATACCCGGCTGTTCGCCCTGGTCCGGGACGCCAAGGACCGGCTGTGGTCCTTTGGCGACCGGACCTTCGGCACCCTGTCGGTGGTCCATCTGGAACCCGGCGACGACCGGCACCACGTGACGTATTCCTCAAGGCCGTCCAAGTTCGTGGAGGTTCCCAGCAACGTCGTGGCCGCCACCGACGGCTCGGTGTTCATCTCGCTGCCCGGCAGGACCTTCCGCGGCATCATGCAGGGCAGCAAGTTCCAGCTGGGCATGTCCTTCCACGACCCCGCCTGGGACCTCTCCCCCGCCGTCCGGATGGCCCAGAACCGCAGCGGTTCCCATCTCTTCTGCTACTCCCATGACCGCGACTTCATCCTGATCGTGCCCACGGAAGGGGGCCGGGCGAGCCGGGTGGACCTGCCCGGGGGCGCCGGCGCCCACCGGATGGCCATGGGGGCGGGAGACGAGATGTGGCTCACCCTGGCGGGGGCAAACGGCATCTGTGCCCTGGATCTGGCCAAGGGCACGCTGGCCGTCCGCCCCTTCGAGCCGGGGCCGACGCCCCGGGAGGCCTTCGGCATCGCCCTGGGGCCGGACGGCACCCTGTGGTTCACCGAAAAGGCCGGGCGGATCGGCCGGATCAACCAGGATGGTTTCCTGAAGCCGTTCGATCTGGCCCCGGGGGACCATCCGGAAGAGATCCTGGCCTCCCACGACGGCCGGATGTTCTTCACCCTGGAAGGCCAGCAGCGCATCGGCGCGATCCGGGCGGTGTCCCACGTCCCGAAGGAGACCAAGGAGGGCAAGGAGGGCAAGGAGGGCAAGGGCGAGGCCGAGGAGACCGGCGCCGAACGGGCGGCGGACTCCTGGGATGTCCCGGTGTTCAGGCCCCGGGAGGTGCGCCGGGCCGAGCTCAAGGACGAACAGCGCCGGGAGCTGCACTTGCAGAGGATGCTGCGCGCCGAGAGCCGTCCCGTCGTCCCGGTGGAGCCGCCGAAGCCGCCCAAGCTGGCGATGCCGGTGACCGAGCTCAAGGAGGTGCCTGCTCCCGTCCCCAGCCCGGCCGTCCGGAAGCTGGAGGCCATGGACATGCTGCTCACCCCGGAGGCCGTCGCCGCCATCCTGCGCAAGCACGGCAGCGGCGGGATGGCCGGCAAGAGCCGGTTCGCCGCCGAGCACAGCACCCCGGAAGGCCTGGAAAAGCTGCTGGCCGAGTGCCTGGCGGAGACCGAAGTGGGCCGCATCCTGGATTACGGCCCCACCTTCGAGCGCAACGGCGAAGCCGTCACCTTCTGCGGCCGGAAGCAGGTGGGCAGGCTCCAGGACGGCACCCCGGCCCACCGGTTCAAGGTGGTGACCCGGTGGTGCCGTGACGCGGGGGGCCACTACCAGGAGGTGACCAACGCCTATCCCATCTGGGGCAGCCGGTAGATCGATTCTAAAATGACATTGCCTACAGGTTCCAATCATCAGCCGTGCCAGACCTGCTTTCTTTTAGCGCCACCTGAATACGACCTGGTCGGCATTGAGGTCCTGGACGTAGGTTCTCAGGCTGCGGGACCATGGTTGCGGAGTGGCGGCCCTTGTCCCCGGCGCAAATGCCCATTGACCCCGCTGGCGAAGTGATCGACTGTGGGAGCAGATCCTAAAAAATGCCCAGGTGGACAAGGAGGCTCGGCCATGACAGCGGAACCCAGGTCGGTGCGGCTCGGTTTTGCCGAAGGGTCCTTTCCTGAAGGCACGCACATCTGCCAGATCTTCAGCGACGACCAGGAACGCGATGCGGCCCTGACGGCCTTCCTGCTGGCCGGGCTGGAGGACGGTGCCCGCGTGGCCTGCTTCTCGGAGAAGGTGCATGCCTCGGCCCTGCAGGCCGCCATGAAGGGCCAGGACCTGGACGCCCTGCAGGCGGACGGCAGCCTCACCCTGGCCGGCACCCGGGATGTCTATTTCGCCGAAGGGCGCTTCGATCCCGACCGGATGCTGGAGATGCTCACCCGGTTCTACGTGGATTCCCGGAAGGCGGGCCGTGCCTCCCGGGTGATCGGGGAGATGAGTCCCGACGTCTGCGGCATCGCGGGGGGCGACCGCCTGATGGAATACGAATGCCGGGTGAGCCTCCTGCTCCAGGAAAAACCGTTGACCGCCGTCTGCCAGTACGAGGCCGGGGCCTTCGACGGCGCCACCATCATGGACGTGCTGAAGGTCCACCCCATGATGGTGGTGCGCGGCAGGGTCGTCCGTAACCCCTTCTTCATCTCCCCCACCGAATACCTGTCCAGGTAGGGATGGTCATGATGGCGCAAGCCGTTGACGCGAAGGTGCTTGGCCAGATCCTCCTGGTGGAAAGCCTCGTGGCCCGTCTGCCGAACAAGGCTTCCATGTTCCAGTTCGTCGCCCGGGGTCTGGAAGAGGTGCCGGGGGTCGGCAGGATCTGGTTCCAGGAGACGCCTGTGGCGGCCGTTCCGGGCACCCGGAGCTTCGAGATCCGCCACGACAGCGACGTCCACGCCGTCCTGAACTTCGAAGTGCTGGATGAGGCCAGCTTCGCCATTCACGAGCCGTACCTCCAGAACCTGGCCTTCATGCTCGGCCTGGTCCTGGACGAGCGTATCCAGCGGGAGAGGAACCAGCACTACAGCGCGGAGCTTGAAGCCCTGGTGGAGGCCCGCACCCAGGCCCTGGCGGCCAGTGAATCCCGGGCGCGCTCCATGCTGCGCGGGGCCCTGGACGGGGTGCTGCTGGTGGATGCCGACGGCCACCTGCTGGAACTCAATGATGCGGCCTGCTCCATGCTCGGGTATCGCAGGGACGAACTGCTCGCCATGCGCCTGGACGAGATCCAGGCGACGGGCGGCACGGAGGCGTTCCAGGCCCACCTGGCCCGGGTGAGGGAGAAGGGCCACGACCTGTCCGAGGCACAGCATCGCCGCAAGGATGGGACCGGAATCGACGCGGAGGTCTCCGCCACGTTCCTGGAGGAGCAGAACCAGTTCGTGGTCTTCATCCGGGATGTCACCGAACGCAAGCGGGCGGCCGAGGAGAACGCCCGGCTGCAGGCCCAGCTTCAGCAGGCGCAAAAGATGGAAAGCCTCGGCACCCTGTCCGGAGGCATCGCCCACGACATGAACAACGTGCTTGGGGCCATTCTCGGGCTGGCTTCGGCCAACGTCGAGGTCCAGCCCAAGGGGAGCCCCGCCCACCGCGCTTTCGAGACCATCGCCACGGCGGCGACCCGCGGCGGGGAGATGGTGCGCCGGCTGCTGGCCTTCGCGCACCACGGCCCCACCCAGGAACAGGTGCTGGATGCCAATGCCCTCCTGCAGGAAGAGGTCCGCCTTCTGGAACGCACCACCCTGGCCAAGGTGGACCTGGTGATGGACCTGGAGCCCGGGCTGCATGCCTTGCGCGGGGACGCCGGCGCGTTGAGCCACGCCCTGATGAACCTTTGCGTCAATGCCGTGGACGCCATGCCGGAACAAGGCCGGCTGACCCTCCGGACCCGCAACCTGGATCCGGGCTGGGTTGCCATCGAGGTGGAAGACACCGGCACCGGGATGTCCAGGGAGGTCCTGGACCGGGCCATGGACCCCTTCTTCACCACCAAGGGCGTGGGCCAGGGAACCGGGCTGGGGCTGTCCATGGTCTACAGCACCGTGAAGGCCCACCACGGGCAGATCGAGATCCACAGCCAGCCGGGTTGCGGCACCCGGGTCAGGCTGCGGTTCCCGGCCTGCGGGGACGGGCCTTGCCTGCCGGAAGCCGAAGCCGAGCCCCGCCCGGCGGCCTCCCCGGCGGCGTTGAAAACGCTTCTGGTGGATGACGACGAACTGGTCCAGAGCTCCGTGGAGGCGATGCTCGAGGCCCTGGGGCACGCCGTCGCCGTGAGCTCCAGCGGCGAGGAGGCGCTGGCCAGGATCGAATCCGGGTTCACTCCCGACCTGGTGATCCTTGACCTGAACATGCCCGGCCTCGGGGGGAGCGCCACCTTGTGCCGGATTCACGCCCTGCTCCCGGAAGTGCCGGTCCTGCTTTCCACCGGGCGGGTGGACCAGACCGCCCTGAATCTGGCCACCGCCGACCCGTTCGTCATCCTGCTGCCCAAGCCCTACACGTTCCAGGAGTTCAAGCAATGCCTGGGGCAGTTCGGGCGCTGACGGGGCCAGCGTCAGGCCTTCAGCACCAGCGAGACCACCGTCTTGTCGTCGCCGCCCATGGACACCAGGATCCCGTGCTCCCGGGCCAGCGGCACCTGGTAGGCCCCGGCCCGGCCGGTGAACTGGCGCCAGAGGTCCACCGCCATGCGCACCCCGCTGGCGCCGGTGGGGTGGCCGTAGCCCATCAGCCCGCCGCCGGTGTTGGTGGGGAACCGGCCGCCGCGCTCGGTGGCGCCGGCCAGCACCAGCCCGGCGCCGCCGCCCGCGGGGGCCAGGCCCAGGGCCTCCACCGACAGCAGCCCGGAAATGGTGAAGCAGTCGTGCACTTCGAAGATGCCGGCGTCCTCCGGCCGGATGCCGGCCATGTCCCGGGCCCGGGCCGTGGCCACGCGGCAGGTGGTCAGCTCGGTGAGGTCGGGCGGCGGGGCGGTGAGGTTGGCCGCCGCCACGCCCAGGCCGGCCACCTCCACCGCGTCCCGGCGGGCCAGCCCCAGGCGCCGCAGGCCCTCCGCCGAGGCGACCAGGATGGCGGCGGCGCCGTCGGAGACCTTGGAACAGTCGGCCAGGTTCAGGTGCTCCACGAAGCTGTCGGGCTTGGGCGGGATCCGGCCCTGGGCCAGCAGGTCCGGCACCCGGTTGTGGTATTCCTGGGCCTCGGGGTTGAGCCGGGCGTTCTCCACGGCGATCTGGAACCAGCGGGCCATGGCCTCCCGGGCCAGGGCCGGGCCGATGCGGGCGGCGTAGGCGCCGGCCCGGTCGGAGAACCGGCCCGGGAAGAAGAAGGCCGGCCCGGCCTTGCGCTCGCCCTCGTAGTAGCCGGCCCCGGCCAGGTAGTCGGCGCCGTACAGGGCCTTCACCGTGTTCTGCACCTCCACCCCCATCACCAGCACCACCTCGGCCAGGCCGCTGAGCACGCTCCGGACGCCCGAGGCCAGGGCCAGCCCGCCGGAGGCGCAGGCGCCTTCCACCCGCATGGCCGGCTTGTATTCCAGCGTCGGGTGGACGATGGTCATGAGGGAACCCAGGTGGCCCTGGCGGTTGAACCGGGCGGCCATGAAGTTGCCGATGACCCCCTCGTCGATCAGCCCGGGGTCGCCGATCTGGGCCAGGGTGGCCCGGCCGGCTTCCTGGATGTAGTGGGTGAGCCCCGGGCGGGCGGTGCGCGGGCTGAACTCGGCGCGGCCGGGGCCCAGGCTGACGGTGTAGGCGCCCGCGGCGAGAAAGACGGGTTTGGCCAGGGCCATGGGGCACTCCCTACAGGTAGTCGGTGATCGGGCCGTAGAGGTGGAAGAAGCCCAGCTTCAGGACATCGTTCACATCCTCGGCCCGCTGGGCCACGCCGGACCGGACCAGCTCGAGCCCGGTGGCCCGGCTGGCCCGGAAGTGCTCCCGGGCCATGGCCGCCCCCGGGGTGTCCAGGGTGCGGATGGCCTGGAACCAGGCCGCCAGCTTGGCCTCGGCGTCCGGGTCCTTCCGCAGGGCCTTCCAGGACAGGGCGGGCTCCGGCGGCGGGCCCAGATGGGCGGCGGCCGCCTGGGCCCAGGGCTGGTCCAGGCCCTGGTAGCTCCCGGTGGCCGGGTCGAACACCGCCACCGGCCGGCCCTGGCGGTAGTCCAGGAAGCCGGCCCGGGGCACCCCGCCGGGGCCCTGGCCGCCCTTGACCCCCATCTGGATCATGCGGTCGATGAGCTCGCTGTGCAGGTCCTCTCCCAGATGCTTGGCCATCACCCGGGCGATCAGCTGGAACACATCGATGCCCACGTAGTCGATGAGCTGGAAGCTGCCCATGGGCCGCAGCAGGAGGTTCCGGGACACCTGGTCCACCATGAACAGCGCCGGCACGAAGCCGTGCTCCCGGCCCAGCCGCTCCGTCACCCGGATGGCGTAGAGCCCGTCGCGGATGAAGTGGCCGTTGCCGATGAAGCCGGCGATGTCGCTGGCGGGCACGGTGCGCTTGCGCAGCAGCCGGGCGATTTCCGGGGCCAGCCGGGCCAGCTCCGGGGCGCAGTCCCGGGGCTGGATCAGCTCCACCAGCTTCTGCACCGCGGGCGGGTTGTAGAAGTGGAAGCCGATCATCCGCCCCGCCAGGCCGCAGGCCTCGCTGAGCCCCTGGAGCGGGATGGACGAGGTGTTGCTGAGGAAGAAGGCCTCGGGCCGGCAGCGTCCGGCCAGGTCGCGGTAGATGGCCCGCTTGACCTCCTCGGTCTCGAAGGCCGCCTCGAACACCAGCAGGGAATCCCGGGCCAGGTCCGGGCTGGTGCCGGTGCGCACCCGCAGCAGCACCTCGAACACGAAGGCCTGGACCATGTCCTGGTTGTCCACCAGGTCGGCCCGGTCCCGGAACAGGGCGCGCAGCCGGTTGATCTGCTTCTCGCCGTCCCTGCCGGCCTGCTCGCGCAGGTAGCGCAGCAGGGCCTGGAGCCCGTCGTCGCTCACGTCGATGAGGTTGAGGACGAAGTGGGCCTCCGGGTGTTCCAGGGCCCGGTAGCCCAGTTCCAGGGCCAGCAGCAGGGCGATGCCGCTGCCCATCTTGCCCGCGGCGCCCACCACCGCCACCTGCTGCATCCGGGTGTTCAGGTCCATGGCATCGTCTCCTGGGGGCGGGTTCAGCTCTCGGTGAATTGGGGTTCCCAGGGCTCCACCACGCACAGGGGGTCGCCGCTGGCCACGGAGCTGCCGGTCCGGGCGGTCACGGAGCTGATGATCCCCTCGATGGGCGACTTGATCTCGTTCTCCATCTTCATGGCCTCAAGGATAAGCAGGACCTGTCCGGCCGCCACCCGGTCCCCGGGCTGCACCAGCACCTGGCGCACGTTGCCGGCCATGGGCGACTTCAGGTCCTGGCGGCCGAAGGCGCCGCGGGACAGCTTCATGGCCAGTTTCTTCTTCTTCTCCTCCACCATCTCCACTTCGAAATGGTCGCCCTTGATCACCACCTGGTACAGGTCCGGTTCCGACTCGTCCACGTCCACTTCGTACGAGCGGCCGCCGATGATCAGGGACAGCAGGTTGGGCTGCGGCTCCAGGTAGTCCACGTCGTAGTCCTGGTCGCCCAGGGTCACCCGGAACCGGCCGGGGGCGGCCTGGGCCACCTTGACCCGGGAGCTCTTGCCTTGGTGGGACGCGATGTAGGCCATGGGATCCCCCGATCAGAGCGCGGACGCGCGCAGCACCCGGCCGCTGGACTTCCAGGCGGACGACTCCTCGCCGGGGCCGTCGCCGCCCATCATCCGCTGGGTCTTGTCCTTGTCCCGCAGGAAGGCCTTGATGGCCGCGGCCACCAGGGCGATGTCCTCGTGGGGCTTGACCCGGGCGGCGTCCTGGGGCTGGAACTGGGTGTCGATGAAGTTGGTGTCGATGTCGCCCTTGAGGAACTTCTCGTTGAGCATCACCCGGGCGTGGAACGGGATGGTGGTCTTGATGCCCTTCACCGAGTATTCCGACAGGGCCCGGGTCATGCGGGTGATGCAGCGCTCCCGGGTGCTGCCCCAGACCACCAGCTTGGAGAGCATGGGGTCGTAGTGGATGGGCACGTCCAGGCCCTCGTACATGCCCGACTCGTCCCGCACCCAGGGGCCGCCGGGCACCCGCAGGCCGAGGATCTTGCCGGGGGTGGGCAGGAACCGGTTGTCCGGGTCCTCGGCGTAGATCCGGCACTCCAGGGCATGGCCGTGCAGCGGCACGTCCTCCTGGCGGAAGGCCAGGGGATAGCCCGCCGCGCTGCGGATCATCTCCTTGCACAGATCGATGCCGGTGATCATCTCGGTGACGGGGTGCTCCACCTGCAGCCGGGTGTTCATCTCCAGGAAGAAGAACTCCCGGGTGGCGCCGGACACGATGAACTCCACCGTGCCGGCGGAATCGTACTGCACCGCCTGGGCCGCCTTCACCGCCGCCTCGCCCATCTTCCGGCGCATCTCCGGGTCCACCAGGGTGGAGGGGGCCTCCTCGATCACCTTCTGGTGCCGGCGCTGGATGGAGCATTCCCGCTCCGGGAAATAGATGATGTGGCCGTGCCGGTCGCCCAGCAGCTGGATCTCGATGTGGCGGGGGTGCTCGATGTAGCGCTCCAGGTAGACCGAGTCGTCGCCGAAGGCGTGCAGGCTTTCGGACTTGGCGGCCCGGTAGGCGGCGGGCAGGTCCTCCATCCGGGTGATCATGCGCAGCCCCTTGCCGCCGCCGCCGGAGGCCGCCTTCATCATGAGCGGGAAGCCCAGGTCCTTGGCCCAGGCCACCGCCTGGTCCTCGGAGGCCAGGTTCTCGCGCATGCCCGGCACCAGCGGCACGCCCATGGCGTGCACCGCCACCCGGGAGGTGGTCTTGTTGCCCATGATCCGGATCGCCTTCGGGTTGGGGCCGATGAAGGTGATGCCGGCCTGGGCGCAGGCCTCGGCGAAGCTGGCCCGCTCGGACAGGAAGCCGTAGCCGGGATGGATGGCGTCGGCCCCGCTGCGCCGGGCCACCTCCAGCACCCGGGCCTCGTTCAGGTAGGACTCCTGGCTGGGCGCCGGGCCGATGCAGTAGGCCTCGTCGGCGGCCCGCACGTGCAGGGCGGCCCGGTCCGCTTCGGAATAGACCGCCACGGTGGCCACGCCCAGCTCCTTGCAGGCGCGGATCACCCGGATCGCGATCTCGCCCCGGTTGGCGATGAGGATCTTGGCGAACATTGCGGCTCCTAAAGGGGAAGATTCCCGTGCTTGCGCGGCAGGTTGGAAGCGCGCTTGTTCTTGCACATGTCCAGGGCGCGGATCAGGGTGGGCCGGGTGTGGGCGGGGTCGATGATCTCGTCCACGTAGCCCAGTTCCGCAGCGTTGTAGGGGTTGGCGAACTTCTCCCGGTAGTCGTCCAGCAGGGCCTGGCGGGTCTTGTCCGGGTCCAGCGACTTGGCCAGCTCGGAGCGGTGGATGATGTTCACC
Source organism: Holophaga sp. (assembly GCA_031292735.1). The sequence goes on from JARLGP010000075.1 coordinate 24,780, forward strand.
GCCCCTTCCGGCCCCATCACCGCGATCTCCGCGCTGGGGAAGGCGATGGCGTAGTCGCAGCGGATGTTCTTGGAGTTCATCACGCAGTAGGCGCCGCCGTAGGCCTTGCGGGTGATCACCGTGAGCTTGGGCACGGTGGCCTCGGCGATGGCGTAGAGCAGCTTGGCCCCGTGCTTGATGATGCCGCCCAGCTCCTGGTCCACCCCGGGCAGGAAGCCCGGCACGTCCTCGAAAAAGATCAGCGGGATGTTGAAGCAGTCGCAGAACCGCACGAACCGGGCCCCCTTCAGGGAGGAGTCCACGTCCAGCGCCCCGGCCAGGTGGCTGGGCTGGTTGGCCACCAGCCCCACGGAGCGCCCGTTGAGCCGGGCGAAGCCGATCAGCAGGCTGCGGGCGAAATGCTCCTGCACCTCGAAGAAGTAGCCGTCGTCCATCACCGCCTTGATCAGGTCGCGCATGTCATAGGGCTGGTTGGGATTGTCCGGCACCAGGGTGCGCAGGCTGATCTCGCCGCGGTTGGGGTCGTCGCTGGGGGGCTTGCGGGGCGGGTCGTCCTGGTTGTTCAGGGGCAGGAAGGAGAGCAGCTCGCGGATCAGCAGCAGGCACTCCTCGTCGTCGCCGCAGGCGAAGTGGGCGCAGCCGGACTTGGCGTTGTGGGTCATGGCCCCGCCCAGCTGCTCCTTGGTGACGTCCTCGTGGCTCACCGTCTTGATCACCTCGGGGCCGGTGATGAACATGTACGAGGTGTCCTTCACCATGAACACGAAGTCGGTGATGGCCGGGGAATACACCGCGCCGCCGGCGCAGGGGCCCATGATCGCCGAGATCTGCGGCACCACCCCGGAGCAGAGCATGTTGCGCAGGAAGATGTCGGAGTATCCGGCCAGGGACTGCACCCCCTCCTGGATGCGCGCCCCGCCGGAATCGTTCAGGCCGATGACCGGCGCGCCGTTGCGGGCGGCCATGTCCATGATCTTCACGATCTTCTCGGCGTAGGCCTTGGACAGGGAGCCGCCGAACACGGTGAAGTCCTGGGCGAACACGTAGACCAGCCGCCCGTCGACGCTGCCGTAGCCGGTGACCACGCCGTCCCCGGGGATCTTCACCTTCTCCATGCCGAAGTTGTCGCAGCGGTGCAGCACGAACTTGTCGATCTCGGTGAACGAGTCGTCGTCCAGCAGGATCTGGATCCGCTCCCGGGCGGTGAGCCGCCCCGACTGGTGGTGCTTCTCGATCTTGTCGAGCCCGCCGCCCTGCTCCGCCTTCTCGTTCCGGACTTTCAGCTGGGCCAGCTTCTCTTCCTGGTTCACGGACGCTCCTCCCGCTCAGAGCAGTTTGGCGATGGTCTGGAGTTGCATGAAGGTCGTGCCTTCGTAGATCTTGCCGATCTTGGAATCGCGGAAGTACTTTTCCGCCGGATAGTCCTTGGTGAAGCCGTAGCCGCCGAACAGTTCCAGCGCCTCGCTGGCCACCCACTCGGCCACCTGGCTGGCGAAGTACTTGGCCATGGCGGCCTCCTTGACGAAGGGGAGGCCGGCGTCCTTGAGCCGGGCGGCGTTGTAGGTCATGAGCCGGGCCGCCTCCACCCGCGCGGCCATCTCCGCCAGGCGCATCTGCACCGCCTGGAAGGAGAAGATCGGCTGGGCGAACTGCCGGCGCTCCCGGGTGTAGGCCAGGGCGTGGTTCAGCGCCCCGGCGGCCAGCCCGGCCATCTGCGCGGCGATGCCGATGCGGCCTTCGTTGAGGGTCTCGATGGCCACCTTGTAGCCCTTGCCCACCTGGCCCAGCACCTGCTCCGGGCCCACCGCCACGTCGGCCAGGGACAGTTCGCAGGTGGAGCTGGCCCGGATCCCCAGCTTGTTCTCCTTGCGGGCCACCTGGAAGCCCGCCATGCCCCGCTCCAGGATGAAGGCGGTGATGCCCTTGTAGCCCAGGGACGGGTCCACGGTGGCGAACACCACGAAGATGTCCGCCTCCTCGGCGTTGGTGATGAACAGCTTGCTGCCGTTCAGCAGGTAGCCGCCGTCCCGGGGCAGGGCCCGGGTGGCCAGGGCGAAGGCGTCGGATCCGGAACCGGCTTCGGACAGGGCGTAGGCGCCCACCTGGTCCCGGCACAGCCGGGGCAGGTAGCGCTGCTTCTGGGCCTCGCTGGCCCAGTTGATGAGGCAGTTGGCCACCAGGGTGTTTTGCACGTCCACCAGCACCGACACGCTGGGGTCCACCTTGGCCAGCTCCTCGATCACCAGGATGGCGTTGAAGAAGCTGGAACCGGCCCCGCCGTAGGCTTCGGGCACCTCGACGCCCATGAGGCCCAGGCCGAACACCTGGCGGACCAGCTCGGGGCGCATGGCCTGGGCCTCGTCCATGGCCGCCCGGTGGGGTTCGATCTCCCGGGCCGCGAAATCGGCCACCAGGTCGCGGAAGGCTTCCTCCTCTTCGCTGAGGACACTGAGGGGCACGGTCATGACCTTCTCCCAGGGTGGTAATGATGGAGCAGTTTCACATGGAACGGCGATATTTTCCGCCCAATTCGTAGAGGGTGGCGGTGATCTGGCCCAGACTGGCGACCCGCACGGTGTCCAGCAGGGTCTCGAGCAGGTTGCCGCCGCGCAGCGCGGTTTCCCGCAGGCGCTCCAGGGCGGGGCCGGCCTCGGCCCGGTGCCGTTCCTGGAAGGCCCGCAGCTGGCGGAGGCGTTCATCCTTCTCCTCGGCGCTGGCCCGGACCACCGGGGCGGCCGCCGGGGCCGGGGCCTCCTCCTGGACGAAGGTGTTGACCCCCACCACCGGCAATTCGCCGGAGTGCTTGCGCTGCTCGTAGAGCAGGGACTGCTCCTGGATCCGGGTGCGCTGGTACTGGGTCTCCATGGCCCGCAGCACCCCGCCCCGGGCGCCCAGGCGCATGAACTCCTCCAGCACCGCCTCCTCCACGTCGTCGGTGAGCCGCTCGATGAAGTGGGAGCCCTGGAACAGGTTCTCGTTGCGGTACAGCCCGAATTCCCGGGTGGTGACCAGCTGGATGGCCATGGCCAGGCGCACCGACTCCTCGGTGGGGGTGGTGATGGCCTCGTCGTAGGCATTGGTGTGCAAGGAGTTGCAGTTGTCGGTGAGGGCGGTGAAGGCCTGCAGGGTGGTGCGGATGTCGTTGAACTTCATCTCCTTCAGGTGCAGCGAGCGGCCCGAGGTCTGCACGTGGTACTTGAGCTTCTGGGCCAGTTCGCCGGCGCCGTAGCGGTCGCGCAGGGCGATGGCCCAGATGCGCCGGGCCACCCGGCCCAGCACGGCGTATTCCGGGTCCAGGCCGGCGCTGAAGAAGAACGAGAGGTTGGGGACGAGCTCGTCGATGGCCATGCCCCGGCTCAGGTAGTACTCCACCAGGGTGAAGCCGTTGGCCAGGGTGAAGGCCAGCTGGGTGACCGGGTTGGCCCCGGCCTCGGCGATGTGGTAGCCGGAGACGCTCACCGAATAGTAGCTGCGCATGCCGTGGGCGATGAGGAAGGCCTGCACGTCGCCCATCATGCGCAGGGCGAACTCGATGGAGAAGATGCAGGTGTTCTGGGCCTGGTCCTCCTTGAGGATGTCGGCCTGCACCGTGCC
>JARLGP010000076.1 GCA_031292735.1 Holophaga sp.
GGGCGCGCTGGGCATGATCTTCGGCATCGGCTTCATCACGCGCCGCACCAACCTCTCCTCGGACACCGCCATCGGCCTGCTGTTCCTGGGCATGCTGGCCCTGGGCGTGGCCATCGTCTCCCGCTCGCACGCCTTTTCCGGAGACCTGGTGCGCATCCTGTTCGGCGAGATCCTGGGCATCCGCACCGGCGAAATGGTGGCCCAGCTGCTGGCCACCCTGGTCATCGGCGTCCTGGCCCTGGTCTGCCACCGGCCCTTCCTGCTGCTCTGCTTCAGCCCCGAGCAGGCCGAGGTGTCCGGCTTCCCGCCCCGGCGCTACCACGCCATCATGCTGGCGCTCATCGCCCTGACCGTGGTGGTGTCGTTCCGCACGGTGGGCACGCTGCTGGTGTTCGGCATGCTGCTGGCCCCGGCCGCGTCGGCCGCCCTGTTTTCCCGCAAGATCACCACCATGATCCTGACCGCCTCGGGCATCGGCGCCGGCTCGGTCTACCTGGGCCTGCTGGCCAGCTACCATTTCAACCTGGCCGCCGGCGCCGCCATCACCCTGGCCGCGTCCATCGTCTTCTTCCTGCTGCTGTGGGTCCGGCAGCTGCTGCCGGCCAGCCCGGCCCGGCCCCGGATGGCCCAGGGAGCCCGGCCATGACCGCCGTCCTCGCCAGCCAGCTGTGCGTCGGCCACCAGGGCGAGACCGTGGTGGCGGACCTGAACTTCCGCCTGGAGCCGGGCCAGGTGCTGGCCCTGGTGGGCTCCAACGGCTCGGGCAAGACCACCCTGCTCAAGACCATCGCCGGACTGCTGCCCCCCGTGTCCGGCGCCCTGGAGGTGCTCGGCCCGGGGCCGCGCCGGCCCGGCGGCATCGCCTACATGGGCCAGTTCCACCCCTCCAGCTTCATGCTGCCGCTGCGGGTCCACGACGTGGTGCGCATGGCCCGCTACGCCGCCCACGGCCTGTTCGGCCGTATGAACGCCGCCGATGAGCAGGCGGTCCAGGAGGCCATGGCCACCCTGGGGGTGCTGGACCTGGCCGAGGCGCCGCTGAACGCCCTGTCCGGCGGCCAGCCCCAGCGGGTGTTCCTGGCCCAGGCCTTCGCCCGGGACGCCGGCCTAGTGCTGCTGGACGAGCCCGCTGCCAATCTGGACGCCGGCGCCCGGACCATCTACCGGAAGCGGGTCCGGCAGCTGAGCGATGCCGGCTGCTCGATCATCATCGCCACCCACGACATCGACGAGGCCGCCGAGTGCGACACCACGATGCTACTGGCGCACCGGGTGGTGGCCTTCGGCCCCAGCGCCGAGATCCTCACCCAGGAGGCCCTGCTGGCCACCTTCGGCATGGTCGGCAAGTACCGGGAGGGCGGCATCGTCATCGTCGAACGGGAACACGGCCACGAAGACTGCGAGCATTGACCTAGTAGATAGATTCCAAAATATAATTGCATAAAACCTCCGATGACCTACGCTTATAGGTAGGTCATCGGAGGTTCCATGGGACGTACACCCATACGGGCCAAGCTGGTTCTCGATACAGAAGCAAGGTCCAAACTTGAAACCATTGCGAAATCCAGGACAGAAGGGCAGGCCCGCATCGAGAGGGCCAAGGTCCTGCTGGCCTACCACGCAGGGGAGCGGGTAACGGCCTTAGCCGAAGCCTTCCAGACGAATCGCCCGAAGATCGAGCGGATCCTCAACCGGGCGCTTGAAATGGGCGCCCTGGCTTCGCTGGAAGACCGTCCCGGTCGTGGGCGCAAGCCTGAGATCACGGCAGAAGCGCGGGCTTGGCTCATGGCTGTAGCCTGTACGAAGCCTGTCGACCTGGGCTACCCCGAAGAACTCTGGACAACCCGGATTCTGGCGCTCCACGCCAGAAAACACGGACCTGAAGCCGGGCATCCCTGCCTGGCCATGCTCGGGCGGGGCACCGTCTCCAAGTTGCTCACCGGCGCCGAGCTTCGGCCTCACAGGATCGAGTATTACCTGGAGCGGCGCGACCCCGAATTCGACACCAAGATGGCCCAGATCCTGATGGTCTATCGGGAGGTCCAGGTCCTGCAGGAAAAGCTCCAAAGTGGCGACAAGGCCGAGACGGATGAGGGCCAGTTGATGGCGATCCTGTCTTTGGACGAGAAGCCCGGGATTCAGGCCATTGGCAAAGTGGCACCTGACCTTCCGCCTGTGCCTGGGAAGCATCCGTCCAATGGCCGGGACTATGAATACAAACGGCATGGTACCTTGAGCCTCCTGGCGGGCCTGGACCTGCTGACCGGGAAGGTTCACGCCTGCATCGAAGAGCGCCATCGCAGTCTGGAATTCACGAAGCTGCTCGAGCAGATCCACCAAGCCTACAGCGCTGAAACTCGCATTCTCATTGTATTGTCCTTAGACGCCCTTGTCTGCGCAGCAGGCACGGGTGGACAACCATTCAGCCCACATCTCGAAGGAAACCCAGGCCTACCTCAAGACGCGGCCCAACCGATTCGAGTTCGTGTTCACGCCCAAACACGGGTCCTGGTTGAACCTGGTGGAAGTCTTTTTCGCCAAGATGACCAAGACCATCCTCAGGGGGATTCGGGTGGACTCGAAGGCTGAACTGAAGGCCCGGATTATGCACTACCTCCAGGACCTCAATGCCGATCCGGTCGTATTCAGGTGGCGCTACAAACTTGAAGAAGAGTCGGTTTCATAGGCGGCTCCTTTCTTTTATCAGCTTTTTTTATCCCCGTTCATCACTGTTCATCCCCGGCAAACCAGCGCTGGATATACCGGAAGGCTGGCTATTGGACGTCCTTCACGTCCAGTTCCACATCCCCGGTCGCCGCCGCACGGGTCATCCCCAGCCTCCGGACCTGGATCTTTGCTCTGCCGAAGTTGACCAGGAGGCAGGTCACCAGTCGGGTCCCCCTCATGTAGTTGAGGCACTGGGCCACATCAGCATTACCAAGCGCCTGGCTGGCCTTCACCTCCACCAGGATACGTCCTTCGACGAGGAGATCGGCTTCATAATTGCCGACATTGACGCCATCGTAGAAAACCTCGATGCCCTGCTGCTGAACCACATTGAGCTTGGCTTTCCGTAACTCGTGGGCAAGTGCATTCTCGTAGACCTTCTCCAGGAAACCAGGGCCCAGTTCGTTGGCCACCCGGAAGCAGCAGCCGATGATGAGTTCGGTGAGTGGATCCTGGATCGCCATGACGTTCTCCCCCGTTCATATCTGCCGGCACACCCGAAGAAGGTTCAGCCGGGGATGAACAGTGATGAACGGGGATGGAAAATGGATAAAAACTGAAATGATATAACCAAGCCGTTATGGCACGGCTGAAGGTTGGAACCGAAAAGAAATGTTATTTGAGAATCGATCTACTAGTACCAAGTTTGGTAAATTGCTTTAATCAATAACAGGATCGATGTTTGCCATATCGGATGCGGCCAGTGCGACGGGACAGTCAAGTCTCGGCCGCGTGCAGACATGCAAGGTCGAGGTACCTGAAGCAAAAAGCCCAACGCGGAGGCACGGAGAACCCATGGAGGCGCGGAGGAAGCAGGTGGTTGCCGGGGGCCTCGGCCCGATCGAAAGCCGCTGATCACCGCCCACACCTGATCCCCTCCGCGCCTCAAGTCCTTGCTCCGGGCCTCCGCGTTGAGCTTTTCGCCCCAGACGCCGAAACGAACGGAGAAGCGACGGAGGCCAACCAACCACTCGCCACTGGACAAGATGAAGCCCTGCGGGAGTCGGCTGCTCCCCCGGTGAAACTTTTCCGGTCGGGCCTGCATAGCTGGATGGACACCCGCAAGGTGGGGGGAATGCCAGAGGGGCCTTCCTTCTCGGCTTGGGCGTGTCGTTTCCGCCGAAGCGCCGGTGACCCGGTCGGTCCGTGGGTGCCATGGGTCGCCGGTTGACCAGGGTGCGCGTTGCATCCCTGGTGTCTCTCACGTCTCTCGGGCAACCTGCAACCTTTTCGCGCTGGGAGAACACCATGTCGGTCATCCGGACACTTCAAGACCACGAACTGGGCTTCGTGACAGGTGGGGGTGGCGTCGCGAGCAAGATCGACGATCTGGCTGGCGATGTCAGCAAGGCGCTGGGCCGGAAGGGCGAGCCGTTCCTCGGCCGGGATCTGGTCGAGTGGGGCACCGCGGCCGGGGTCACGGTTGCCACCGGCGGCAACCTCGTTCATGGCATTACAGCGCAGCAAGCTGTTCGCCTTGCATATGACTACGACCGGAAAACCGGGCTGTGCGGCAAATCCGAGGGCGGTGGCAGGCGTCACCGCTAGGCCAACGCGGAGACCTGGGCCGGACCGGGCACCCATCTCCCCGGCAACCCCTGCTGCCCCTTTTCCATGACCCCTGGGCTTTGGAAAGGATCGATCATGGATTGGAAACCGTTTGTCATCCTGATTTTGCTGCGCTCCGCCATGCTCGCCGATGACAGGCCGGTGAACGCATGGCGGATGGGCTGGGAGGCCGTGCTGGTTCAACCGACCGGCTCCTTGAACGCCTTTTCCGGCGCGTTGAGCCCGGGGTTGGGCGTGCTCGCCGAGCGCAGGGTGGGCGAGTCCAGCGGGATCCAGACCACGCTCAGCTATGTGAAGTACAACAACAGTCACCTGCCTGGGCTTCCGGAGGACGGGCAAAGCTGGACCCGGCTCCAATCCGTGGGATGCATGGTCAACTTCGTCCACCGCCTGCCCCTTGCGTCGCGGCGCAGGCCTTTCCTGTTGGCCGGCGTGGGGGTCCGGAACCTGTGGGGAAGCACCGGCTTCCCCGCCGATATGGCGCCGGCGGGCCTGGGTGGCAACCCGGTGCTGGGCGAGCAGCGCATCAGCTACGGCACCGGCCTGAAAGTGGCCTGCCAAGTGGGCATCGGCTGTGAGTTCGACCCGGCGTGGCGGGTTTCGGCGCGCTACCAGGTGAGCCGTTCCGTGGGCCACACCCTGCCTACGGTGGAACTGGGCATCGGCAGGCGCTTCTAAAGCGGCGGAATAAACCTCCAGGTGGACTGTCCTGGCAGACGGCGCCCGCCCGGGTGGAGGGTCGAAGGTCTGGACTAAATCAATCGGTTGATTAATACTCAAAACTTGATCAATCGTTTGATTGTCTGTTCGAGGCCCCGCATGTCCCCCTCTGATTCCGAACTGCCCGCCCGGGAACGCCTGCTGGAAGCCGCCATTCTCTGCTTCGCGGAGAAGGGCTTCGACGCCACCGGCATCCGGGAGATCGCCGGCCGGGCCCGGGCCAACTCGGCCCTGGTGCAGTACCATTTCGGCGGCAAGACCGGCATCTATGCCGAGGCCCTGCGGTGCATCTTCCGGGGCCACAACGAGCCGCCCATGCCGCCGCTGGATCCCCACAGCCCGGACGCCCGGGGGATGGCCATCCGGGCCCTGGGGGCGCTGATCGAACACACCCTGAACGAGCTCATGGCCTGCGAAGGCGGTTCGGAGCTGGAAAAGGCCAGCCTGCTGCTGGTCACCCGGGAGCTGCAGAACCCCCGGGCGGCGGTGGCCGACTTGATCCTGGAGCACATGCGGCCGACCAACGATCGGCTGCTGGACTGCCTGCGGATCCTTCGGCCCGATCTGGAGGGCCCGGCGGCCCAGGACCACGTGGACAGCGTGCTCGGCCAGGTCGTGCACCTGCTCCATCACCTGCCGCTGATCCGCCTGGTCCGGGGCGACCCCGAGTACCCCCGCGATCTCCAGGCCCTGGCCCGGCACATCACCGGCTTCAGCCTGCGCGGCTTCGGAATCCCCGAAGCGTTCCCGGACGCCTGATCCCAGCCGGTCCATCCCCCTCCCGCCCTTCTCGTCGCGCATCCAGGAGTTTCAGGCATGCTGCTTTTCCTCCCCGCCGCCCAGATCGCCACTCCGAATCCGACCCCACCGCCGGCCGCGCCGGCGCGCGGGCAGGATCCGGGCCAGGCCCCCGCCCAGGCCTTCGATCTGGCCGGGGCCCTGGCCCGGGCCCGGGCCGAGAACGCCCAGCTGAAGGGCGCCAAGGCCAAGGTGGAGGAGCGCCAGGCCCTCATCACGTCCACCCGGGCGGACGCCCTGCCACAGCTCGCCGTGACCGCCGACTACACCCGCCTGCGCGACGACAGTCTGCTGATGGGCGGCACCGGCCAGCTGCTGACCAGCCTGGGCATGACCCCGAACCAGGTGGCGGCGCCCTATTCGCTGTACGTCACCCAGGCCACCCTCAGCCAGCCGCTGTTCTACTGGGGCAAGCTGGGGACGGCGGTGCGGGTGGCCGAGATGGGCGAGCGGGAGGCAGGCTACGCCTACACCACCGCCGAACTGGACACCCTGCACGGGGTGGCCGTGGCCTACATCGCGGTGCTGAGCGCCCAGGCCGAGCTGGAGGTGATCCAGACCCGGCTGCAGACCGCCGAGCGGTTCCTGCACGACGTGGAGGCCCGGCTGGAGGCCCAGACCGCCACCGAACTGGACCGGTTGCGGGCCCAGAGCGAATACCTGGGGGTGCTGCCGGACAACCTCCAGGCCCAGGCGGCCTACCAGCGAGCGGTGGAACAGCTTAACGGCCAGCTGGCCCTGGACCCCAGGACCCCGCTGCAGCTGCGGGATCCCGGCACGCCGGAACTGGCCGCGCTGGCCCCGCTGGTGCCGGTCGAGCGGAGCGAGGTCGCCCAGTACAAGCAGCAGGAGCAGATGTACCGGGCCAACGACCAGATCATCAAGTCCGATCTGCGGCCCAAGCTGGATTTCAACGCCGCCTATGGCTACCAGACCGGCGCGTCGTCCGACCTCTTCAAGGAACCGTACGACACCTGGAAGGTGAACCTGTCCCTGCGGGTGCCGCTGTTCGACGGGATGCGCACATCGGGCAAGCGGGCCCAGAACCGGGCCCAGCTGGAGCAGGTGCTGGAGGCCCGGGTGGACCTGGAGCGCAACCTGGCGGTGGAACAGAGCACGGCCGAACGCGAACTGCGCAAGGCGGTGGCCTTCCAGGACGCGGCCCAGGCGGCCCACACGGCGGCCCTGGAGGCCCTGCGCACCAGCCGCGAAGCCTTCGACCAGGGGCTCATCACCTCCCTGGATCTGCTCACCGCCGAACGCACCGAACGCCAGCAGGAAAGCCAGCGCAAGCGGGCCGAACTGGCCATCTGGAGCGCGCTGTTCGACTACCGCCGGGCCTGCGGCCTGGCCCCACTCTGACACGCCTGCCAGGCAGCCCGCCCCTACCCGCTGCACCTGCTTCCCGAACCGGATCGAGGTATCCCCATGAGCCAACGGAACAACATCCTATACGCGAGCCTGGCGGCCCTGCTCATCGTCGGCGCCATCGGCACGCACCGCTACCGGCGCGGCCAGGAACTGGGCCAGCAGCGGCTGGAGAAGGCGGCCGGGCTGGTGCCGGTGACCCTGATCGGGGTGGAGGCGCACGCCTTCCGCAACAGCGTCCCGTTCACCGGCACGCTGTTGGCGGTCAACCGGGCCGAGCTCAAGGCCGAGGAATCCGGCCGGGTGACCCGGGTGGCGGTGCAGGAGGGCGACCGGGTGCGCGCCGGCGCGCTGCTATCCGCCCAGGATGAAGAGGAACTCCAGCTGGCGGTGCAGACCGCCGCCGCCCAGCTGAGCGAGGCGCGGGTACAGGCCGAGCAGGCCGGGCGCGACAACGACCGGGCCCAGACCCTGCTGGAAAAGCGCAGCGTGACCAAACAGTCAGCCCAGCAGGCCGAGACCAGCTACCACGCGGCCATGGAGGTGGTGCACGCCGCCGAAAGCAGCCTGGGCCTGGCCCAGAGCCGCCTGCGCAAGTCGCGCATCACCGCCCCCTTCGCCGGGGAGGTGGCGCAGCGCCTGGTGCAGCCCGGGGAGGTGCTGGCTCCGGGCCAGACCGCCTTCAACCTGGTGGACAACCGGACCCTGGAGATCCAGGCCGATCTGCCCGCAGAGGCCCTGGCCCGGATCCAGACCGGGATGACCGCGGACTTCCACATCGCCGGCTTCGAGCAGACCTTCCACGCCACCCTCACCCAGATCAGCGGCTCGGTCCAGCAGGACGGGCGCACCCTGCGGGTGCGGCTGCGGCTGGCCAATCCCGGCGACCAGCTGAAGAGCGGCCTGTTCGCCGAAGGCCGGATCCTGGCCCCGGGCGCCACGCCGCATCCGGCGCTGCCGGCGGGCATCCTCAACACCGTGGGCCGCGACGCGGACGTGTTCGTGGCCGAGGCCGGCGTGGCCCGGCGGCGGCGGATCCTGGTGGGCCAGGACCAGGAGGGCTGGCGGCAGGTTGACGGTCTCCCGGTCGGCGCCCAGGTGGTGGCCCAGGGCCAGCACCTGGTGACCGACGGCACGCCGCTGCGGATGGCCGGCGACGCGATGCAGATCGCCGGCACGCCCGGGACGCCGGCCCAGGCCCAGGGGAACTGACCATGTTCCTTTCTGACCTTTCCATCAAGCGGCCCGTCCTCACCACCTGCGTCATGCTGGGGCTGGTGGTCATGGGCCTGTTCTCCATCCGCGGCCTGGGGCTGGACAGCTTCCCCAAGGTGGACATGCCGGTGGTCACCGTGAGCGTCGCCTACCCGGGGGCCAGTCCCGACGCGGTGGAGCAGGACGTGGTCAAGAAGATCGAGGAGGCGGTAAACCCCATCGAGAAGGTGCGGGAGATCAGCTCCACCAGCCAGGAGGGCCTGGGCACGGTCACCATCCAGTTCCAGATCGAGCGGGACGTGGACCGGGCCCTGGACGACGTGCGCTCCAAGGTCGGCCAGATCCGCCGGGATCTGCCGGACACCATCAAGGAGCCGATCATCCAGAAGTACGATCCGGCCCAGCTGCCGGTGCTGTCCCTGGTGCTCAAGCCCGACGCCGCGCACCCGGACCTGGGGGCGCGCGAGCTGACCCGGATCGCCGACGAGTTCCTCAAGCGGCGCCTCGAGAACATTCCCGGCGTGGGCAAGGCCGAGGTGGTGGGCGGTTCCACCCGGGACGTGCTGGTGCAGGTGGAGCCCCGCAAGCTGGAGGCGCTGGGGCTCACCCTGGCCCAGGTGACCAGCGCCCTGGGCCAGGACACCCAGGCCGTGCCCAGCGGCAACCTGCTCACCGCGACCCGCGAGATCAGCGTCCGGGTGGACGCCAAGGCCCGGCGGGTGGAGGACTTCAGCCATGTGATCGTCGGCAACCGCCAGGGCCGGCCCATCGAGCTGCAGGAGGTGGCCACCCTGGTGGACGGGGCCAAGGAGATGCGCACCCTGGCGCGGCTGGACGGCCAGGACGCCGTGGCCCTGGAGATCCAGAAGCAGATCGGCGGCAACACCGTGGCCATGGTGCGGGCGGTGGACGCGGCCATGAAGCGCCTGGCGCCGGAACTGGCCCAGATGGGCGTCACCACGGTGAAGGCCAAGGACAACTCCAAGTTCATCAACGATTCCGTGGACGACGTGGTGCTCGCCATCGTCCTGGGCGGCGCCCTGACCGTCATCATCGTGTTCTTCTTCCTCAACAGCTGGCGCTCCACCATCATCACCAGCCTCACCC
>JARLGP010000077.1 GCA_031292735.1 Holophaga sp.
CACGGGATCGTCCCGGAACGGGCGGAACCCGCGCACCAGCCAGGTGGCGCTGGTGAGCCGCGCGCCGAGGTCCAGTTCCAGCTTGGCGGTGGTGGTGACCGCTTCTCCGCCGGTGGCTTCCCCCAGGGGGTCGCCGTAGGAATAGAAGCCGGTGAGGTAGACGCTCTGGGCGAAGGGGCGGTTGCCCTGGCCGGCGCTGTTGACGCCGTCGAAGTATTCCAGGCCGGCCCGCACGCCGGGCCAGCTCACCAGGAGGCCCACGGTGTCGTTGGGATTGGACAGGGAGGGGGCGGTGTACCGGGAATTCTGGCCCCACACGGCGCCCAGGTTCGGGCTGGTCACCAGGTTGCTGAAGTCCTTGGAGAAGTCCTTGGCCCCGTAGCGCAGCGGGTTCTTGAGGAAGACGGCCACCGGCCACAGCTCCGACTTGCTGCCCCGGCTGACGTAGAGGTGGGCGTCGTCGGCCCCCAGGACGCGGGCCAGGGGCTCGGCCCGCAGCCGGAACCCCACGTCGATCTCGGACGCGCTGTGCGCCGCCTGGGCCGCGGATGTCGTGGGCGTGCCGGGGTTGCTGTAGTCGATGTTGGCCTCGGTCAGGCTGTCCTTGAGCCCGAACACGGCCGTGGCGTAGTTGCCGAGGTTGTAGCCGCCGGTGAGCCCCCTGCCGTTCAGGGTGCCCGACCACAGGTTGAGGTAGTTGAGGTAGAACTCCATGGCCGGCCCGAACTGGGCCTGGACCCGGTAGCCCATCAGCAGGGGCGCCTCGGGATTGCCCTGCCTGGCCAGGGCCCGGCTGCGCGCGGAGGGATCCTGGATGGAGGAGCTGAGCACCGGATGGTTCTCCATCCGCCCCATGAACGCCTGCCAGCCCCAGCTGCCGAAGGGCACCCGGCCAAGGTGCAGGTCGGCCATGGGCGATTCCACCCGGAGCCGGGGAAAGGGGCGGGCCGCCTCGCCCAGCAGGTAGCCGCCGTTCAGGCCGTAGCCCCAGACCAGGGGCTCCTGTTCGAAGCCGCCCTGCCAGCCGCGCTCGCCCCGGTACCAGAGGTGGCTGCGGTAGAGGGTGAGGTAGGCCTGGCCCTGGGTGTTCCGGTTGCCCAGCACCTCGGCCGCGAAGTCCCAGGGGCCGTCGCGGAACCCGCCCTCCAGGTGGAAGCCGCCCCCGGTGAGGCCGTTGCCCAGCCCCAGGGAGTCGACCAGGGTGGGCGCGGGCCCGTGGTGGTCGCCGGCCCAGAAGCCTGCGCCGGTCCACACCCCCGCTCCCGTCACCTCACGGCCCAGGTGGCTGGGGTGGTTCCACCCCGGGGGGGTCTGCGCGGACAGGGGCAGGATGGCCAGGCAAACAGGAATCCCCCATTTCACAGATTCTTCCTCCTGGCAGCTGGCATGTCGTAATTCCACCATCCAAATGATTGAGCACAATGCTCAATGTAGCCATGCGCGGGGATCCCGCTACCACCTTCTGTCTGTTGAGTAAAAAAACCTTGTTCATTCGTCGGTTCATTTGATTTGATGTTTCACAGATGCCTGGGACCGGACCACAAACTTCTTGCCGGCGGCGGTGTTCCATAGGAAGTTAATCCCCCGCTTTCTCGGCATGTCGAGGCGTCTGAATAAGGTCAAGCGATGAAAAAGCTGTTGTTCATTGGCCATGAATTTCACCAGAAAACCGGATCGCATGAATTCATGCTCCAGTTGCTGGAGCCCCACTACGACATCACCCTGGCGTTCCTGGCGCCCGAGGCCGCCCTGGACGACGGGTGCCTGGCGGCCCATGCCGGCCAGGACTTTGCCGTGCTGCTCTGCTGGCAGGTCCTGCCGCCCATGCCGACCCTGGCCCGGGTCGGTTGCCGGCACATGGTCTTTTTCCCCATGTTCGACCAGTCCGGGCGCTGGAGCCGGGAGCAATGGAGTCCCTACCGCGGGTTGAAGATCGTCTCCTTTTCCAGCACCCTGGCCCGCCAGCTCCGCCACTGGGGGTTTGATGCTCACTATTTCCAGTTCTTCCCGGAACCGGGTCCGGCGCTTCCCCCAGGCGACCCGCACAAAGCCTTTTTCTGGAATCGTAATGAGAAAATCAACCTGGACACCGTCACCCGGCTGCTGTCCGGCAGCGGCGTCCAGGATCTCCACGTGCACCGGGCGCTGGATCCGGGCCAACGCTTCCTTCCTGCCGGGGGGCCCGCGGCGGGGCAGCTCACCCTTGAATTTTCCCAATGGTTTGCAACGAAAGCCGAAATGCAGGCGAAGATCGGCGAATGTGCCCTGTACTTCGCCCCCAGGAAGTACGAGGGCATCGGCATGTCCTTCCTGGAGGCCATGGCCATGGGACGGTGCGTGGTCGCCCCGGACCACCCGACCATGAACGAGTACATCCGCCACGGGGTGAACGGCTTGCTGTACAACCCGAAAAAGCCGGCCCCGCTGTCCCTGGACAACCTTTCCAGGATCCAGCGCCAGGCCCGCGACTTCATGGTCGCCGGCCATGCCCAATGGCAGGCGGCCCGAACGGCGATCGTCCCCCTGCTGGAGTCCCCGGCCCGGACCGGGTCGTACCGGCGTTGGCTGTTTCTTGGCCTGGTGGGCCTGCGCTTCCCGTTCACCCGGTTCATGCAGGCGCGCCAATGGCTCTTCTCCATCCGCGTCCGGCCGGATGGGTGGAAGATCCGGTGCTGCGGCCTGACCTGGAGCCGGGAGCGCCCGCCCCGGGAGATCCGCTGACCCGGCCGGACCCGCTTCAGGCCAGTACGGGGGCCCGCCAGGCGCGTCCGGTCCCGGCACATCCGGGGACCACCCACACCGAGGCGGCCGGCGGTTCCGCGCGGCCTTCCAGGGGCGGCCAGGCCGCGGCGGTCCCGCCCAGGATGCCCGCCACCGGAATCCCGCCCAGGGTCTCGGCCCCGTAGGCCAGGTAGGCCGCCATGGCCCCGCCGCCCCGCAGGTAGAGCGGGCCCGGCCCCGGTCCGGTCGCCAGAAAGGGCACCAGCAGGCCACACATCACCTCGCCGGGCAGCCGCTTCAGCGGATGGTCGAGCGGGGGCAGGCCGCGCAGCAGCCAGCCCAGGGACTCCCCGAACCCGCGCCGGGCCCGGGGCAGGATCAGGGTGCCGCCCTCGGGCAGCTCGGCCCGCACCGGCAGCCCCAGCAGGGTTCCGTCCGCCCCGTCCACGAAGCCCGCCACCGGGCAGCCCAGCTCGAAGCAGCTCCAGGCCATCCAGAAGCTGTCGGGGCCGGTGCCCTGGACCCAGAGCTGGACCGGGGCGGGCATTCCGCCCAGCACCCGCCGCCCCCGGACCAGGGCCATCCGGGAGGCCTGCTCCACGTGGCGCCGCGCGGCAAGGTCGCCGCCCGCGAAGGGGTCCGGCAGCGTTCCGCCGGCCTGGCCCCGTTCCCCGTAGGCCTGCACCACGCTCCGGAAGATGGCCCGCTGGACCCTGCCCAGGCCGCTGGACAGGAACCTGGAGCCGCTGTGCACCCGGTATTCCATCTGCGGCTGGTGGATGTGCACCCGGGGTCCCAGGGGATCCGCCCGCAACACGAACAGCACGTCGTCGGCCAGATCGGTGGTGGAGAACCCGCCCAGCCGGCGCGCCAGTTCCAGGGTGGCCGCGAACGGGACGCCGATGGTGTCCACCGAGAACAGGCGCTTGAGGGGAAAGGGATCCTGCCGCCTGCGCATCTTCCGGCGCTGGCCGGCCTCGTTGATTTCCCAGTAGTCGCACACCGCCAGGGCCAGGGGATCGGCCGCCAGGGCCTCCCGGTGGGCGCGGACGAAGCTGGGCAGCAGGCGGTTGTCGGTGTGGATGTAGGAGAAGTTCTCGCCCTTGGCCCGCTCCAGCATCCAGTTGAGGCAGCTGCCGGGGTCCATCCGGGCGGGTTCGTGGACGAAATGGATGCGGGGATCCCCATAGGCCGCCATGACCTGGGGGGTCGCATCGGTGGAATTGTCCAGGATCCACAGTTCCCAGCCCGGATCATCCTGCGCCAGCACGCTGTCCACGGCCTCCCCAATGAACCGGGCCTGATTGTAGGATGGCATGAGCAGGGAAAAGAGCATCGGGCTCCCGGAAACAGGAAGAGGCGCTGGCAAGGCAGACTCCGTGCCCCAGGATAGCCTGAATGCTCCGGCGCGTCCCCGGACCTGCCCACCTCCGGGTCCGATAGGCTACCCTGAGCGTCACGCCCACGAGGAAGGATCAGGCCATGGCCAACATACTTCGACGCCTCCTGCCCCGGAGGAAACGCCAGGAAGGCGCGGGATTGGACGATCTCATCCCGGCGGAGATCGCCAGCGACGCGTTCCACCAAGCGATCATCCGGCAGGCGGCCTCGGCCGGGGTGGCCACCATCCTGGAGATCGGTTCCTCGGCGGGGGACGGCAGCACCAGCGCCTTCGTGACCGGGATCCTGCAGAACCCCTCCCGGCCCCGGCTCTACTGCATGGAAGTCTCCAGCACCCGCTTCCAGGCCCTGCGCAAGGCCTACCTGGCCCACGATTTCGTCCGCCCCTTCCACCTCTCGTCGGTGCCGCTCGGCGCCTTCCCCACCCCCGAGCAGGTGAAGCAGTTCTACCAGGCCCACGCCACCAACCTGAACAACTTCCCCCTGGACACCGTGCTGGGCTGGCTCGAGGCCGACGTGGCCTACGTGGCCTCCCACGGCATGGACCTGAACGGCATCCGCCGGATCAAGGAGACCGAGGGGATCGAAAGCTTCGACCTGGTGCTCATCGACGGTTCGGAATTCACCGGCCGGGCCGAACTGCGCGAGATCCTCGGCGCCCGGGTCATCATGCTGGACGACGTCAACGGCTTCAAGAACTACGAGAACTACTACGAGCTGAAGAACGGCACGGCCTACCGGCTGGAAGAGGAGGACTGGTCCCTGCGCAACGGCTACGCCATCTTCCGCAGGGTGTGAGCCCGGTCAGCCGCGCAGCCGCGCCACTTCCGCCGCCAGGATCTCCCACCGGCGCGCCCTCAGCTGTTCCGCATCCAGCAGTTCGCCGGACGGCCCCACCCGGTGGGCCAGGATGGCCAGGCACAGCCCGTCCTTGGGCCGGAAGAACAGTGCGGGGCCGGTGAAGCCCAGGTGGAACCAGAAGTCCGAGGGTTCCCCGGGGTCGGCCAGGGGCGGCGCCGCCGGGCTCAGGGTGGGCTGGTGCCCCTGCACCAGCAGCCGCAGGCCGGAACTGCCGGAGGG
>JARLGP010000078.1 GCA_031292735.1 Holophaga sp.
GATCAAGGACTATGCGATCTTCCTGCTGGACCCGGAGGGCAGGATCACCAGCTGGAATCCCGGGGCGGAGCGGATCAGCGGGTACCCCGAAAGCGAGGTTCTCGGGCAGCCCATTTCCCGCCTGTTCCCCGAGGAGGAGGTGGCGGCGGGCCGGCCGGGCCGGATCCTGCGCCTGGCCGCCGAGACCGGACGGTACGAGGACGAAGGCTGGCGGGTCCGCAAGGACGGCCGCCGCTTCCTCGCCTCCGGGGTGATCGCCGCCTTCTACGATGTCCAGGGCGTCCTGCAGGGCTTCACCAAGGTCACCCGGGACATCACCGAGCAACGGGCGAACCAGACCGCCCTCCAGAACCTGGCCGGGAGCCTGGAAGACCAGGTGAAGGCCCGGGTCCAGGAGCTCAGGGCCAGCGAGGCCAGGCTCCAGGGCTTCATCCGCCATGCTCCGGCCGCCATCGCCTTCAAGGACCGGGAGGGCCGCTTCCTGGCCATCAACCCGCGGATGGAGACCCTCATCGGCCGTCCGGCCGGGGAGATCCTCGGCAAGACCAACGAGGACCTGCTCCCCCCCGGAACCTGCGCCCGGTTCCGGGAGCGGGACCGGCGCACCCTGGAACTCAAGCAGGCCATCCAGGAGGAGGAGCCCTGGGTGGATGCGGAAGGCTCCACCCGCCACTACCTGTGCCACAACTTTCCGCTGGTGGATGCCACCGGCCAGGATTGCGGGCTGGGCTTCATCGGCACCGACATCACCGAACGCAAGCAGGCGGATCTGGCGCTCCTCCAGAGCCAGAAACTGGAGTCCCTGGGCGTCCTGGCGGGGGGCATCGCCCACGACTTCAACAACCTCCTGGGCGCCATGCAGGGCAACGTGGAGCTGGCCATGACGGAGACCTCCCTGGAACGGGCGAAGCCCTACCACGAGATCCTGAGGGGGCTCATGGCCAAAGGCTCCGGCCTGCTCCGGCAGATGCTGGCCTATTCCGGACGAGGCAGGTCCAGTGTCTGCATCCTCGACTTGAACCCGCTGGTGGAGGAGATGACCCATCTCCTGGAAACCTCCATCTCCAAGAAGGCCCGGATGCGCCTGGCGCTCCATCCGAAGCTGCCGCCCATGGAAGCGGACCCCGACCAGATCCAGCAGGTGATCATGAACCTGGTCATCAACGCCTCGGAGGCCATGGAGGAGCAGAACGGCGTCATCACCTTGGCGACCCGGCCGGTGGACCTGGACCAGAAGGCCATCGACAGGCTTTGCGAAGGCCAGCCGGTCCATCCCGGCCCGCACGTGTCCCTGGAGGTTTCCGACAACGGGTCCGGCATGTCCCCCGAGGTGCTGAAGAAGATTTTCGATCCCTTCTTCACCACGAAATTCACCGGCCGGGGGCTGGGGTTGGCGGCCATCCACGGCATCGTCCGGAACCACCAGGGGTGCATCCTGGTGTCCAGCGAGCCGGGCCGGGGCAGCACCTTCCAGCTCCTGTTCCCGGCCGCCCAGGGTCCGGTTCCGCGGGCCGCTCCCGATGCCATGCTGCCCCGGCCGCCGGCCGGCGGGAACGGCGAAGGCACGGTGCTGGTGGTGGACGACGAGGATGAGATGCGCTCCGTGGTGGTGACCGCCCTGGGGCGGGCGGGGTTCCAGACCCTCCAGGCGCGGGACGGGAGGGAGGCCCTGGGCCTGTTCCTGGCGAACCGGGACCGGATCCGGCTCATCCTCATGGACCTGACCATGCCCATCATGGACGGCGAGGAGGCCTGCCGCGAGCTCCAGCGAACCGGCGCTTCGGTGCCGGTCATCCTCTGCAGCGGCTTCCACGAAATGGAAGCCCTGCGCCGGTTCGGCGGCCTGGGGCTGGCCGGGTTCCTGCAGAAGCCGTTCGGCCTCGGGCCGCTGATCGACCGGGTGCAGAAGCTCCTGGCCGGATGAACCCCCGGAAACCTTTCCCGCCGGGTCCGCATTCATCGGGGGGAAAGGTGCGGCCCGTCGCGTCCTGGACCGTGGGGGTTCCGGAGGGTGCGGGCGCGAGTCGAGAGGGTGGTGCATGGCCATGCGGGCGTCTGACCTGCCGTCTTCGGAAATCATCGGGCCCCTGGATCCCGGCTTCGCCAAGCCCAAGGCCGTGGCCCTCCTGGAACGGCCGGAAAACAGGCGCCTGCTGGACCATGTGGCCACGGACGCCTTCGGGGCCCACGTCTTCCCCGGGGACCTCCTGGACTATCCCGCGGCCCGTTTCCTGGAGGAGCTGAACCGGCAGCTCCAGGATGGCAACCCGATCCACCTGTGGGTCAACCTGCCGGTCTGTGAACAGCGCTGCCACTTCTGCCAGTTCCCGGTGGTGACCGCCAGGCCTGCGGATCTCCGGGCCGGTGTCCTGCAGCGCTGGCTGGACGCCAACCTCAAGGAAGTCCGGCTCTGGCTGGACGCGGTGCCGGCCCTGGGCCGGGTGCCGATCGGCGCCTTCAGCATCCTGGGCGGCACCCCGACCCTGCTGTCCGACGCGCAGCTCGGCGCACTGCTGCATTCCTACCGGGAGCGCTTCCATTTCCGCGAGGAGACCTCCATCCGGATCGAAGGCACGGCGTCCACCTTCACCGCGGATCGGCTGGCGCAGCTGAAGGGCCTGGGCATCCGGACCGTTTCCGCCGGGGTCCAGGCCTTCGACGATGCCGTGCTGGCGGCGGCCCACTGCATCCATACCGCGGCGGACGGAAGGAACTACCTGGAGCAGGCCCGTCTCCGGTTCGACGTGGACCTGGACCTGATGTACGGCATGGCGGGGCAGGAGGTGCGGGGCTTCCTGGAGGATGTCGGGTACGCGCTCGCCCACGGCGTCACCTGCCTGGTTCTCACCAAGCTGCACCTCCGGACCTTTGCCGAACCGCGCAGCGCGGTGTCGGGAGAAAAACCGGCAGCCTGGCAGTCCCCCCGGGTCCGCAGGAAGCTCGAGGAACGGGGCCGCCGCTGGCCGTCCCTGGGCGAGCAGTACCAGATGCGCGAAGAGGCCGCGGGAATGCTGTCCAGGAGCCGCTACCAGGAACACCCCACCATGTACTTCCATCATCCGGAACGCCCGCCGTCGAAATGGAAAGCCCTCACAGTCGACCCGGACAAGCAGTTCGCCGAGGTGGGGTTCGGGATGGGCGGCAGCTCCAGCAGCATGCGCGCGGAAGCCATCAACGCCACGACGGAAGGCGGCTATTTCGGCCTCCTGGACCAGGGCCGGATCCCCCTGGGCTCGGTGCGGGGCTTCACCGGCCATGGGCTCCTGAAGAAGGCCATCAAGATGGCCCTGACCTCCTGCCGGCCCCTGGAGGACTGTCTGTTCCGGGAACGCCACCCGGGCCAATCCCTCTTCCAGGCGCCCTGGAAACCGTTGTTCGAGGGCCTGGAACGCAGGGCCCTGGTGGCGATCGATGGCCCCGGCAGGAGGATCGCCCTGACGGAGGTGGGCAGGACCCTGGTGGAAGCGATCATCCACACCGAATTCGAGCGGGAGGGCTGATCATGGCGGCACACCAGGTCGAGCCGGGCCTTCTGGGGATCTCCTTCGACGCGGTGCCCCTTTCCGGCGTCGTCGTGGAGTTCCTCAAGGCCGCCCGGATCTTCCGGAACAGCGGGTACCGGATCCATCTGGACCTTGGCTACGAGATCAAGTCCGACAAGGGCCCGTAGCGACCTGTGCAGCTTCCTGACCTCCCGGGACTACGAAAGCTTCGGCAACCCGGTCGCCGAGGCGATCATGCTGCACCGGCCCTACCTTGCCAGCTCCTACGAACGCTATGGGCACTGCTACGCCGACCCGGGCTACCGTGGGCTGGTCTTTCCGGTGGCGGAAGGCAATGACGGCCCCATGGACCTGGGCTTCGCCTCGGAGGTGTACCGCTTCCTGAAGGACCCGCGGGCGCGGGCCCGGATGGTGGCACACAATGACGCCATCTGGTCCCGGGCGCATCCCCCGGAGGACGATCTCGCCTTGAAGCTGGGGCGGATCTTTTCCCTGCGCCTGTGCCGGGGGTGAAACCATGGGGCCCGCCACCGAGTGCAGCATCGTCATCCCCGTCTTCAACGAGGCCGGGAACCTGGAGCAGGTGCTCCACGACCTGGGCCGGCAGGGCGGCCGCGACGGTTCCTGGAGACATCCGTTCGAGCTCATCCTGGTGGACAACAATTCCACGGACCGGACGCGCCGGATCATCGCCGAAGCCTCGGGCCGGGACCTGGGCTACGAGGTGATCGGCCTCCAGGAACCCCGCCAGGGCGTGGCCCACGCCCGGAAGGCCGGCATGGACCTGGCGGTGGCCCGGAGCCTGGAACGCGACCGGCGGTGCGGCCTCCAGCGCCCCTTCTACCTGCTTTCCGCGGACGCGGACTGCCGGCTGGAGGAGGACTGGGTGGACGGCCTGGTGGAGAAGCTCCAGGAAACCCGGGCCGCCCTGGCGGTGAGCCACTACTACTATGCCGAAGCCGACTTCCCCCACCAGCCCCGGTTGTTCGGGATCCTTGCCCTCATCGTGAAGGCCAGGCAGCGCGCCTGGGCGGTCCTGGGCGGGTTCCCCGACGGCAAGGGCTTTGCCGTCACCCGGAACGCGTACCGGAAGGTGGGCGGCATCGAGCTGTTCTACCAGGTGCGGGATGGCGAGTTCGTTTGCCACCTGTCCGACGACTGGGATTTCGGGATCAAGCTGAGGGCGAGCGGGGAGGAACTGGTGTTCGCGCCCCGGTCGCGGGTGCGGATCCATCCGCGCAGGGTCCATGAGGGCCTGGACGACATGCTGGAAGGGGTGGCCTACGGGAGGAACGGCATCATCACCATGACCGACTACCGTCCCCTGCGGCCGGCGCCCCGGGAGGATCTTTCGGCGGCCCAGGCCGCGCGGCTGTTTGCCAATGCCATCAAGGATTTCACCCCCAAGAACATCATCCTGCCCCTGCTGCTGACCCCGGCGATGCTGGAACGCCCGCCGGTGCTCGCGTTCCTGACTCCCGCCCTGTGCGCCAGGCTGGCCGCGAGGATCGCGGAGATCCAGGACCAGATGCAGATCAGGAACTTCCTGCCGATCCACCGCTACAAGACACCCAGCTACCGGCTCTACCTGGAATTCCGGGAGGACCTTTTCCAGCGCATGCGCGTGATGATCGACCCGGCCATCGGAACGCCTCCCCCCTTGCCGGGATGCCTGGAGCGGGTGCTGCTGGCGGACCCGGAGGCCTTTGCCGATTTCGTCTACTATTTCGCGGAAGACCGGGAGTCGGGGGAGGCCCACAACTACTTCTGCAATGGGGGCGTCTTCTAGGCCAGGGCCGCGGCCAGGTCGGCCTTGGGGTCCTTGCCGATCAGCTTGAGCCCGTAGGCATCCTGCAGGAGCTTGAACACGTTGGGGCTGATGAAGGCGGGCGCCGCGGGGCCCACGGCGATGTTCTTCACGCCCAGGTGGAGCAGGGTGAGCAGGACGGCCACGGCCTTCTGCTCGAACCAGGACAGGACGATGGTGAGGGGCAGGTCGTTGACCCCGCAGCCCAGGGTTTCGGCCAGGCCCGAGGCCACCTTGATGGCGCCGTAGGCATTGTTGCACTGGCCCATGTCCAGCAGCCGGGGCAGGCCCAGCAGGGTGCCGTAGTCGTGGCCCATGATCCGGAACTTGCCGCAGCCGAGGGTGAGGATGAAGGAGCTGTCCGGCGCGTTCTTGGCATAGTCGCTGTAGTAGTTGCGGCCGGGCTCGGCGCCGTCGCAGCCGCCGATGAGGAAGAAGTGGGTGAGCGACCCGGCCTTGACCGCGTCCAGGATGGCGGGCGCCGCGCCCAGGATCACGCTGTGGTGGAAGCCCACCGGGATCTTCGCGCCGGAGCGCTCGGGCAGGGCGCCCAGGGCCTTGGCCCGGGCGATCACGGCGGAGAAATCGTCGGTGGTGAGGCGCACGCTTCCGGGCACGGCGGTGGCCCGGGTGGTGAACATCCGGTCCCGATAGCTTTCCCTGGGCTCCTGGACGCAGTTGGTGGTGACCAGGAGGGCCCCGCCGAACGCCTCGAATTCCCGCTTCTGCAGTTGCCAGGCGCCGCCGAAGTGGCCGGCCAGGTTGGGATGGTTGGCCAGCTTGGGGTACATGTGGGCGGGAAGCATCTCTCCGTGGGTGTAGACCAGCACGTCGGTGCCTTCCACCTGCCTCAGCAGGTCGGACAGGTCGAGCAGATCGTGCCCGGAAACGAGGATGCCGGGCTGGGGCCGGGTGCCGGTGGGCACCTCCTTGACCTGGGGCTGGCCGAAGTGGGCCACGTGGGCTTCGTCCAGCATCTCCATGACCCGCAGGTTGTGCTTGCCGCATTCCAGCACCAGCTGGACCAGGGTGGGCACGTCGAAATTGACGTTGGTCATGGTGGCGAACAGGGCCTCCTCCATGAAGGCGCTGACGGTTTCATCCGAACGGCCCAGACGGCGGGCATGGTGGGCATAGGCGGCCATGCCTTTCAGGCCGTAGAGCAGGGTCTCCTGAAGCGACTGCACATCCTCGTCCTTGCCGCATACGCCATGATCCGTGCATCCCGTCCCGCTGGCCGCTTGCTCACACTGGTTGCAAAACATGGTGGCTTCCTCCGAATGGACCCCGTGCATGGGGTCCCTGGATGGAAGTCTTCCAGGCCGCAGCCATGGACGCCTTGACGGATATCAAGGCGTCCTATTTCTTTGGGCTTTTCTTCGGGCCGACCCCATGGTTTCAGGTCTGCCCACCGCCCCTACCGAAGGGTTCCAGTTACCTCCGGCCGCACCAGGCCGCCAAACGGCCCCTTGGAATTGATGTTCACCGAACGCACCATGGAAAGGGTGTTTTCCGTGAGCTTCAGGGTCACCTGGTCGCGGAAGGCCATTTCCGGATGGGTCCAGTCCAGTTGCAGGGTGTGGTCGTCCACCCACTGGGCGGAAGCGACGATTTTCTGGGCCGGGTTCTGGTACTGGTGGTGCAGGTAGTTCCCGGTCATGGTGGTGGAACCTGCGATCCAGGACCCGAGGCCGTTGACCACGGTGTGCGTGCCGCGCTGGTCTTTCATCGTGTAGGTCACGCTGTCCCGGGTGAAGGCCAGGGTGATTTCGCTGATCCCGTCCCCGTTCCCGGCGATCCGGAAGGTCTTGCCGCTGATCTTCCCCACCAGGGGAGAATCGGTGGGCATGGCCCGCGGCAGGAGGTTCAAGCGCTCCCCCTTGGCCTTGAGGATCCCGGTGTACTTGCCGTCGTACTGGCGCGTGGCGTCCGCCAGGGTCGGCTTGACCACCGTGTCCTTGATCACGGAGGCGATCTTGGACGACTCGGCCGAGGTCCCCCCCGTGGTGCCCACCACCATGTTCAGTTCCGGAACGATGGCGATCTCCTGGCCGAATACGCCGGCGGCCACCAGGATGCCGTTCCGGTTCCACCAGTGGAGGTTGTAGACCTCCTGGCCATCGTTGAACGCGCCCTTGTAGCCCAGGGAATAGTTGCACCATTCCTCCGTGAGGATGCGTTCGCCGTTCCACAGGCCCTTCTGCTGGTACAGGATGCCGATCTTGAGCAGGTCCATGGGCTTGACCATGATGCCGTTGCCTCCGGAGCTGATGCCCTCGGGGCTCTTCTGCCAGCTGAACTGGGCGATGCCAAGCTTCTTGACCAGCTTTTCCCGGATCACGTCCTCGGCGGTCATGCCCATGGCCTTCTGCACCATGGCGGACACCATGTAGGCGTTGCCGCTGGAATACTGGTACTTGGTGCCGGGCTTGTAGGGCACCGGCTCTTTCATGAAGGCGTCGAGCCAACTGGTTTTCAGGGGACGCCATTCATTGCCGCTGATCTCCCTGCCGTGCCCGCTGCGCATGGTGATCAGGTCGAAGAAGGTCATGGCCTTCAGGTTGTCGCTGGCGTCCTTGGGCACCCGGTCCGGAAAATAATCCACCACCTTGTCCGTGAACTTGAGCTTGCCCTCGGTGAAGGCGATTCCCGCCGCCGTGTTGGTGAATACTTTGGTCAGCGAATGGATGATGTACGGATCATCCGGATTGTAGGGGCTGTAATAGCCCTCGAAGATCACCTGGCCGTCCACGGCCACCAGCAGGCTGTGCAGCTCGATGTTGCGCTTCTCGAATTCATTGAGCATGTCCAGGAGGTAGCCCGACGAAATGCCCTTGCTCTCCGGCGTGGCCCGCGGCAGTGGCGTGCTTCGTGCCGGTTCCGCCTGCCGGTTGACGCTTGGCGAATCACCGCCGGGCTGGGCCGCGCCCGCCGGTGCCGCCGCGCCCAGGGCCATGCAGGCGGCCGATGCCAACGCCCCGAAGGAAATCCAAGTCGTCCATCTACCCATTTCATTCTCCTAAGCGTTCCACGAAAGACAGCAGGCTCGCTGCGACCGTGATTCGGGCTGTGAGGGGTGTCCGGACAGCATACCGCGCCCCGCGTCCTTCCGGTAAGGCCCTCTGCCACGGCGGCCGAAGGCCCCGGGGGCGATTCGGCGGCGCGTATCTGCAGCGCCTTCGCCCGGATCGGGCCCGGGGTCAGGCCAGGATGATGCCCCGCAGGTCGACGATGCCTTTCTGCGGGCAGCGGGTCACGCACGCCCGCAAATGCCGGTGCCGCCGCCGCGGGTGTGGGCCCTTGGCGGCGGCGCCGGGCTCATTTCCTGGCCTTCCGGTAGTAGGTCCCCTCCATGGGGAGCTTGTAGCGGAACACGCCGTCCATCTTGTAATAGGCGTTCTGGCAGGCCGGGGCGGCCATGCAGCAGACGATCTCTCCGATTCCCTTGGCGCCGAAGGCCACGCCATCGGTGCTGTTCTTCTCGATGAGGTGGACCTTGACCGGCGGCATGAAGGTGGCCTTGGGGATCCCCAGCGTGCCCAGCTTGGCCTGGGGGATGCCCGCCTTCAGCGGGAAGTCCTCGGTGAGGGCGTAGCCGAGCCCCATGGCCACGCCGCCGTCCACCTGGCCTTCGGCGGAAAGGGGATTGATGGCCCTGCCGATGTCATGGGCGGCGATGACTTCCACCAGCTTGCCGGCGCCGTCGACCACCACCAGCTGGGTGGCGAATCCGTAGGCGATGTGGCTTACCGGGTTCGGCTTGGGCGAGCCCATGGGGTCGGATTTGAAGTCGAACTCCCCCTTGTAGGTCCGGCCTTCCAGCTCGGCCAGGCTGAGCCCCTGGTCCAGGTCGACCTTCAGCTTCAGGGAGGAGACCCGGGCCGCCTCCCCCGCGAAGGTGGTCTGCCGGGACGCGGTGGTGGTGCCCGAATCGGGGGTCAGCAGGGTGTCCGGATGCTCCACCTCCACCTGGTTGCGGGCCAGGCCGGTGACTTCGCATACGATCTGCAGCAGGACCGTCTGCACCCCCTGGCCGATGGCTCCGGCCGAGCACCGGATGTGCACCTTGCCGTCCAGGACGGCCAGGTTGCAGCGGCCGATGTCCGGCACTCCGACTCCGACCCCGGCGTTCTTCATGGCGGAGGCGATGCCCACGTGGAGGTCGGGGTCCGCTTCGTACCGCTCGAAGGCTTCCTTCACCGCCTCGAGGGTCTCCACCATGGCCGTGCCGGGGTCGGCGATCTGCCCGTTGGGGAGGGACTGGCCGGGCCGGATGGCGTTGCGGTAGCGGAATTCCCATCCCGACAGCCCCACCTTTTCCGCCAGCTGGTTGATGAGGCACTCCACCGCCAGGCAGGACTGGGTCACGCCGAAGCCGCGGAAGGCTCCGGCCGGGGGGTTGTTGGTGTAGTACGCAGTCCCTTCCACATCCAGGTTCTGGTAGTTGTACGGCCCCCCCGCATGGGTGCAGGCCCGCTGCAGGACCGGCCCGCCCAGGGAAGCGTAGGCGCCCGTGTCGGACTTGATCCGCGCCTGCAGCCCCAGCAGGATGCCGTGCTCGTCGCAGCCGATGCGGCCGTGGATCTCCATGGCGTGGCGCTTGGGATGGTAGTTGATGCTCTCCTGCCGGCTGAAACTGACCTTCACCGGGCGCTTGCATAGGTAGGCGCAGAGGGCGGCCTGGTGCTGCACGCTCATGTCCTCCTTGCCGCCGAACCCGCCCCCCACCACGGCGCTCTGGATCCGCACCTTGTCCAGGGGCAGCCCGAGGTAGTTGCTCAGCTCGTGGTACTCGTCGTAGATGCCCTGGCCGCCCGTGATGACTCGGATCCCGTCGCCATCCGGCAGGCCGATGGCCGTTTCCGGCTCCATGAAGGCATGCTCCACGGGCGGCACGAAGAAGGTCCCCTCCACCACGTGCGCGGCCCGGGCCAGGGCGTCCTCCGCGTTCCCCCGCTTGATGAGTTCGTGGTAGAACACGTTGTTGGTGGGCACCACCCATTTGCCGAACTGGGAGAACCCTTCCGCATGCACCTGGTGGGCGCCGGGGACCGCGGCCTCGTCGCAGCTGCAGATGGGTTCCAGCTCCTCGTACTGGACCTGCACGGCCTTGGCCGCCGCCTCGGCCTGGTCCCGGGTTTCCGCCACCACCATGGCCAGCGTGTCCCCGCAGCACTTGGTCTGTTCCCCCACGGCGATCATGCCCGGCCAATCCTGGGCCAGATGGCCGATGTAGCGTTTGCCCGGGATGTCCTTGGCCGTGTAGACCGCCACGACGCCCGGCATGGCCAGGGCCTTGGCCGGATCGATGGACAGGATCTTCGCCCGGGCGAACCTGCTGAACACGTTCTTGCCGTACAGCATCCCCTCGAAGGAGAAGTCGTCGGCGTACTTGGCCAGGCCCAGGGCCTTGGGGCGTGCGTCCACCCGGAACACCCGGTCGCCGACCTTGCCCAGGGGGCTGGTTTCCGGGATGTCCAGACCCTCCCGGAACATCCGGGCGGCCAGCAGCACGGCATCGATGATCTTTATGTAACCTGTGCACCTGCAATAATTGTTTCGAATGGCAAATTTCACTTCGTCGCGGGTGGGGGCGGGGTTCTGGTCCAGCAGGTTCTTGGCGCACACGACCATCCCGGGAATGCAGAATCCGCACTGCACCGCGCCCGCGGCCGAGAACGCGTAGGCGAGCACCTCCCGCTCCCGCTCGCTGAACCCCTCGATGGTCAGGATCTTCTTGCCGGCCAGCTTGGACAGCTTCGGCACGCAGGAGCGCACCGTCCGGCCGTCGATGATGAGCGTGCAGGTGCCGCAGGCGCCCTCCTTGCAGCCGTTCTTCACGGAAGTGATGTTCAGCACGTCGCGCAGGAAATCGATCAGGAGCATGTCCCGGTCCGATTCGTAGTCCCTGCCGTTGATGGTGACCCGGAGGGCCACCCCGGGTCCAAGGGGCGCCTGGGCCACGGCCTTGCCGTCCATGCCGGGGACAGAATGGCCGGTCATTGGAGTCTCCTGAAGCCGGCGAGGGCCGTGGCCTTGCCGTCGCTCCTGGGGACTGGGGTACCGATCATTGGGGTCTCCTGAAGATGCATCCAGGTTCCCGGATGGGGGAACCACCGTGTTCGGGGGAGGTCGGAAGCGTCCCCCTGCACAGGAACTTGCGTTGAGCGTCGCGATCCGGGGAATCCGGAGGATTCCCGTGCTTCTACTCGGCCAGGGTGCAGGGAACCATATCGGCGATCTCGCGGCTCCACTGCTACAAAGGGGATCATATCGAATTCCCATCTGCTGTCCATCAAAAACACGGGTTCCCGAGGGCCCCCGGCCCAGGCGAACCCTCCCTGGCCGAAAAATAATACATGTTTCGATGTATTTTCATAAATACATCGAATGAAATTTTGGTATGATCCCCCTTGTAGCAGGGGGGCCCCGAGGTCGGACGTTTGGGCTCCCCGCACCCTGGCCGAGTCGAAGCACGGGAATCCTCCGGGTTCCCCGGATCGCGACGCTCAACCCATTGCCCGTGCCGGGGGATGCACCCGAACACCTCCTGGCGCACCGGTTTCCCGCTTTCGGGAACCCGCATATGCCTTCAGGAGGCCCCGATGATCGGCACCTCAGTCCCCAGACGCGACGGCCGGGCCAAAGTCCTTGGAACGACCTGCTATGCCTGCGACAAGACGCTGCCCGGCCAGCTGCGCGGTGTGACCGTGCGTTCCAAGGTGCCCCGGGCCGTCCTCAAGGGCATCCGGTTCGCCGACGGGCTGCCCTGGGATGAGTTCACCATCGTCACCGCGGCCGATATCCCGGGCCAGAACCGGGTTGCGGCCATGGTGCTCGATCAGCCCTTCCTGGTCGGGCTGGGCGAGGAGATCGCCCATCCCGGCCAGGCGGTGGTGCTGCTGGCCCACCCGGATCCGCAGCTGGCGGAGAAGGGCCGCCAGGCCGTGACCCTGGAGGTGGAGGAGCTGCCGGCGGTGCTGGACATCCAGTCGTCCATCGACCGGGTCCAGGTGATCCACGGCACCGACAACATCCTGAAGGAATTCCGGGTGGACCGGGGCGATCCGGACGCCATGTGGGACCGGGCCGCCTGGATCATCGAGGGCGAGTACCGCACCGGAGCCCAGGAACACGTCTACCTGGAGACCAACGGGATCCTGGCCAGCACCCACGGCACCGGGGATGCCCGGGAGCTGGAGGTGTCCGGTTCCATCCAGTGCCCCTACTATGTGCATTCGGCCTTGAAGCTGCTGTTCGGCCTGCCCGACCAGCGGGTGCGGGTGACCGCCTTCGAACTGGGCGGCGGCTTCGGCGGCAAGGAGGACTATCCGTCGGTGATCGCCGGCCACGCCGCCCTGCTGGCCTGGAAGTCGGGCCGGCCGGTGAAGCTGATCTACGACCGGGAGGAGGACATGGCCTGCACCACCAAGCGGCATCCCTCCCGCACCCGGATCAAGGCGGCGTTCGACGCGGACGGGAAATTCCTGGCCGTCGAGACGGACATCGTGTACGACGGCGGCGCCTACGTCACGGTCTCCCCGGTGGTGGCCCAGCGCGGAACCCTGGCTTCGGGCGGGGTCTACAACATCCCCAATGCCCGCGTCCATGGCCGGGCCATGGCCACCAATTCGCCCCCGCCGGGCGCTTTCCGCGGTTTCGGCGGCCCCCAGAGCGAGTTCGCCATCGAGCGGCACATGGACGCCTGCGCCCGCAGGATGGGCCTGGACCCGGTGGAGCTGCGGCGCCGCAACTTCCTGAAGATCGGCGATTCCCTGGTGTTCGGCCAGGTGATCAAGGAGAACCTGGACCTGGGCGGCATCATGGACCGGGTGCTGGGCGAGATCGGCTACCGCGAGAAGCTGGCCGCCTTCCAGGCCCACAATGCCACCGACGATCCGGTCAAGTGGGGGGTGGGCTTCGCCGTGTGCATGCACGGCTGCGGCTTCACCGGCGGCGGCGAGGCCTACCTGGCCTCGGTGGTGGGGGTGGCGGGGCTGCCCGACGGCCGGGTTTCCATCCTGGCCTCCAACACCGAGATGGGGCAGGGCCAGCAGACCGCCTTCAGTCAGATCGCCGCCGAGGCGCTGGAGGTGCCCATGGACTTCATCGAGATCGCCCCGGTGGATACCCGCTATGTGCCCAACAGCGGGCCCACCGTGGCCTCCCGCAGCACCATGATCGTGGGCAAGCTGCTGGAGGAGGCCTGCTATAGCCTGAAACAGGCGCTGTGCCAGGACCACCTGCTGGACCAGCACCATACGCCCGGGCAGTTCCAGGAGGCGGTCCGGACCGCCTACGCCCGCCACGGCTCGGTCAAGGCCTACGCCCAGTACCGCAAGCAGCCCCACATCGTGTGGGACGACCCCACCTGCCACGGCGACGCCTACCCCACCTGCGCCTGGGCCTGCAATGCCGCGGTGGTGTCGGTGGACACCACCACCTGGGAGGTGAAGCTGGAGGACTTCGTGGCCGGGCAGGAGGTGGGCCGGGTGGTCAACCCGGTGCTGGCCACCGGCCAGATCGAGGGCGGCGCGGCCCAGGCCATCGCCTGGAGCCTGTGGGAGGAGGTGGTCATGCGCCAAGGCCGGATGGCCAACAACCAGCTGACCAACTACGCCGTGCCCACCATGGCCGACCTGCCCCGGCTGCGGGTCATCTTCTTCGAGGAGCCCCATCCGGCGGGCCCCGGCGGCGCCAAGGGGATCGGCGAGCTGCCCAACGTCACCCCGGCCCCCGCCGTCATCAGCGCCCTGCAGAATGCCCTGGGCAGCGATCTCCGGCTGGACGAGGTGCCCATGACGCCGGAACGCCTCCTGGGCCGGATCGAAGAGCGGCAGGCCGCCGCCGGCCCGGAACCCGCCCTGCACCCTGTCCTCACCGGGAGCGCCCCATGACCCAGACCCTTGCCGTGACGATGAACGTGAATGGCGTCGCCCGCACCGCGCAGGTGCATCCCATGGCCCGCCTCCTGGACGTGCTCCGGGACGACCTGGGGCTCACCGGGGCCAAGGAAGGCTGCGGGGAAGGGGAGTGCGGGGCCTGCGCGGTGCTCATGGACGGCCGCCTGGTGACCAGCTGCCTGGTTCCGGTGGGCCAGGCCCAGGGTTCCGAGATCATCACCATCGAGGGCATGGCCCATGGCGACCGGTTGACCCCGCTGCAGGACGCCTTCGTGGTGGACAACGCCACCCAGTGCGGGTTCTGCACCCCCGGAATGCTCCTGGTGGCCAAGGACCTGCTGCACCGCTGCCCCCATCCCGATGAAGCCCAGATCCGCCATGGCCTGGCTGGCAATGTGTGCCGCTGCACCGGTTACGTGAAGATCGTGGAGGCCGTCCAACGGGTGGCGAAGGGGTCTCCGGAGGGGGCGGAATGAAAAGCTACCTGCCGGACTACGAATTCAGGAGGCCGGAATCCCTGGCCGAAGCGCTGGCCCTGATGGCCGAGGCGCCGGGGCAGTGGCAGCCCATCGCCGGCGGCACGGATGTGATGGTGGTGCTCAACGCGGGCTTCCTGAAGGCCAGGCGGCTGCTGGACCTGACCCGGTTCCCGGAGCTGCGCGGGATCCGGGAAACCGGCGCGGAACTCAGCTTCGGCAGCCTGACCACCTTCATCGAGGTGCAGGAATGCGCCGCCGTCCACCGCCACCTGCCCAACCTGGTGAAGAGCGCGCGCAGCACCGGCGCCCTGGCCATCCAGAACCGGGGCACCCTGGGCGGCAACATCGCCAACGCCAGCCCCGCCGCCGACACCCCGCCCAGCCTGCTGGCCTACGGCGCGGCGCTCGACCTGGTCTCCCCGCGCGGCGTCCGGCGGGTGCCCTTCGACCGCTTCTACCTGGGCTACAAGAAGATGGAACTGGCCCCGGACGAGCTGATCCAGCGCATCATCGTGCCCAAGCCCGGCGGCCGCAGCTTCCACTTCTTCCGCAAGGTGGGCACCCGGCAGTCGCTGGCCATCACCAAGATCAGCCTGGCCGC
>JARLGP010000079.1 GCA_031292735.1 Holophaga sp.
GGTGATGGAATCCAGCAGGATCACCACGTCCTTCTTGTGCTCCACCAGGCGCTTGGCCTTCTCGATGACCATCTCGGCCACCTGCACGTGGCGCGTGGCCGGCTCGTCGAAGGTGCTCGAGACCACCTCGCCCTTGACGTTGCGCTCCATGTCGGTGACTTCCTCGGGCCGCTCGTCGATGAGCAGCACGATCAGGAACACCTCGGGGTGGTTCAAGGTGATGCTGTTGGCGATGTTCTGCATGAGCACGGTCTTGCCGGTGCGCGGCGGGGCGACGATGAGGGCGCGCTGGCCCTTGCCCAGGGGGGTCATGAGGTCCATCACCCGGGTGGACAACTCCTGGGGATCCCGCTCCATCTTCAACATGCTGGTGGGGTAGAGCGGCACCAGGTTGTCGAAGTGGATCCGGTCCTTGGCGGTTCCGGGCGGATCGAAGTTGATGGCGTCGATCCGCAGCATGGCGAAGAACTTCTCTT
Organism: Holophaga sp.; assembly: GCA_031292735.1. The sequence goes on from JARLGP010000079.1 coordinate 477, forward strand.
CGTTCTTGGGCGGCCGGATCATGCCCGACAGGGTGTCTCCCGAACGCAGGTTGAACTTGCGGATCTGGCTGGGGGACACGTAGATGTCATCGGAGCCGGCCAGGTAGTTGTGTTCCGGCGCCCGCAGGAAGCCGAAGCTCTCCGGCAGGACCTCCAGCACGCCTTCGGCGAAGAACAGCCCTTCCCGCTGGGCCTGGGCTTCAAGCAGGCGGAAGATCAGTTCCTGCTTGCGCATGGCCAGGGGACTTTCGATCCCGTAGGCCTTGGCCATTTCCGCCAGCCTTCCGATGGACTGCTCCTTCAGATCCTGGAGGCTCAGGACGGCAGGGGCTTGGGTTTCAATTAGCATAGATCTTCCCTCAGGGGGGGGATGGTGCAAGGTTGATGGCTTAGGGATCGGAAATGATAACTCAAAGTCTAAGGCCGCGCCAAGGGATTTTCCATATCAAGCAGTTCATAATGCGGTAAATTTGCCAACCCTTTCTGAAAAAACCTTGGGGTTTTCGATGGGAAGCGCGTGACCAACCCCGGGAATGACCTCGAATCGGGAATGCGGCACTCGTTGGGCCGTTTCCAGGCATTTCCAGACCGGCGTGAGCAGATCTTCAGATCCGGCCAGGAACAGCACCGGATCTTGAATAGCTCCCAATCTTGAACGGATGTCCCATTGCAGAACGCCTTCTATTTGATGGCGGGAGCCATGGAAAGGTTCATTCTTATATTTTTGTTTCAAGAAATAGTTCTTCAGGACCGGGTAGCGCTGGGCCAGGAAGGCGTCGCCCCAGAGATCGGGCGCGGCCGCTTCGAACTGCAGCGCGGGGCCGCCCAACTCCAAGCATTGCAGCCAATGGCGCAGGCGGATGGCCATGGAATAGTCGATCCGGGGCACCGCGCTGGTGAGCACCGCGCCCGGAAAGGCGCCCGGATGGGCCACCAGCAGCTCCAGGGCCATGGAGCTGCCGTTGGACAGCCCCACCAGCCAGGGCCGCTGGATGTTGAGGATCGTCATCAGCTCCCAGGCATCGGCGGCCATGAGCGGCACCGGGTAGGGGCCTTCCAGGGGGGCGTCGGACTGGCCCTGGCCCCGGCAGTCGAAGGTGAGCACCCGGTGCCCTCCGGTGAGGCCCGGGAGGGCCCCGGCCCACATGGTGGTGTCGGACAGCAGCCCGTTGAGCAGGACCATCCAGGGGGCGCCCGGCTGGCCCTGGATCCGGTAGTGCAGCTTCACCCCTCCGGGCAGCATGGCCCAACGGGAGCAGGAACGGTTCACGCCTCGCCTCGCAACTGGGCGGGGGTGAAGTGCGCGGCCAGTTCGAAGCCCGCGCCGTTCCAGTGCAGCACGGCGCAGCCGGCCTTCTTCATTTCCGGATCAAGGCCGGTGAGCCGGCGGATCAGTTCGGAAACGAAGGGCTGATGGCTCACCAGGGCGATGGTGTCGAACGGCTCGGCCTCGGCCACCAGGCCGCGCAGCCAGAGCTCGGCCTCGGCCGTGCTGGCGTCGGGCTCCAGGCCCTCCCAGCAGGCCACCGGAAAGCCCTCGGCGGTGGCCTCCTTCAGGCAGGCCAGGGTCTCGGCGGCCCGGCGGTACGGGCTGGCGATGCCGCGCTTGGGCACGTAGCCGCGCAGGACCAGCCCGCGCATGGCAGAGCGGGTCTTTTCCCATCCCAGGGCGGTGAGCGCGCGGTCGGAATCGCGCAGGCCATGCCCGGGGTTTTCGGCTATGCCGTGGCGAATCAAAAGCAAGGTGATCATGCCAAGATGATCCCACAATCCAGGGGGTTCATGAAGGGCATGGGGAACGCGGCCCGCCCCAGGGCGAACTCAGGCCTCAAGGGTAGCCATGGCGTCCAGGATCATGGGCACCACCACCGGACGGGTCTGGGTGGTCTTGCGGATGATCCGGCGCAGGGACTGGCGCACCAGTTCGATGAGGAGATCCTTGTTCTTGCGGATTTCCGCGGGCGCCTGGTCGAAGGTGGTGCGCACCGTCTCCCGCAGCAGCTGGCCGTAGGCTTCGTCATCGGACAGCACCACGAAGCCCCGGCTGAGGATGCTGGGTTCGCCGGCCAGTTCCCCGGTGGCCGGGTCCACCAGCAGGGTGGCCACCACGATGCCGTCCTCCTGCAGGATCAGCCGGTCGTGGATCACCCGGGCGTCCACCATGTGGTCGACCCCCTGGTCCACGAAGCACTTGCCCACCGGCACGCTGCCGGCCAGGTGGGCCGAACCGTCCCGGTGCAGCTGCAGGCATTCGCCGCCGTCCAGGAACAGGACCCGGTCCTTGCTGTAGCCCAGGCTCTGGGCCAGCTGGCCGTGGCACTTCAGGTTGCGGAAGGTGCCGTGCACCGGCACCATGTAGCGCGGGCGCACCATGCGGATCATTTCGGCGGAATCCTCCCGGTGGCCGTGGCCGGTGGCGTGGATGGGCCCCAGGCCCTCCAGGCTGGTTTCCGCGCCCAGCCGGGCGGCGGTGTCCAGCATGCGGGAGATGCCCACCTCGTTGCCCGGGATGGACCGGGAACTGAGCACCAGGCGGTCGCCGTCCACCATCCTCAGGCCCTTCATCTCGCCGCGCAGCACCCGGGACAGGGCGCTCATCTCCTCGCCCTGGGTGCCGGTGCACAGCACCACCACCTGCTTGGGGGAGAACATCGACACCTCCTTGGCGTCGATGAACAGGTCGTCCGGCAAGGCCAGGCGCTTCAGGCCCCGGGCCACCGTCACGTTGCGGTCCATGGACCGGCCCAGCAGGCAGACCTTGCGCTTCTCTTCGAAGGCCAGGTCCAGGATGGTCTGGATGCGGTGGATGTTGGAGCTGAAGGTGGCGATGAACAGCTTGCCCTGGGTCTGGCGGAAGGCGTCCCGCAGCCCGTCCCGGCACAGCTGCTCGCTGGGGGTGGGGGTGGTCTTGAGGATGTTGGTGGAGTCCGA
>JARLGP010000001.1 GCA_031292735.1 Holophaga sp.
TCCAGGGCCCGGTTGATGATGAAGTTGGTCCAGTCCGGAGCTTGCCGGATCAGTTCCCGGAAGGCGTCGGCGCCCAGGGCCATGCACCAGGTGTCGGGGTCCTCGCCCTGGGGCAGCAGCAGCAGGCGCACGTCGAAGCCCAGGGGCAGGGCCAGCTTCAGTCCCTTTTCCATGGCCCGGAGGCCGGCGGCGTCGCCGTCGAAGCAGAGGATGACCCGCTTGGTGAACCGGCCGATGAGCTGCATGTGGCCTTCGGTGAGGGCGGTGCCCAGCGGCGCCACCGCCAGGTTCAGGCCCTGCTGGTGCAGCTGCAGCACGTCGAAATAGCCTTCCACCACCAGGGCGCCGTCCCGCAGCCCGCCCTTGGCCCGGTGGAACCCGAACAGCACGCTGCCCTTGCTGAACAGCGGGGTCTCCCGGGTGTTCATGTACTTGGGCTGGGCCGCGCCGAAGGCCCGGCCGCCGAAGGCGATGATGCGGCCGCGGGCGTCGAAGATGGGGATGATAAGCCGGTCGCGCAGGAAGTCGATGTGATTGCCCCGCTCGCTGCGGGAGACCAGCCCCGCCTGTTCCGCCAGCTCGGCGGAAAAGCCCTGGACCTTGAGATGGTTCAGCAGGGCATCCCAGGAGTCCGGGGCGTAGCCCAGGCCGGCCTCCTGGATGAAGGCTTCGGTCATGCCGCGGCCCTTGAGGTAGTCCATGGCCTTGGCCGAGTCCATCAGCTTGCGCTGGTAGAAGGCCTGGGCCGCCTCCATGGCCTGGCGCAGGCGGGCCTCCAGGTCCAGTTCCGCGGGAGGGCGCTCCCGCTGGCGCGGCACTTCGATGCCGGCGGCCTGGGCCAGTTGCTCCATGGCCTCGGGGAATGCCAGGCCCTCCCGCTCCATGAGCCAGGTGAACGCGTCGCCGTGCTTGCCGCAGCCGAAACAGTGGTAGAAGCCGCGCTCGGCCACCACCTGGAAGCTTGGGCTGCGCTCGCTGTGGAAGGGGCACAGCCCCACCCAGGCCGAACCCTGGCGGCGCAGTTTCACTGCCTGGCCCACCAGCGCCGCAAGGTCGGTTGCATCCTTGATGCGCTGGATGATTTCACGATCCCGCATCCCTGGCTCCAGCCCTAAGAATGGGGGAAATACCCCCCGTTGGCAAGCCGGCGGCGGGGCCCCGGAAGCGCCAAACCGGCCTGATAACTCCAAGGGGTTGCGGCGGGCGGCCGATGGCGCCGAAGAAAAACGATCCCTAACCATTCGGTCAGCGAAACCAGGAAGGGACAAAAAAAATCTCTTTGTCTGTGGAACAATGTATTAAGATCACCCGTGAACATCCAAGGAGCATCCATGCCAACCATCGAAATCAGTTCTCAGACAGGGAAGGATTTCTCCGGCGATGTCCTCATCGTCCCAGTCTTCTCGGGAAGGGAAAGGCACCGGCTGCCCCTGGCCATCAGTAAAGTGGCCCGGCAGGTCATGGACGAGAATGATTTCAAGGCCGACTATCTTGAAGTTGTTCCCCTTCATCATCCCAATGGCGTGAAGGATTCCCGTTGGATGCTTCTGGTGGGGTTGGGCGAGGAAGAGCTGGTTACCCATAACAAAATTCGCAAGGCCGTTGGAACCGCCGCGCGCAAGGCGCTCAAGAACGGCTGGAAGCGGGTGGGTGTGGTATCGCCCTCCACCTCCTCGCTGGACCACGATGAAGTCCAGGTGGCCGTGCTGGAAGGCGCCATGCTGGCCGACTACGACTTCGCCGCCTTCAAGGGCGAGCCCGCGCCCAGGAGATTCGAGCGGGTGGAAGTGTTCACCAACGGCGACGACACCCGCAAGGCCCGCCGCCGGCTGCCCCAGGTGGAGGCCGGCGTGGCCGCCTGCCACCGGGTGCGCGATCTGGCCAACACCCCTCCCGGCGACATGTATCCCGAAGCCTTCGCCGAACTGGCCCAGAAGCTGGCCAAGCAGTACAAGCTCGGCATCGAAGTGCTTGGCCCGGAAGAGCTGCAGAAGGGCAACTTCAACGCCGTGCTGGCGGTGGGCAAGGGTTCCGACCGCACCCCCCGGGTGGTGCGGGTGGAATACAAGCCAAAGGAGAAGGCCAAGCGGCACATCGTGCTGGTGGGCAAGGGCGTGACCTTCGATTCCGGCGGGCTGTCCCTGAAGGACGCCAAGGGCATGGAGACCATGAAGGATGATATGACCGGCGCGGCCGTGGTTTTGGCCACCCTGGTGGCCTGCGCCCAGGCGGAGGTCCCGGTGGCGGTCACCGGCATCATGGGGATGGTGGAGAACATGCCGTCCGGCGGCAGCTACCGGCCCGGCGACGTGATCCGCTCGCGCAGCGGCAAGACCATCGAAGTGCTGAACACCGACGCCGAGGGCCGGCTGGTGCTGGCGGACCTGCTCAACTACGCCTCCGAGCAGGGCGGCGACCACATCGTCGACCTGGCCACCCTCACCGGCGCCTGCGTCATCGCCCTGGGCGACGGCGTCTCGGGCGTCATGGGCACCGACCAGAAACTGGTGGAGCGGATCCTGGACGCCGGCTCCCGCTCGGGCGAGTACCTCTGGCAGCTGCCCCTGGTGGAAGAGTACCGGGAAGGGCTCAAGAGCCACGTGGCCGACATCAAGAACGTGTCCGGCACCCGCTGGGGCGGCGCCATCACCGCCGGCCTGTTCCTCAAGGAGTTTGTCAAGACCGAGTCCTGGGTCCACGTGGATCTGGCGGGCTGCTGGTCGTCCAGCGAACGGGACTACCGGACCAACGGCGCCTCGGGCGAAGGTCCCCGCTGGTTGCTTGATTGGATCAACAGCTAACGATTTTCATGACCTATCCATCCGTTGCCGATGGCACGGGGTAGTTGATAAATCGATATGCCGTTCATATGATTAAGTCCAAGCATGTGAACTTTAATCGGACCAGTGAAGAGAGAGGGGGGCTCCTCCCCCTCTCTTTTTTTGGACGATGACTTTTATCCTCTTGACCTGAGCGGGGACAAGAGGATCTTATGGGTGACGTGGACCTCGCTCCTTATACTTGGAGAACCAAATGGAAACAATGGAAACCATGGAAACCCTCACCAAGGCGGACCTTTCTAAACATCTCATTGAGAACCTGGAGCTGGCCAAGAAGGATGCGGACATCCTTGTGAATTCATTTCTGGATAGCATCGTAGGATCCCTGCACCGGGGGGAAGGGGTGGAGCTCCGGGGCTTCGGGTCGTTCCGGTTGAGGGACCGCAAGGCCCGCCAGGGGCGCAATCCGCGCAGCGGACAGTCGATCCACGTGCCGCCCAAGCGGGTGGTCTACTTCAAGCTGGGCAAGGAACTGCGCAGCCGGCTCATCGACGACATCGAGGACTAGGGCCAGCCGTCTGGAACCAGGCGCGGGTCGCGTCGCGGATCGCATCGGAATAGCGGGCGCCCAGGATCTCCGAGCAGTGCAGGTGCCAGGTGGGCACCTCCACGGTCTGGATGTGGCTGAACCGGGCCACCAGCGCCCGCTGCACCGGCGGGGGGGCCAGCCGGTCCTGGGTGGCGATGAAGCATAGGCTGGGCGTCTGCAGGGTCAGGCCCCGGGTCTGGGCCAGCAGGTCGGTGTCCGCCGGACGGTAGTGCCCTTCGCATCCGGCCAGGCGGCTGGCCACGGCGCCGATGAACGGGGCGAACAACGGGTGCCAGAACCGGTCCTTGGGGCCGCGCACCAGCCGTTCGGCGAAATCGCGGCTGCTGGCCGGGGCGCCTTCCCAGATGATGCCGCCCAGGGGGCCGCGGCCTTCCCGCTCCAGCCGGGCCAGGGCCAGCAGCCCCACGCTGGCGCCGAGGCTCCGGCCCATCAGCATGATCCGGTTGCGCGGAGTGCCCAGTACCTCCAGCCCGTGGACGATGGCCACCACCTCTTCGCTTTCCCGGACGCCCAGGGTCACCGGCGGCGGGGTGCGGCCGGCCCGGATCGCCTCGTCCCGGCGCAGGTAGGTGAAGATGCCGGCGTCCAGGTCGGGAAACCAGCGCAGAGCCGGGCTGGTGCCCCAGCGGTCGTCGCCGAAGCCGTGCAGCAGGAGCACCACCCCCGGGGCCGACGCCCGCCGCCGCAGGCGCCAGAGCACATGGGGGCCGATGGCCTCGGTTTCCCAGGTGCCGCCCGGGTCGGTGCCGTTGCCCGCCGCCAGTTCCTGGTAGGTGGCCGCCACCCGCACCAGGGACTGGGGCTTGTAGAACGGGGGATCCACCAGCTCCCGGGCCACCGAGCGGACCTTGAAGGCCACGAACCCGGCGGTTCCCAGGATGCCCAGGGCGACCAGCCCCAGCAGGGCCGGCCCGGGCCGGAACCGCACCTTCACCGGAGCCTCAAGGCTGGAGACGGGCCTGGACGCCAGGGATGCCGACGGCGGCGGGAATGGGTTCGGGCGTTCCGTACAGGACGGATTTGAGCTCCTGGGCGAACAGCACCTGGAACACGCCCCGGCCCGCGCCCACTTCCAGCTCGATCTGATCGGGGCCGAAGGCTTCCTGCTGGCTCAGCAGGACGAATCGGTGCTTGCCCTGGGCCAGCCCCCTCACTTCCAGATGCCGGCACTTCTTCTTGCCCACCTTCACCACCGGGACCCGGATGCCGTCGATGGTAAGCTCCAGCGGCCCTTCCACCTTCCGGGTGAACTGGAACAGCACGGTGCCGGCCGGCACGGGCTTGCTGGGCACGACGGGCTGCGGCTTGCCGCAGGCCAGACCCGCGCAGATGATGCAGGTCGCCGGCAGGAGCAGTCTCAGGGTTCCCTTCATGGGTGCCTCCAATCCTAGAGCCTATCGTTTCCGCGGCGCCCTGGCCACTGTTGTTCTCGGCGCACCATCCCGGTCCATGGCAACCTGCGATATGCTTGTAGCTTGACCAAGGAGCGAGCATGACGCGGGTTCAGCTGCAGACCAGCAAGGGTGATATCAACGTGGAGTTGTTTCCGAAGGAAGCTCCCGGCACCGTGGCCAATTTCGTGAAGCTGGCTTCCGAAGGGTTCTACGACGGCCTGGCCTTCCACCGGGTGATTCCCCAGTTCGTGATCCAGGGCGGCTGTCCCAACACCCGGGAAGGCGCCAAGGGCACCCCCGGCACCGGCGGCCCCGGCTACACCATCAAGTGCGAAACCGCCGGCAATCCCCACAAGCACGAGCTGGGCGCCCTCTCCATGGCCCACGCCGGCAAGGACACCGGCGGCAGCCAGTTCTTCGTGGTGAACGGCGACCGCGCCAACGTGGCCCACCTGGACGGCATCCACACCGTGTTCGGCAAGTGCATGGGCGACGCGGACATCAAGGTGGTCCAGTCGATCAAGGCCAACGACCGCATTCTCAAGGCCCTGGTCATCGAGGACTAGACAGGATATCCCCCGGAACGTGGCCGGTCGTTCCGGAGAGGCGGTTTCCCCCATCGGCTCTGGAGTTCTCGTGCCCCAACGTTTCTACATTACGACCCCCATCTACTATGTGAACGACAAGCCCCATATCGGGCACACCTACACCACGGTGCTGGCGGATGTGATCGCCCGGCACCGGCGAATGATGGGGGAGGAAGTCTACTTCCTCACCGGCACCGACGAGCATGGCCAGAAGATCGAGAAGACCGCCGCCGCCCGGGGCATGACGCCCAAGGCGCTGGCCGACGAGGTGATGCCCAACTTCAAGAACCTCTGGAAGCGGATGGAGATCACCAACGACTACTTCGTGCGCACCACCGACGCCCAGCACAAGGCCCTGATCCAGGACCGGTTCAAGCAGCTGGTGGGCACCGGGGACATCTACAAGAGCACCTACAAGGGGCTCTATTCGGTCAGCGACGAGGCCTACGTCACCGAGACCCAGGCCAACGAGATGCAGGCCCAGGGGCTGGCCCACCAGCTGGTGGAGCTGGAGGAGGAAAGCTACTTCTTCCGGCTTTCCGCCTACGAACACTGGCTGATGCAGCTCTACGAGCAGTATCCGGAATTCGTCCGGCCGGATTTCCGGCTGAACGAAGTGAAGCAGTTCGTGGCCCCCGGCGGCGAGCTGGGCTTCCTGCAGGACCTGAGCATCAGCCGCACCAGCATCACCTGGGGCATCCCGGTGCCCGGGGACGAGAAGCACGTGGTCTACGTCTGGTTCGACGCCCTGCTCAACTACCTTTCCGCCTGCCGGGAGGGCTTCTGGCCGCCCACCGTGCAGCTGGTGGGCAAGGACATCCTGCGCTTCCACGCCATCTACTGGCCGGCCTTCCTCATGGCCATGTTCCGGGAGGCCGGGGACGACCTCCAGGGGCCGCTGCCCGCGCGCATCCGCGAGCAGCTGCCGCACACCATCCTGGCCCATGGCTGGTGGCTCATGGGTGAGGACAAGATGTCCAAGTCCAAGGGCAACGTGGTGCGCCCGGAGGAGCTGCTGCGGTTCGGCAACGACGGCGCGCGCTTCTTCTTCATGCGGGAAATGCAGGTGGGCCTGGACCGCAGTTTCTCCTTCGAGGGCTTCATGGATCGTTTGAACGCCGACCTCGCCAACGGCCTGGGCAACCTGGCCTCCCGCAGCCTGAGCATGCTGCAGCGCTACCGCCAGGGCCTGGTGCCGCCGGCGGCGGTGCTGGACGCCCAGGACCAGGAGGTGCTGGAGGCCGGCCGCGCCCTGGGCCCGGCCTACCTGGCCAAGGCGAGCGCCAATGATTTCCAGGGGGCCCTGGACCTGCTCTGGACCTACCTGCGGCACCTGGACAGCTACATCGTCAAGTCCGAGCCGTGGAAGCTGGCCAAGGACGAGGCCGGCCAGGCCAAGCTCGACACCGTGCTTTGCCAGCTCTACCGGGCCCTGCGGCTCACCGCCGTGCTGGCCGCGCCGGTGATCCCCGACCTGACCCAAAAGCTTTGGACCAGCCTGGGCATGCCCGGACAGGTCGCCGACCAGCGGTTCGCCTCGTTCCAGTACGAAGCCCCCGCCGAGGCTCCGGTGGCCGAGCCCGCGCCCCTGTTCCAGCGCATCGACAAGGAGGCCGTCATGGCAGAAGACAATCCCACCCCCGCTCCGGCAGCGGCTCCAGCCGTCGCCTTGGAGGAACTTCCCCCGGTGAAGGAGGAGATCGAGTTCGACACCTTCGCCCTCATGGATCTGCGGGTGGGCCTGGTGCGCACCGCCGAACGGGTGCCCAAGAGCAAGAAACTCATCAAGATGAGCGTCGACGTGGGGTTCGAGACCCGCACCATCCTGGCCGGCATCGGCATCGCCTACGAGCCCGAGCAGCTGGTGAACCGCAAGGTGGTGGTGGTGGCCAACCTGGCCCCCCGGCCCATGATGGGCAGCGTGAGCCACGGGATGATCCTGTGCGCCAGCGACAACAACTCCAAGCCGTACCTGGTGGCGCCCCCCGATGACGCCAAGCCGGGGTACGTGGTCCGCTAGCGACCATGAAAGTGCCCGTATTCCGGTTCCAGGAAGAACGGCTCACCGATGCTCCGGTGGCCGTATTCCTGGGCCGGCTGAATGAGCCCGGCGCCCTGGCCTGCCTCAAGGCCTGCCCGGGCCTGCACCCCCTGGAAACCGAAGGCGAGGAACTGGTGCTGCGCTGGCATCATCTCTGCCTGGGCACGGTGGAAGACGGCACCCTGCGGGTGCTGCCCCATGAGCAGGGCGCCCGGCTCCGGCTGAACGGCCGTCTGCGGGGCTGGGGGGCGTTCCTGCTCCTGGGCTGGGTGCGCTGGCGCACCGATCGATTGCTGGACCAACTGGTGAGGGAACTGTGAACACCCATCCGCTGAAATGCTACACATGGAACGTCAACGGGTTCCGGTCCGTGCTGGGCAAGGGCTTCATGGACTGGCTGGAGCAGGCCGATCCCGACCTGCTTTCGCTCCAGGAGATCCGCGCCGAATGGGACCAGCTGGACCTGGGCGTGCGCCGGGACCTGGAATCGGCCTTCGACGTGTGCTGGTTCCCCAGTTGCGGCAAGAAGGGCTACGCCGGTTCCGCCACCCTCAGCAAGCGCGAGCTGGGCTTCACGCACAGCAAGGGCCTGGGCATCGAGGCCTATGACTGCGAAGGCCGGGCCATCATCAGCTCCCTGGGCGACCTCACCTTCATCGGCGGCTACTTCCCCAACGCCTCCACCGGCCTGGTCCGGCTCGACTACAAGCGGCAGTTCGCCAGGGACCTGGCCGGCATCATCCGGTCCCGGCACGCCAAGGGGGAACGGATCATCCTCACCGGCGACATGAACGTCGCCCCCGAGGAACTGGACCTGGCCCGGCCCAAGGATAACCGCGGCAACCCCGGCTTCACCGACGAGGAGCGGGAGGATTTCCGCGCCTACCTGGCCGAGGGCATGGTGGACATCCTGCGCGAGCGCAACCCGGGCGTGGCCGGGCTCTACACCTGGTGGACCGCCCGGGGCGGCGCCCGCGCCAAGAACGTCGGCTGGCGGATCGACCACTTCCTGGTGAGCCGGGCCCTGGCGGCGCGGGTGGAGGCGGTGACCATCCATCCGGAGGTGATGGGTTCCGATCACTGCCCGGTGGGCCTGGACCTGCTGCCGTAGCGGGCGTCCAGCCCCTTCAGGGGCCGGACAGGCGCGTTGGTCCATTCCCGTTCGACAAGGTGAGGGTGTCCTCATGTTTCGGAGCCATCCATGCCCTCTGTGAGTTCGGACCCCAGGCCCACCCGGGAAGCCATCGACCCCCTGGTCTGGAAGGCCTCGGCGGTGGTGCTGCTGGGCCCGCTCATGACCAGCCTGGATTCCACCGTGGTCAACATTTCCCTGTCCAGGCTGGGCCAGGACCTGCACGTGACCCTGTCCACCATCCAGTGGGTGACCAGCGGCTACCTGCTGGCGCTGGCGCTCATGCTGCCCATGAGTGGATGGCTGGTGGATCGCCTGGGGGCCAAGCGGGTCTACCTGGGCTGCTTCGCGGCCTTCACGGTGGCTTCCATGCTGTGCGGAATGGCCACCTCCGCCGCCGCGCTGATCGCGTTCCGGATCCTCCAGGGGATGGTGGGCGGCCTGCTGGCGCCCATGGCGCAGATGATGACCGCCAAGTACGCCGGCCGGCACATGGCCCGGGTCATGGGGATCATGGTGGTGCCGGTGCTGCTGGGGCCCATCGGCGGGCCGGTGCTGGCCGGGGCCATCCTGCAGCATGCTTCCTGGCGCTGGATCTTCTTCATCAACCTGCCGGTGGGCATCCTGGCGATCCTGCTGGCGGCCTGGATCCTGCCCCGGGATGCGGGCGCCGCGCGGCGCGGCAGTTTCGACTTCACCGGGTTCGCCCTGCTGGCGCCGGGGCTGGTGCTGCTGCTGCACAGCCTGGAGAGCCTGAGTTCGCACCCGCTGGCGCATCACCTCAGCCTCATCGAACTGGCCGCGGCCATCGCCCTGCTGGCGGCCTTCGTCCGGCACAGCCGGCGGTGCGGCAGCGCGGCCCTGATCGACATCCGGCTGTTCAAGGTGCGCGACTTCACCGCGGCCACCTGGACCCAGTTCCTCACCAACGCCATCGCCTTCGGCGGCCAGATGCTGCTGCCCCTGTACCTCCTGACCATCCGGCGGGCCAGCCCGGTGCAGGCCGGCATGCTGCTCATCCCTTCCGGCCTGGGCATGCTTTGCGTGTTTCCCATGCTGGGCGCCCTCACTGACCGGTTCGGCGCTCGCCGGGTGTCTGCCGGGGGGGCGCTGTTCTCGCTGCTGGGCACGGTGCCCTTCGCCCTGGCGGCCTTCGCCGGCAGCCCCGGCTGGTGCCTGGGGCTGGCCTTGGCCGTGCGGGGCGCGGGCCTGGGCGCCATCGGTATCCCATCCATCGCGGTGGCCTACGCGGCGGTACCGGTCGAGGACATCCCTGTCGCCACCACCGCCATCAACATCGTGCAACGCCTGGGCGGGCCGATGGCCACCACCAGCCTGGTCCTGTTCCTGCACACCCGGATGCTGCGGCCGCCGGCCTTCCCGCTTTCCCTGGACCAGCCGGCGGGACACCTCCAGGCCTTCATTGCCACCTTCTGGGTCCTGTGCGCCATCCACGCAGCCGCCGTCTGGGCAGCCCTGCGGCTTCCCCTCTGGGCGAACTACAAGCGGACGGCACCGCCGCCCGCACCGCGAACTCTCGGCCAGTAGGGCAGGCCCCAGGGGCGATGGTCCATGGTCCATGGACCCTTCTTCGGCCTGCCATCCCCTGAATCGCGAAGGACCAGGAACCCTAGGCCTTCGGCCGCCGGTTGCCTCCCTGCCTCGCGAGCATCCAGCCCGGGTATTCCGCCGGCAGGGCGCTGACCTGATCCAGGCCGGCGATCTCGTCGGCGGTGAGGGCCAGTTCGCTGGCGGCCAGATTGTCGTCCAGCTGCCCGACCGTCTTGGCGCCGATGATCACGCTCATCACATGGGGCTTGGCCAGCAGCCAGGCCAGGGCCACCCGGGCCACGGAAACCCCGCGGGCCTTGGCGATCTCGCGCATGGCGGCCACGCAGGCCCAGGCCCGGTCGGTGTCCACCGGCGGGAAGTCGAAGCTGGCGCGGCGCGCCCCATCCTCGGTGGCGGCCCCGGGGCCGAACTTGCCCGAAAGCAGCCCGCCCGCCAGGGGCGACCAGACCATCAGGCCCAGCTTCTCCTCGGTGAGCATGGGCACCAGTTCCCGTTCCAGATCGCGGCCGGCGATGGAGTAGTAGGCTTGCAGGGTCTCGAACCGGGCGTAGCCCTTGGCTTCGCTGAGGCCAAGCGCCTTGGCGATCTTCCAGGCCGTCCAGTTGGACACCCCCACGTAGCGCACCAGGCCCTGGCAGGTCAGGTCATCCAGGGCGCGCAGGGTTTCCTCCACCGGAGTGACCGAGTCGTTGCCATGGATCTGGTAGAGATCGATGTGGTCCAGTTGCAGGCGTTCCAGGCTGGCCTGGACCGAATCCAGGATGTGGCCCCGGGAGGCGCCCCGGTCATTGGGCCCCGGGCCCATTTCCCCGAGCACCTTGGTGGCGATCACCACGTCCTTGCGTGCCACCCCCAGGTTCTTCAGTGACTGGCCGAGCAGCCGTTCGGACTGGCCAAAGGAATACACGTCAGCCGTATCGATGAAGTTGACCCCGGCCGCCAGCGCCCGGCTCACGATCAGATCCACCTCGGCCTGGCCCAGGGAACCGATGGCCTTCCACATGCCCGCGTCCGCGTTGCCGCCGAAAGTCATGGTACCAAGGCAGATCTCCGACACGAACAACCCAGTGCGGCCGAACTGGTTATATTTCATGGCTGGCTTCCCCCTCGATAGGCCCCATAACTTACCCGTTCGATCGGCCGTCGTCAACGAGGATCCAGGACTCCCACCCGGCCCGCGGCCTCTGCCTGCCAACGGACCGGGTGCCTCCGGGCATGGGCATGGACATGGATATGGGTACGGGCGGTATCCAGCTCAGGCGATCTCGCCCACCCGCCACCGGGTCAAGGGCCGCTGGCTGAGATCCCAGATCTGGATCCCCCAGGGCAGCCGACCCAGCCCCAATCGCTTGCGGATCTGCGCCCGCGCGGCCTGTTCGCTGTTGGCGGCCACCGGGCCGTATTCCATGAAGTAACCAGGAAGCTTGTAACCAAAGGACTTGGACATTGGGAACCCCCAGAATCGGTCGAGCTCTCGACCTTTCACAAGATTAATTTCGTTTTTTGTCCGTCGTTCGTCAAGGGCAAAAGACGAAAATAACAAAAAAGTAGAACGGAATTTCGGGAGAAGTGGAGAAAAGCGGGGGAGGCTCCAGAAATTCCAAAATTGGCGGGTGGAATCAAATTTGGCATGGGATCAGGGATTTGGCATGGGGTTTGGGTCCAGGAGAGATTTGGGAGACGCTTCACGGATGCCAGAGCCGAACCTGAATTAGTGGAAGAGATGGGGAAGGGGGCCCAGATTCCACCAAGGGAGCTAGTCTGGTAGCTGGGTGGCCTGGAGCATTAATGCCCTTGACGTTTCTTGAATGGGACTACATATTGTGTTTGTAGTCGCGAGGTTTTCAATGAATGCTGCTGTGCGAGACCTGAAAACTCATTTGTCGGCCTACCTTCGTAGAGTCAAGGATGGAGAGCAGGTGATCATCACGGATCATGGGGAGCCCTGTGCGCTCATCCAGCCTTTCCCGCCCAGGAACGAGGAGGCCCAGTTGAGGATGTTGATGGGTAATCCAAATATTTCCTGGAAGGGCAAAAGCTTGGTTCTCCCGGATGCCGTGGCCATTGGCGGGAAGACCTTGGCCGAGATGGTACTGGAGGATCGGGGATGATCCTCTACCTCGACACCTCGGCTTTGGTGAAGCTTTTCCTGGAAGAGGCCCACAGTGCCGAAGTAAGAACAGCCGCCAGATTGTCTGGCATCTGCGCAACGAGCCGGATTGCATATGTCGAATTTCTATCGGCCTTGGCGAGACGGGATCGGGAAGGTTTGGATGCGAAAGTTGCTCAAGGTATCAGGGACACTTTCGAAGCCAAATGGCCGGACCTGATGGTGGTCGAAGTCAGCCGCACCATCACGATTCGGGCTTCCGGACTGGCCCGGGCCCATGCACTTCGGGCCTATGATGCCGTGCATCTTGCCTGCGCCCAAGAGATTCAGGAAACCGCGCCTGATCTGGTCTTTGCATGCTTTGATGACCGTTTGAACCAAGCTGCTTTGGGTCAAGGGATGCGAACGATTTGAATCCAAGCTGTCGTGGTCGCCCGAAGAAGGTCGCGGATTCCAGTAGGGGGGCGAGGCAGAAGAAATTCCTCCCTTGCCCACACTCCTGACTTTCTGCAACAGGCCAGGGTGGGGATAATCAAGGCATCCACATCAGAGGGAGGCTCCATTGGTCCAGGCTGCTGCTTCGGAGGTCCTCAACCTGAAGATTGTGTTGCTCGATGTCCAACCGCCCATCTGGCGCCGTGTTCTCGTACCCGCGAATTACACTCTGGCCAAACTCCACGGTGTGATCCAGATTGCCTTTGGTTGGGAGGACTGCCATTTGCACTCTTTCCGCATACACGGGGAAGAGTTCGGCGAGCCCGATCCAGAGGGATGGACGGACTACAAGAGTGAGCGAATCGCCCTTGCGAAACTGGATCTCAAGCCAAAGTTCCGCTATGAATACGACTTTGGCGACTCTTGGATCCACGAGATCAGGGTTGGGAGGATCATTATCCCCAAAGTCCCTCTCACGGTACCGGTGTGTCTCGAAGGCGAACGCGCCTGCCCACCCGAGGATTGCGGCGGGGTATGGGGATATCAGGAAATGCTGGATGCCCTCCGTGATCCGGCAGATCCAAGGCACGATGAGTTCAAGGAGTGGCTGGAGGACGATTGGGATGCAGAATCCTTCAATTTAACTGAGGTAAACGCTTCATTAGAAGAAACCTTCAAGCCAAGAAAGAGGGCCATTATTGGAAAGATTTCCAAATAATGAAAGTTAAATGTTCTGATATGGGAACACTTTCGGTGGGAAAGCTCCCACTTGGCTGTGTTAGTAAAATGATCGAAAACGACACAGACTCAGACTTCAGGTCCATATGCTCCATGCTTATGACAATGGCCAATTCTGGGAGGAATGATGCCTTGACCCTTTTGTTTGGAATCGCGTACAGGAATCGGAACAACTACGCGAGAATGAACAATTTTGTCGAAGCTGTGAGCATATTTCGCCACCCTGAAGTCGTCGAATTTATTGCCAACGAATTGACAAGAGTCCCCTATTCACCGCAGGCAAGAACTTACCTTCGAACTTTGCTGAAGGAACTATTGCGGATAAACTCGGACCAATCGATACACCTTTTGGTGGATAGAAAAAACCAATTGGCTGCTAACGTTGATGATGCATGGGCGGTGCTCGGCGCCGCGTTATTTCAAAAGGGGGAATATCCCAAAAAAGAATTTTATGCATTTTTTGATGCAGTGATTGAATATAACAATGCCATCAAGAGAAACAGACTCATTCATAGATCCATTGCTGGTATGATCAGTAAATTGGTTGAAACATTGGAAATGGAGAGGAAGAGGGTGCCTGAAGGCATTTTGATGGATGCTGATCGCATGGAGTGCATCATCTTTGCCGGTTATGATCCGTATTTTGAATGCGATGAACCACTAGGCTATTAAATCAACCCACCAACACCTTCAACTTCTGAACATTACTCATTGGCTCAGGATCGGGCTCAGGTTCTTCGGAAGTTGCATTTGGCCCATGTGCTACCTGCCGAAAGGGAACCAAAGTGAGTGGTCGACTCCCTCACTTCGATTAGACGGGCAGCTTTAGACCGGACCGGAAGTCGTTGCAACAACCTTCAAGGCTTCCTTGGATCGCCACTGGACGTCTCAAGCAGATTGCAACGACAGAGCTTGCAAACACACGCCCCACTGGACCGACCGTTCGGAGTATATTGGCATGGATTATGCATTATGTTCATGGTGAGTGGAGGAGCTACAAGTGGCCCTTTATAAACGAGAGGGCACCCTCAACCTAACCACAGGCACCGTGAGCCATGCGCGCTCCGACCAGGATCCGGCCGTTAATAATCTTGCCAGGGAATCCCATGTCCCGGTCGGTGCTGTGGAACAGCTTTATGCGGACGAAATTGCCAAGTTGACTAGAGGTGCGCGTATCAAGAATTTTCTCTCGATTTTCGCCCTCCGCCACGTCCGCAAAATGCTTCTTGATCGCAGCGTCACAAAGCGGACCCCAGTCAAGCCGGCCGGCAACCCGGAGACCGGGCATCCGGTCCCGCCCAGCGATACGCTATTGCCCTGAAATCCTGGGCCAGTCGTTGCTGTGGTTTTTATAATCCTTAATATATATGCAATAATATAAACTTTCCTCTGCATTCAACTGCCCCATCTTTCGTGGGGGACGAGGGGAGCGGGATCGGTTTGCGGGGATCAGAGGGCTTGATGCTCACTGGGGGGGCCTTCAGTTCCGCCAGTTTGCCCAATGCCTCAGTGTGATATGGTGGGGAGCGGAATTTTCGTGAGCTTGTCTGCTTTGAATGGGAGAGCTTGGCGTAATTGAGAATCTTCTGCGAAGAAATCCTGGTAGGTTTCCGCAGACATCGGCAGGACCCTGCATGGGCCTTTTCATTGGGCAGGAGCTTCCCTCCTTCGCCCTTCTTCCATCACATGTGCACCCCGATTGTCAAAGGTGAGATAACCCCTTTCTCCAGGATTATCCATGAGCCGGTTTTTCGATCCGGGACCTTTCCAAGCGATTGACGAACCAGGATGGTTTCCGCCAGCGGCCTCTTTCGGTGCTGCTCCACCACTCGCGCCATCGTCCTGCCCCGATGGTCTCGATCGAACTGAATGAGCTTCAAGATCATTTTAACTTGAAAGGCGCGCCTCCGCCCGTAGTCTGTTTGATTCAACTTACTGAAAATATTATCGTTAATCATTGGTCCGAAACGTGCACCCAGGTCCATTGACCCGGCCGTGCCGGTTCCCACTGGAGATGCGCCATGACCAAACTCAGCATCCTGCTCATCGCGGCTGCCCTTGCCTGTCCGACCTTTGCCACGGAAGCCAAGGCGGCCGTGAAGGCCGCTCCTACGCCCCTGTTCATGATCGCCCAGAACACGAGCACCGACACCACCACCACCGAGACCACCGTTCCCAAGCAGAAGGCCAAGAAGGCGAAGAAGACCACCTCCACCGAAACCACCTCCAACCCTGATGGCACTTCCACCACCACCAAGACCAAGACCAAGACCCCCAAGCAGCCAGCCAAGCCGGCGCAGAAGGTGAAGACCACCACGTCCGACACCACCACGACCCCCTGATCGCCCTGAGGGTTATCGGCTCTCTGGCTTTCGATCGCCCGGAGCCTTTTGAGCGGCCAAGACCGTAAATCGGGTTGCGCACAATCGCGCCGACCAACCCGGACGTTCGTGTTCCGCGAACCCGATTTACGGACTATTTGCTTGTCTTGGTTTCGACCCGGATGTATCCACCCTTCCCGGTTTCGAGGGTCTGCAAGGTACGCGTCGATTGGGGATCAATGCATCCGTCCTTCGCGCAGGTTTGGCCTCAAAGCCCGCATCATAGGCATGGATTGACCCTCCAAACGTGGAGGGTAGGCGGCCAGGGGTGTCCATGATCGCCATCGGATTCACCAAGTTGCTGTTCCGACCGATCTTGGGTGATCGGCCATTTCTCTTCTGGAATTCCTGAAAATCGGGGTGAATTGAGAGCAAAGTTAAGGTCCGAACCCAGGGAGAACCATCATGTCCGTGAAGCCTGCCCCCTCGAAGGTGGAAGACGGCCCCATCACCGCTGGGAAGGGGCTCGACGCCTTGGAACGCTTCATCATCCAGAACTGGGCACCGCCGAGCAGATTTGGGCTTTGGCGCAA
>JARLGP010000080.1 GCA_031292735.1 Holophaga sp.
CGCCGAGCAGGAGGGCATCGACTTCCGCTTCCTGGTGGCGCCGGTGGAGATCCTGGGCGACGCCAAAGGCTGGGTGCGGGCGGTCAAGCTGCAGAAGATGGAGCTGGGCGAACCGGACGCTTCCGGCCGGCGCCGGCCGGTGCCGGTGGCGGGCAGCGAGTTCGAGCTGCCCTGCGACATCGTGGTAGTGGCCCTGGGCACCACCGCCAACCCCCAGCTCACCAACACCACCCCGGCCCTCAAGCTGAACAAGTGGAAGAACATCGTGGTGGATGAAAAGCAGGCCACCTCCATGCCCGGCGTGTTCGCCGGCGGCGACATCGTGCGCGGCGGGGCCACGGTGATCCTGGCCATGGGCGACGGCAAGGCCGCCGCCCACGGCATTGATGATTATCTGAAAACCCAGACGCCGAAGTAGGACGTGACCGCTCCGCTTCCCACTCCCGTTCCCTTGGCCATGGACGCCCCGGTCCTGGCCGAATGGCACGACCAGCACCAGGAGGCCCTGGGCCGCATGTCGGCCCTGGCCAACGCCCTGGACCGCCAGGGCTGGCCGGACGTGGACCAGGCCTGCCGCTGGCTGCAGGAGGTGTCGGTTCCCCACCACCAGCTGGAGGAGTCGGAACTGCTGCCGGTGCTGCTGGCGGTGGGCGCCGGGGCGCTCAGCCGGCGGCTCGCCGCTGACCACCGGAAGATGGAGATCCTCCTCCGGGCCATCCTGCACGGCCAGCGCAACGGCCGGGTGCGCAGCCCCGGCCCGCACGGCGAGCGGGCGCGCCAGCTGCTGAACCTGGTGCGCCAGCACATCGACACCGAGGAGCACGTGATGCTGCCCCTGCTGCGCGGCCTGCCGCACCCGCTCCGGGAGCAGGAGACCAGCGAAGGCTACCTGACCATCTATCCCCGGGCGTAGCGCTGCAGCTTCTGGATGTCCAGGATGCGCACCACCGGGAAGGTGCTCTGGATCAGCCCCAGGTCCGCCAGCAGGCGCAGGGCCCGGCTGAACGCCTCCCGGCTGGCGCCGATGCACTGGGCCAGGTCCTCCTGGGTCTCCCGGAACTCCACCAGGGCCCGGCCGGGGTTGCGCCCCTGGTATTCCAGGATCAGCTGGGCCACCCGCTCGGGCACCGAGTGCAGGCTGAGGGTCTCCACCAGGGAGATGAGGTGGCGGATCTTGCCGGCGAAGTGCTGGATGAGGCACATGGCCACGGCGTTGTTGCGGCCGGCCATGAGCCGGAGCGGCAGGGCCGGGATCAGCCAGCACTCGGTCTCGCCGTGGGCCTCGGCGCCGGAGGCGGCCAGGCCGCCGTCGAACACCTGCACCTCGCCCACGCAGGTGCCCGGCTGCAGGATGTCGATCACCTGGACCTTGCCCCGGCCGTCGGTGCGGAACACCTTGAGCGCGCCCTGGATGACCACGAACACCCCCGGCATGCCTTCACCCTGGGTGAACACGGGAGCGCCGTCCGCGTAGCGCCTGAGCTCGCTCACGGCCGCCAGTTCCTCCGCTTCCGGGACAGGAAGCCCGGCCAGGTAATCGATCCGCCTCAAGTTCACCACAGCCTGCCCCATAGGGTCGCCCTTCCCTTCACAGTGATTTGTATCACACCTGACCGCTGGCCGGGAACAAGGCTTATTGGGTGGCACAGACGGGTCCGTGGGAAAAGAACAAAAATGGCCGGTTCTTCCCAGGCAATTTCTGCCCCACTTAAAAAAGCCCCGCAGCGCGGGGCCTTTCTCAACGGGGCGGAACGCCTACTTCACACGCTCCATGAAGCTGCGATCCACCGTGTTGACCCGGATCTTTTCACCGGCTTCGATGTAGGGCGGAACCCCGACGGTCATGCCGTTCTCCAGCTTGGCCGGCTTGTAGGATCCGGTGGCGTTGGCGTTCTTCATGACCGGCTCGGTTTCCAGGATCTCCAGCACGACGCTGGGCGGAAGGGTGATGTTGAGCGGGTTGCCTTCGTGGAACTCCACCTCCACCTGCATGTTCGGCTGCAGGAAGGCGGCGTCGTCGCCCAGGAACTCCTTGGGCAGCTCGA
The DNA here is from genome assembly GCA_031292735.1 of Holophaga sp. The sequence goes on from JARLGP010000080.1 coordinate 2,046, forward strand.
TCTGCTCGTAGGTCTCGTTGTTCATCAGGACGAAGGCGTCGCCGTCCGCGTAGAGGTATTCCATCATGTGTTGCTCAAGGCTCACCTTGTCCACCTTCTCGGCCGAGCCGAAACGGTTTTCCCGGTTGAGCCCGTCCTTGAGCCGCTTCATCTTGGTGGCGATCCGGGCGGGCAGGTTGCCCGGCGTCTGGTGCTCCACGAAGGTGACCCGGCAAAGCTCGTTCTCGAAATTGATGATCATTCCGGCACGGAGCTGCACGGCATTGATGAACGGCATGAAACCTCCTCGTTGACTGTCCAACTTCCGCTTAACCCAAAATCGGCCCCCGAGGGAACCCAGGGGCCGTTTCTAACTGGTGGGCATACCAGGATTCGAACCTGGGACTTCTACCGTGTGAAGGTAGCACTCTACCGCTGAGTTATACGCCCGCGGCTCATTAGAATACCAAATCCGCAGCGTTTGTCTACCCTGAGATTTCCGAAATAGCGATCAGAAGCGATGGGTCACCTCCAGGCGGATGGCCTGGGGGTCCGCGGGGCGCCCGTGGCGGCCCCATTCCGCCGCTTCACCGGGCAGCCGGGAGCGGTAGTAGTACTCCTGGTTGAAGGTGCGGTGGTTGAACGCGTTGAGCACGGCCACGGCCAGGGTCCAGCGGCGCCAGTCCTGGCTGGCTTTCAGTTCCAGGGCATCCTGGGCCCCGGCCCGCACCGACCGGTCCGGGGTGAGGGCATAGGCCCCCAGCCGCTTGAGGCTGGCCTTCAGGGAGCGGGACGAGCCCTGCCAGCCCAGGGCCAGGAAGCCGGTCTGGCTGATGGCGCCGGGCACCTCGTCCCGGCCGCCGGGCAGGTCGCGGAACCGGGCCTGGTCCCAGGCCAGGCACAGCTCCGCGCTCCAGGGGCCCTGGCGCACCAGGTTGTGCCATTCAATGCCATGGTGGCGGGAGCGGCCCCGGGCCACGAAGGCGTTCCAGGCCGGGTCCAGGCCGGTCTCGGCCTCCAGGTCGAGGGTGTAGAGGGTGACGCCGCTTTCCCAGGGGCCCAGCACCCGGGTGCGGGCAGCCAGGTCGGTGCCGGTGGCCCGGGTCATGGGCTCGGCATCCCGGAAGGCGTTGCCCGGGCGGTAGCCCAGGCTGTGGCTGACGCTGAATTCGGTGTCGGGGGCGGGGCGGTAGGCCAGCCCGGCCTTGGGGCTCAGCAGGGTGGCCGAGCGGTGGCCGGCGCCGCGCACCTGGTTGCGCTGGCTGTCCAGCCGGAGCCCCAGGGAGGCGCGCCAGCCGCCCAGCTGGGCGGCGCCCTGGCCGAACAAGGCCCCGTGGTAGAGCCCGGCCCGGCCCTCCAGGAGCGGCTCCAGCCGGACCCGGTCCTGGGTGGCGAACACCTCGGCGGCGGCGATCTGGTCCACCCGGGTCTGGAAGCCCAGCCGGGCGTCCCAGGGGGCGGAGCGCCACTGGCGGCTGCCCTCCAGCCCCAGGAAGCCGCGCCGGTCCACCCGCTCCAGCTGGTCGCCGCGGTCCTCGTCGCGCAGGAAGTAGGTGTAGTCGCCCCAGGCCTGCATGCCGGACAGGCCGGCGTAGGCCTGCCAGCGGGTGGTGACCCCGGGCCGGTCCTCCTGGCGCAGCCCGGCGCCCAGCAGCAGCCGCCGGGTGCGGAGGCCGTCGCCCTGGTGCAGGTCCTCCAGCGACTCGGGCAGCGGCCGGAACGGGTCGGGGGCGCCGCCGTCGCCCCGCTCCTGGGTGGCCAGCAGGGTGACGTTCCAGCCCCGGTCGGCCTCCTCCCGGCCCAGCCGGAACGCCGCGTTGACCTTGGAGGACGGGTCCAGCTCGTCCCAGGGCCGGGCGTTGCGGGTGCCTTCCAGGGCGTAGGTGAAGGTGGCGCCCCGGGCCGGGCGGGAATCCAGCCACAGCAGGCGGCCGAACCGGTCGGCCTCGGCCCCGCCGTATTCCGCCGTGAGGGCGGGCCGCTCCACCCGCTCCACCAGGTCCTTGCGCAGCGCCCCGGCCAGGGCGAACCCGCCCTCCTCCACCGCGTGCGGGCCCCGCTGGTAGCTGACCGGCCCTTCCAGTTCGGGAATCCAGAGGTTGCTGTCCAGGTAGCCGGGCCCCCAGACCGTGGAGGGCAGGTTCATGGGGATGCCGCCCAGGGTGACCCGCAGCTCGGAGCCCCGGTCCAGGTCGAAGCCCCGGGCGAAGGTGTGGGCCGGGCTGACCGGCGCCGCCCGTTCCTGGGCCACGCCCGGGGTGGCGCTGGCCAGGACCCCGGCCACCCATAAGCTCGTTCTCCCGCACACCATCCAGGCCTCCAGCAGCATTCAAAAAGAACCATCCGGCCGGGTTGGATTCACCAAACCCGAGAGCCGGATGGGTTATTTATTAAATGCGCTGGGACGTGAAAAGTTTCAGCGGACTTTCAGGGCCTGGCCCATGGCCTGGGCGAAATGGGGGGCCTGGGCGGCGGCCATGCCGCAGATGCCCACCCGCATGCCGTCCGGCAGGGGCACCACGTAGACGCCCTGTTCCCTGAGGCTGGCGCAGGCCTTGGCCGGGTCCGCGGCCCGCAGGGAGATGAAGAAGCCGCCCACCCAGGGGGCGCCGGCCAGGCCCTGGCCCTTGAGGGCCTTGTCCAGCGCCTGGGCGCGCGCTTCCAGCACCCCGGACCAGCGCCGGTGTTCGGCGCGCAGGCTTTCCTGGCGCTTGCCGTCCTGCTCCAGGCGCAGCATCAGGGACTGGGCGGCCCGGGCGCAGTTGGAGAAGATACCCCGGCAGGAGGCGCCCAGCGCGGCCTGCAGTTCGCGGTCCTTCACCCAGGGGAACACCAGGGCCCCGCCCCGGCCGCCATACAGGGTCAGCGCCTTGGACAGGGACAGGCTGGCCGCCACCAGCACGCGGCCCTCCTCGCCCAGGCCGGCGTACTGGTCCAGGGCCTCGCGCACGTGGGCCGGGTCGGCGGTGTAGTCCACATACGCGCAATCCAGCAGCAGGGTGACCGGGCCGCGCTCGGCGAGCTTGCGCAGCAGGGCCATCATCGCCTCCCGGTCGGCCCGGGACAGGCTCCGGCCGGTGGGGTTGTGGCAGGGTTCGTTGAGCCACACCAGCAGCCGCTTCTGCTGGTCCATGATGGCGGTGCCGGCCCGCAGCCAGGCTTCGGCGTCCAGGGGCTGGCCGGCTTCCGGGAAGGGCGCGGTGACGACCTCCACGCCGGCCTCGCCGGCCAGGGTGGCGTAGGGCGCCCAGAACGGTGCCGCGGTGAGCAGCTTCATGCCGGGCGCCAGGAGGTTGCGCACGGAGATGGCCAGGGCGCCGCTGCCGCCGGGGGCGGCGCAGCCGGTGCCGAACCCTTCCAGCTTCGGCCAGTGGCGCCGCACCAGGGCCCGCAGGTAGCTGGGATCGCCGGTGATCGGCGCGTACGGCATCACCTCCGAAGGGGTGAGCTCGCGCCACATCTCCTTCACCGTCTCCAGCAGCACCAGCTTGCCCTCGTCGTCGGCCAGGGCGCCCAGGGTGGCGTTCAGGGTGTCCTTCCCCGAGGCCTTGCGCTTCTGGGCTTCGGCGTTGAGCGCGAAGATGGGATCTTCCATGGGGAACCGGCTTCGGGCAGGAAGCAGCTGATCGATCATTTCGGACACCTTTCAAAGACTTGAAAATCAAATAATACCCCTTCAGCCCGGGCGGGGACAGCCAATGGCCTGCTGTTTCTAGTTAAACTGGCCAGCCGAGGTGCAAATTGATCTATCCCTTCCAAGGCATGGCCCCCAGGATCGGCAGCCGGGTGCTCATCGCCCCCAACGCCACGGTGCTCGGCGACGTCTCCATCGGGGACGACGTCTCCATCTGGTTCAACTGCGTGCTGCGCGGCGACGTGAACGCCATGCGCATCGGCGCCCGCACCAACATCCAGGACCTCTGCTGCCTGCACGTCACCAACCATCAATGGCCGCTGCTGGTGGAGGAGGAGGTGAGCATCGCCCACAACGTGATGCTGCACGGCTGCACCATCCGCAAGGGCGCTCTGGTGGGCATGAGCACCACCATCATGGACGGCGCCGAGGTGGGCGAGGGCTGCCTGGTGGCGGCCGGCTCCCTGCTCAGGGAGGGCTTCCAGGCCCCGCCCCACACCCTGGTGGCCGGATGGCCGGCCAAGGTCAAGGGCGACCTCACCCAGGGCCAGGCGGACCTGGTGGCCAGCGTGTGGCCGCGCTACATCCGTTACAAGGAGGCGTACTTCAAGGAAGGCTGGGCCATGGCCACGGCGCCCCAGGCCGCCTTCCCGGAACCTGGTTTCCTCGAGGGGCATCCCTTCCCTTGACCGCGCCCGGCAAGGTTCGCCTTTATTCTTCTGGCCCGGTGGGCCGGATCTGCGGCTAGACTACCCTTCTAATTATGCAGCCACCCATGAATCCCCTTCTGATCCTTCGTGTTCACACCGATCTCCGGCTCGGCCTCGGACACATCGCCCGGGCCCTGGTCTTGCAGGAGCAGTGGCGCGCCCTGGGCGGCTCCGCGTGCATCGCCGTGTCCGGGGACGAGCGGGCCCGGCGGGTGGGCGCCGGCCGACATCCGTTCCTGGACCAGCCCCTGCCCTGCGCCGCCGTGGACCTGGGCGAAGACCTGCACGGCGAGCTGCCCGAGGCCCTCAAGGCCACGGCCGCCGTGGTGCTGGTGGACCACTGGGAGGCCACCCCGGCCGAGATCCAGGCGCTGCGCCCGCTCAAGGTGGCCCTCATGGAGGACGAGACCGACTGCCACGAAAAGGCCGACCTCCTGTTCCAGCCGTTCCTGGAAGGGGTCAGCTGGCCGGTGTCGCCCATGAAGGTGGTGAACGGGCGCAAGGTCCGCCCGCTGGAGACCCAGCACGGCACCTGCCGCATCCTGCGCGGATCCCAGTTCATCGTGGTGGACGGCCGGGCGCTCCAGGCCCGGCCCCGCCGCGAGCCGCTGCAGCCCCTGGCGGTGCACAAGCTGCTGGTGACCTTCGGCGGCACCGACGGCCCGGGCCTGGCCCGGCGCGCCTTCCAGGTGCTGGCCGAGCTCACCCGCACCGGGCGCTGGACCGGCAGCTGCACCCTGCTGGCGCCCCAGGGCCTGGACCTGCCCCCCTTCCCCGGCTGCCGGATCCTCCCCGGCCTGCCCGAGCTCACCCGCAGGATCCCCGAGTTCGACGCCCTGTGGTGCGCCGGCGGGCTGACCCTGTCCGAAGCCATGTGCCTGGGCGTCCCCGCCGCCACCTGGGGCCAGAACGAACGCCAGCACTTCATGCTTTCCGACGTGGCCCTGCACAACGGCTGCCTGGACCTGGGCCTGGGCACCGAGGCCGACCCCGCCGCCACCGCCGCCTCCCTCGAGCAGTGGCTCGGCCCCGAAGGCCAGGAGGCCCGCCAGGAGCAGGTGCGCGACGGCATGGCCCTGGTGGACGGCATGGGCGCCAGCCGGGTGGCCCAGGAACTCATGGCGCTGGCCCGATCATGATGATTGTAAAAACATCCCTTGACCCTCGGGGGCTAAGGCGATAAGGTTTTCTTTCTGCGCACCCCATGCTGGGTGGCGTTTTACATGTGTCCCTACGGAAGTTTCGGAGTTTGGCCATGAGCACCTATTTCCCCAAAGGCCTGGATAAGATCACCCGCAAGTGGTTCGTGGTTGACGCCACCGGGCTGCCCGTGGGCCGCCTGAGCACGGTGGTAGCCGATGTGCTCTCCGGCAAGAGCAAGCCCACCTGGACCCCCTTCCTGGACATGGGCGACCATGTGGTGGTGATCAACGCCGCCAAGGCCGTGTTCACCGGCAAGAAGAACACCACGAAGATGTACCGGCGCACCACCACGCAGCCGGGCAGCATGATCGAGGTGCGGGCCGATGTCATGAAGAAGACCTTCCCCAGCCGCATCATCGAAAGTGCCGTGAAGGGCATGCTCCCCAAGGGCCCCCTTGGCCGCGCCATGTATCGCAAGCTGAAGGTCTACGAAGGCGCCGAGCATCAGCAGACCTCCCAGCAACCCGAACCCATGACCATCAAGCTGTAAACCTTACCGAGGCATGACAATGGCGATTATCCAGAACTACGGAACGGGTCGGCGCAAATCCTGCACTGCTCGTGTTTTCATGCGCCCCGGCACCGGCAAGGTGGTGGTCAACGGCCGCACCCTCGAGAGCTACTTCCCCAACGCCGTGCTGCGCATGGTGGTTCACCAGCCGCTGGTGCTGGCCGACCTGGAGGACAAGTTCGACCTGGTGATCACCGTCGGCGGCGGCGGACCTGCCGGACAGGCTTCGGCCATCCGCATGGGCCTCTCCCGCGCCCTGCTGGGCTACAACGACCAGCTCAAGAGCATGCTCCGGCAGGCCGGCCTGCTCACCCGCGACCCTCGCATGAAGGAACGCAAGAAGCCCGGTCAGATGGGCGCCCGCCGTCGCTTCCAGTTCTCGAAGCGCTAGTCTTTGCCAACGCTTTTCCAATGCGGGGAGACATGTTCTCCCCGTCTTTGTCTTTGACGGGTTCCACCCCCCCATGGGCGGAACCGATTCGGGCGGAAGCAACCGCTTTCGCCTCTCATCCCACGCGGCCGCCGCGCCGCACTACCAGGGAGATCCTCATGGCTGCCATTCAAATGAAGGAACTGCTCGAGGCGGGCGTCCACTTCGGCCACCAGACCAAGCGTTGGAACCCCAAGATGAAGAAGTACATCTTCGGCGCCCGGAACAGCATCTACATCATCGATCTGCAGAAGACCCTCCGGCTCTGGAACCAGGCCGCCAACTACCTGACCAAGTGCGCCAGCGAAGGCAAGACCTTCCTGTTCGTGGCCACCAAGCCCCAGGCCCAGGAGCTGATCGCCGAGCAGGCCCAGCGCTGCGGCGCCTACTACGTGAACAACCGCTGGCTGGGCGGCATGCTCACCAACTTCGCCACCATCAAGAAGTCCCTGGACAAGCTGAAGGAAATCGAAGCGGCCCTGAATGACCCGGCCCGCACCGCCGACCTCTCCAAGAAGGAGATCCTCACCCTGACCCGCAGCAAGGAGAAGCTGGAAGCCTCCTTCTCCGGCATCCGCGACATGCGCGCCGTGCCCGACGTGATCTTCGTGATCGATCCGCACCGGGAGGACATCGCCGTCACCGAGGCGGTGAAGCTGGGCATCAAGCTGGTGGGCCTGGTGGACACCAACTGCGACCCCGACAAGATCAACTACGTGATCCCCGCCAACGACGACGCCATCCGCTCCATCCTGCTGTTCTCCGAGCGCGTGGCCGACTCCATCCTCGAAGGCCGCCAGTCCTTCCAGGACAAGAGCGAAAGCGACGACCAGAAGGCCATGATGGCCGAGAAGATGGAAGAAGGCGCCGAGGCCGAGGCCTAGGCTGCAGCAGATCAGCGGTCAGGCGTCGGCTCCCCTTGCTGACCCCTGACCGCTTAACACTTCAATCCAAGATCAACAAAAGGAGTTTCCCATGGCTTACACCGCCCTGGATGTGAAAGCCCTCCGCGACAAGACCGGTCTCGGCATGATGGATTGCAAGAAGGCCCTGGAAGAGAACGGCGGCGACATGGACAAGGCCATCGACTACCTGCGCAAGAAGGGCCTGGCGGCCTCGGCCAACAAGGCCAGCCGGATTGCCACCGAAGGCATCGTCGAGTCCTACATCCACCCCGGCGGCCGGGTCGGCGTGCTCATCGAGCTCAACTGCGAGACCGACTTCGTGGCCCGCACCGAGAACTTCCAGCGGCTGGTCCGGGAGATCGCCATGCACGTGGCGGCCCACGATCCCGCCCCGCAGTTCGTCTCCAAGGAGGAGGTCACCCCCTCCTTCCTGGCCAAGGAAAAGGAAATCGCCACCTCCCAGGCCCTGGCCACCGGCAAGCCGGCCAACGTGGTGGAGCGCATCGTCGAAGGCAAGATGAACAAGATCTTCGAGGACGTTTGCCTGCTCGAGCAGAAGTTCATCATGAACGACGATGTGACCGTGGCCCAGTACCTCTCCACCAAGACCGCCGAGATCGGGGAGAAGCTCAGCATCCGCCGCTTCACCAAGTACGTGCTGGGCGAGGGGCTGGAAAAGCGCAAGGACGACTTCGCCGCCGAAGTGGCCGCCCAGTCCGCCGCCGCTTCCAAGTAGGACATTCCCAGGATACGCATACCCGAAAAGGCGGCCACCCGGCCGTCTTTTCCATGTCATGAGGTTCCAGATGAACAAAGTCGCATGGTTGTTTCCGGGTCAGGGTTCCCAGGCCGTGGGCATGGGGGTGGATCTGGCGGCGGCCGAGCCCGCCGCCCAGGCCCTGCTCCAGGAGGCCGACGCGGCCCTGGGCTTCCCCCTCTCCCAGCTCATGGCCCGCGGCCCCGAGGAGCAGCTGAAGCTCACCGAGCACACCCAGCCGGCCATCCTCACCCACAGCACGATGGTGGTGCGGGCCTACGGTTCCCGGCTGCCCAAGCCTGATTTCGTGGCGGGCCACTCCCTGGGCGAGTACAGCGCCCTGGTGGCGGCCGGCGCCCTGACCTTCGCCGCCGCGGTGGCCACCGTGCGCGAGCGCGGCCGGGCCATGCAGGTGGCGGTGCCGGTGGGGGTGGGCTCCATGGCCGCCATCCTCGGCCTGGGCGCCGCGGAAGTGGAAGCGGCCTGCCGCACCGCGCAGACCCAGACCGGCCAGGTGGTGGTGCCGGCCAACTACAACAGCCCCGGGCAGATCGTCATCGCCGGCCACACCGAGGCGGTGGAAGCCGCCATGGAGCTGCTCAAGGTCCGCGGCTGCCGCAAGATGATGAAGCTGCCGGTGAGCGCCCCGTTCCACAGCCCGCTCATGGAACCGGCCAAGACGCACATGCAGCCGCTGCTGGAGGACCTGGACTTCAGCGCCCCCTCCTGCCCCCTGGTGAACAACGTCGACGCCGCCGTGGTCAGCGACCCCGAGCAGCTGCGCGACGGCCTGATCCGCCAGATCCCCGGCGCCGTGCGCTGGGAGGCCATCACCGCCCTGCTCCTGGAGCGGGGCGTCACCACCTTCTTCGAGCTGGGCCCCGGCAAGGTCCTGGCCGGGCTGGTGAAGCGCCAGGCCAAGGAGGCCGGGGTGGAGGTGAAGGCCTGCTCCATCGCCGGGCCCGAAGACCTGCTGGCGGCCCTGGGCGCGTGATGGACCTGGTCTACCTGCACGGCTTCGCTTCCGGTCCCCAGGGCAACAAGGCGTGCCATTGCCGGGCCTGGGCCGAGGCCAGGCATATCCCCTTCCACGCTCCGGACCTGAACCTGCCGGATTTCGAGCACCTCACCGTCACCGCCCAGGTGGAGGCGGTGACCGCGCTGCTCCGGAGCCTGGCCGAACCACCGGTGGTGGTGGGCTCCAGCATGGGCGGCCTGGTGGCCGCCGCCGCCGCCCACCAGGGGGCGCCTGCGGCCCGGCTGATCCTGCTGGCCCCGGCCTTCGGCTTCGCCCGGCGCCGGTTGAGCGGCCGGCGCTGGGCCGGCTACCGCAAGCGCGGCACCATGCCCACCTTCCACCACGCCCAGGGCCAGTGGCTCACCCTGGGCCCGCAACTGCTGCCGGACCTGCCCCTGTGGCAGGATGACCAGGACTGGCAATTGGCCGTGCCGATGGCCATCCTGCACGGCCGCCAGGACGAATCGGTGCCGCTGGCCGAAAGCGAAGCCTTCGCCGCCCGCCACCCGGGCGCCGTGCTGCGGATCATGGACGACGACCACGGCCTGCTGGCGCCGGCCTCGCTGGTGGCGCTGGACGAGCTGCTGGAAGAGGCGTTCCGCTAGGACCGTGGGCAAGGGCCACTTCGAGGTCTCGCGCCGTCCATTCAGTGCGGGACGCTCGACAGGAAAGCTCGCGTCTCGGCGACGACGCGATCCTGGAACTTGGGATCGCGTACGAGCACAGAGCCGAGCATCGGATGACCGCCTTCGTCATAGTAGACACCGGTATTACCTGATTCATCGATCAGGACTTTGGTGATCATGCGCGCGGCTCGCTTCGGGGTGCTCAAAACTTTTATGAAGGGCATGAGCAGCGGTACGAGCAGCGGAATGATGTAGCTCGACAGAAAGCCCACGAATGCGCCGGCATCCCGCGAGAGAGCGGTAGCCGCGTTTACGCCTGGCTCCACCGCATTGAAGTGCAGGCGGGGCGTCTCACGCGCGAACGCCAACGCCGCAGCAAGGATGGCCTGCTTGGACGTTGCGTAGGCGTCTGCCCCCGGTTGCTTCGAACCGCCGGGCTCCAACTCGCCGCGCGCGCTCGCCTCCGCAGAGAGATAGCGACCGCCCCGGAAGCCAAAAGCTTTGGCGGGCTTGTGCTCAGGATTCTCCACGGCCGAGACAATGAAGACGACGTTCGCACCGTTGGGGAGGTGCGGCACAAGCGCTTCTGTCAGCGCGAACGGGCCGAGGTGATTCGTCGCGAACGTCATGTCCCAGCCCAATGCGTTCTTGTTCGGGCGCATTTGCATGATGCCGGCATTGTTGAGAAGGCCGACGATCGGAAGACCAAGAGCAATGATCTCCGCAGCCGCGCGTCGTACGCTGGTGATATCCGACAGGTCGCACACCACAGAGACCGCGTGCTGCCCTTTTCGCTCGATGGCCCTCTGCACCTCGGCGAGCTTTCCGCGGTTTCGGCCGACCAGGACGACCGTACCGTGCTTGGCCAATTCGAATGCTGTGCGGCGACCGATGCCGGATGTCGGGCCGGTGATGATATACGCATTGCGACCCGCAGGCTGGCTTTTTGAAATCGAATTGGACATCGGTGCTCCTTTTAGGTGCATGTCTAGTCAGTCATTTATCAAGGTAAAAAAAGTCAGTTCAACATCCGCCACAGGGCGTCAAACCCGACCTTACAGTGTTCGTCTGCATGGGCGGGGTCATGAACCATGAAATCCATCGTCGCCTCCGCCACCGAGTTCATGATCGCGGCAACAAACGCAAATGAAGCGTCGCGCATGGAGCCGTTCGCACGACCCCGTTCCATCAGAGCGGCGATGCTTCCCATGATCTGATGTCCCGCTGCACGGCTGGCTGGCGTGATCTCGTCCGAGACGCCGAGCACCGCCAGCGCGCGCCTCGCCTCGGGCCTGCGGACCGCCCAGCGCATCCAGTTCGACCAGAGGTGAAGGAATTGCTCCCGAAAGTCAGCGCCTTCCGGAAGGCCTTCCATGGCCGCGGCCGCCATCTCTCCCTTCAACTCAAGGTAGAGTTGGTTGAAAAGGTCCGTTTTGGTTTCGAAGTAGGTAAAGAGCGAACCATTGGCAACCCCTGCCTCTTTAGCGATGCCTGCCGTCGGCGCGCTCAATCCTTCCGTAACGATGACGCGCGCTGCCGCCTCCAGGATCGCGCTTCGCTTCTCGTCACTTCGTGGCCTCGACATGGCATGACAGTATTCACAAGCGTCTAGACAGTCAACCAAATCATGAAAACCGAAACCAGCCGTTGCTAGCAGCGTTATAAGTTTAACTATAACAATATCAATATAAACTGTTCCGACTCGCCATCCGTCACATCTTCTGCGGAAGACGGCATGAGCGGGATTGGGATGCGAGGGTCAGAGGGGCCGGAGCGTACCGCATGGGCGGGATTCCAGGGACAGGTTCCTCGGATCAGATCCAGAACACCGGCACCAGCCCCGCCAGGCCCAGCCCGGCCAGCAGGATCAGGCTCCAGCGGCCGGCCTTGCCCCGGGCGAAGGAGAAGGCATAGCAGCCCTTGATGATGTTGTTGCAGGCGGCGGCGATGAGGATGCCCACGGCGGCCACCTGGAACGTGGTGGAGGCGCCGGCTTCGTGGGTCATGCCCATGATGAAGGGGTCCACGTCGGTCACCCCCATGAGCGCGGCCAGGGAATAGATGCCGCCCTTGCCCAGGTAGGTGAGGGCCAGGTGGGTGGCCACCAGGATGGCCAGGAACAGGATGGCGAACAGGAAGGCGGTGCCCAGCTCCAGGGGGTTCTGGGACAGGGTGGCGGCGGGTGCTTCGGTTTCCGGACCGTCGGGCAGCCGGTGCCAGACCCAGCCTCCGGCCACCCCGGCCAGCGCCAGCCCGGCGAAGCCGGGGGTGAGGGCCCGGCCCAGGGCCCCGTTGAACATCCACACCAGGCCGAGGATGCGCAGGTACATGAAGCCCGACGCGGTGAGGATGCTGCCGGAATACTCGTGGGCGCGGCTGCCGCCGGCGGCCCGCTTGGCCAGCACCACCGTGGTGATGGTGCTGGAGTAGAGGCCGCCCAGCACCGCCGACAGGTAGATGCCGCCCCGGCCCTTCACCAGCTTCTGCAGCAGGTAGCTGGCGTAGGAGATGCCGCTCACCGCCACCACCACCAGCCAGGTCTTGAACGGGTTGATGCGGAACGCGGTGAAATCCTGGTCGCGCACCATGGGCAGGATGACCGCCGTGAGCAGCAGGAACTTGGTGAAGGCCACCGCCTCCTCCGGCGCGATGCGTTCGGTGAGCCCCTCCAGCGCCGCCTTGAACTCCAGCAGCAGCAGGCTGGCCACCACCAGCGCGCCGGCGAACCACAGGAAGCCCGCGTGCACCAGCGCCCCCACCAGGTAGACCAGCAGCCCGGAGATCTCGGTGGTGATGCCGGCCTCGCTGGCGCCCTGCAGCTTGTGCCAGTAGGACACCACCATGAAGGCGCCCACCACCATCAGGCCCATGAGGATGGCGAAGCCGTTGTCGTGGCCCAGCAGGGCCACCACGTAGCCCAGGAAGCCCAGCAGCGGGAAGGTGCGCACCCCGCCGAACACCTTCTTCCCGCCGCGCTTGGTCTCCTCCCGCTCCAGGCCGATCAGGAACGACAGGAACAGCACCAGCGCCAGCTGGTAGGCCTGGACCGGAAGCAGCGACAAGAGGTGGGCCAAGCCGGACCTCCGCAGGGGATGGGGGGATGAAAGGTTGAATCGGTATGCGGTTTCAATCCTAGGGACGAATATCCAATAAGGGAAACAGCATTTTGCCGGATTCAATCATCCTTCTTCCCCGCCGCCCCGCCGACCTTCTTCACCCCCTGCTTGACCCCTTCCCCGGTCTTGTGGACCCCCTTCTTCACCGCATGGCCCACCGCCCGGGCCCCATCCCGCACCGCGTGCCCCACCTGCACCCCGGCGTGGCCCACAGCCTTGCCGGCCTCCTTGATCTTCTCCTTGGGCCCGTCCTGGGCGCCCAGGCTGGGCGCCGCCAGCGCCAGCCATCCGCACAGCAGCAGTCGCAACATGGGAAAGCCTCCAGCAGCCATCATGACCGAGTTGGCGCGGAGACCGCCGGATCGGTCATTTCGACACCGCCGGAACCTTCCCCTGGCCTGATTCCGGGTCCGATGGCCCAAGGAGGATGTCCACCAGCGCCCCGACCAGCGGGTTGCCCTGGTCGGCCATGGTCACCGCCACCACGCTGGTCTCCCAGGGCAGATCCGCGACAGGGATGAAAGCGACATCCGAGCGGTTGTTGACCGCAAAGGAGGCGGGAATGAAGGTGAACCCGAGTCCGGCTGCGACGAGCCCCAGAGCCGAAGGCACCTCCGTGGCCTTCTGGGCGATCTGAAGCGTGAAACCCGCCTTCATCATCATGGGCATGAGCTGCAGCGTGGGGTTCTGGAGAACGGAGATGAAGGGGATGGTGATCAACTCCGGGAGGCTGAGGGAAGTCCTTTCGGCCAGGGGATGGTCTTTTGGCAATACGATGACGCACGGCTCCTTCAACAGAACCTTGTAATTGAAGTCCTCGTGACATTCAAAGGTGCCAAAAAAGCGGGACAGCCCCAACTGGATCCGACCATTGCGCAGCTGTTCAGGTTGTTCATAGGTGGACACCAGCGACAGTTCCATCTTCACATCGGGAAACATCTTGCTGAAGGTCTTGATGGCCTTGGGCATCAGCGAATGCATCGTGGACTCGATGTACCCGATGCTGATCCAGCCCCGGTTGCCAGCCGCCAGTCCACGCGCATTCTCTTCCAGTCGCTTGCCCTGCCTCAGGAGCTCTTTGGCGCGAGGGAAGACGAATTTCCCCAGGGTGGTGAGTTCCCACGGCCGGGTTTTCCGATCGAACAGCTCCCCGCCAAGTTCGGATTCCAGTTGACCAATCGTCATGGTGATGGCGCTTTGAGCGACAAAAAGATGCTTGGCCGCCTGCACAATGCTTCCGGCGTCGACCACTTCACAGAAGTATTTCATCTGACGTGTATTCATTTTCCCTGAGGTTAACCTCATAAACAGATAGTTGATTGCCGTGAATCCTTGATCTATCTTTCATGTTACCGCTTCTGGAATTGACCGACAAGAGGAACCGACCCAGCATCACTGGGTACTATCATTTTTTTCCATTTAGCCATGACCAGATAACCTGAATGGTGAAATTGTTTCACCCTTTCAGGATGCTGGTTGATTGGAATTTTCTCAAGGAGAAAGCAATGGCGATCCAAACAAGCAGCCCTTCAAGGGCCCAAATGGTCAGTGAGGGCGTACCTTTTTCCAATGATTTGATGACTGCAATCAAGAAAAAATTTAATCATGTTGACTGTGATCGTCATTTTGGGAATAGGCTCTTTTTTGACAATGCGGGTGGATCTTTTCGGTTAAAAAGTGCAAACGAAGCGTTCGCAGGGATTGATGCAAATCCTGACTGCCCGGGCCACAGCAACCAGATGGCTCAGTATCTTGCCAAGGTGCGGACCGAGGGGATCAAAGATCTTAAAATCATTCTTAACGCTGAGGAAGGTGCCCTGTTTACGGGCTTGACGGCTTCCGAAGCCATGTTCGATCTCGTGCGCGCCGTCGCCGAGAATACCAAGGGCGGGAACATGGTGACGACCGTCCTTGAGCACCCCTCGGTCTATGATTCGATGACTTTCTATGCGGGCCGGCTCGGTAAAGAGCTTCGGGTTGCCAAAAGCAACCCCGAAACAGGAGGGGTGGATTCCGAAGAAATTCTAAAGTTGATCGACAAAGACACCTGTCTCCTGAATGTGATGTATGCCTCGAATATCTCCGGAACCGTTCACGATATCGAGACCATCGTGAGGCAAGCCAGGACCATCAACCCCGAAATCTATATCCTGGTCGATGCCGTGCAGCACGCCCCGCACGGTCTCATCGACCTGAAGAAAACCCCCGTGGACGG
Organism: Holophaga sp.; assembly: GCA_031292735.1. The sequence goes on from JARLGP010000080.1 coordinate 17,150, forward strand.
GATCACCTTTGCTCCATACAAGTTTTTTGGCTGCAGGGGGATTGGAATTGCCTGGCTTTCCGGCCGGGCCGCGAGGCTTCCGCACCATAAGGAGCTATGCTTTGAAGCCGACCACTGGGACCTGGGAAGCCCGACCCCTGGACATTTCGCAGCCCTAACCGAAATCGTAAATTATGTGTGTTGGATTGGCGGCAACTATATCCAAAGTGTGGATCGCCGGGAACTGTTTGCGGCTGGAATGACTCAAATTGCTTTGCACGAAAGAGCATTGATGTCAGCAATGTACAACGGGATGGGGGAGGTTGAAGGGCTTAGGAATATTGACAACATCGAGCTGGTTCTGGACTGCAAGGATCTTACCATTCGCGATCTTATCGTCGCCATCGGATTCAAGAACCTGGGAATCAATCAAGCGGTCAGCGAATATGAAAAACGAGGGGTTATTGTTTTTGAAAGGGTCACCTCCAGCCCTTTTTCCAAGAGAATGTTGGAATCATTCAACATGACGGGAGCGATCAGGGTTTCTCCGTTGCATTGCAATTCGCTGGCAGATATCAAGAAATTCCTCCTGGTCACTCGCGAGCTTGCAAAATTATGACGCGCAGCAATGCACCTTTGCGCCCATCAGCGCAAACCGTCCAAATCATGAATATGAAATCAGGAGGAGACCATGTTGCGTAAATTCTCTCGCCCCTCATTGCCCACACAGATCATGATGGCCCTGGTATTTGGGGCGATGTTTGGCTATTTTTTCCCCCACTGCGGAATAGCCCTGAAGCCCCTTGCCGATGTGTTTCTACGAATGATCAGAATGATCGTCGTGCCGCTGGTTTTTTGCGCATTGATTGTTGGCGTGGCTGGCACCGGAAGTTTCAAGAACCTTGGAAGACTGAGCCTGAAATCCATCATATGGTTTGAAGTGGCAACCACGGTGGCCCTGGTCATCGGTCTTCTGGTTGTCAACACCTTCAAGCCGGGTGTGGGAGTCATCGCCCCCCATACGCTCGACACCACCAGTGTCGTTGCCGCATCCAAGAAATCGATCGACATTCTCCAGATCCTGATCGAGATTGTCCCGACCAACATTGTGGATTCCATGGCTCGCGGCGCCTTGCTGCAGGTGGTGTTCTTCTCCATCTTCTTTGGTCTGGCCGCGGCAGCGGCGGGAAAGCATGGCGAACCCGTTGTGAAATTGGCGGAGAACATCACCAATGTGATGTTCCGTTTCACCATGTTTGTCATGAAAGTTGCTCCCATCGGTGTCTTTGGGGCCATTGCCTTTTCCGTCGGCACCTATGGATTTGCCATGCTGCTGCCCTTGGCTAAATTGCTCCTGTGCCTGTATGCTGGCTTGATCATTTTCCTGATTCTTCTTCTTGGCGGGGCCAGCCTCATCTGGAGGGTGAATTTCCTTCACCTTCTTCGGGCAATCAAAGAGCCCCTGTTGATCGCCTTTTCAACCTGCAGCAGCGAATCGGCATTCCCCATGCTGATTGAAAGGCTGTTGGAATTTGGCGTCCCGCGTCATATCGTCATGTTCGTGCTGCCCACGGGCTACTCTTTCAACCTGGACGGCGGCACCCTGTACCTTTCGATGGCGGTGGTGTTCATCGCGCAGGTCTACGGCGTTCCCTTGTCCTTGAGCCAACAGATCCTTATTCTGCTTACGATCATGATATCCAGCAAAGGGGCGGCGGCCATCCCGGGCTTTGCCATCGTGATGATCGCAGGATGTTGCGCGGCCTTTGGCCTGCCTCTGGAAGGTGTCGCTTTGATCATGACCATCGATCGCCTGGGTGACATGGGCCGGACGGCCACCAATGTCATCGGCAATGCGGTTGCCACCATTGCCGTGGCCAGATGGGAGAAAGCGCTGCCGGATGATGTCTTGAAGAATTCCTACGAGCGGAAATACGGCGTCAAGCAGGATATCGAAGGTCTCGCGTAAGCCGTTTTCACGAAATAATCATTCCCATACGGAAGCGCCCGGCGAACCGGGCGCTTTTCCGTTCCAGGTCCAGCCTCAGAGCGCGGTCTGCAGCACGGTCAGGATCACCGTGTTGACGATGTCCTCGGCGGTGCAGCCCCGGCTGAGGTCGTTGCCGGGCTTGCGCAGGCCCTGGAGGAACGGGCCGCAGGCGGAGCAGCCGCCGAAGCGCTCGGCGATCTTGTAGCCGATGTTGCCGGCGTTGAGGTCGGGGAACACCAGCACGTTGGCGTGGCCGGCCACCTTGGAGCCGGGGAACTTCTTCTGGCCCACTGCGGGGATCATGGCGGCGTCGAACTGGATCTCGCCGTCCACCATCAGGCTGGGCTGCTTTTCGCGCACCAGCTTGAGGGCGGCGCGCACCTTGTCCACCATGGCGTGCTCGGCGCTGCCGGCGGTGCTGAAGGACAGCATGGCCACCTTGGGGTCGATGCCCAGCATGGCCTTGGCGGTGCCGGCGCTGGCCAGGGCCACTTCGGCCAGCTGCTCGGCATCGGGATCGGGCAGCACGGCGCAGTCGCCGAACATCATCGCGCCCTTGTCGCCGAAGGCGGGGTCGGGATGGATCATCAGGAAGGCCGAGGAGACGGTCTTCACCCCGGGGGCGCAGCCGATGGTGAGCAGGCAGGCGCGCACGGTCTCGCCGGTGGTGTTCAGGGCCCCGGCCACGAAGCCGTCGGCCTCGCCGCTCTTGACCATCATGCCGCCGAAGTACAGGGGCGTCTTGACGGTTTCCAGGGCCTTCTCCGGGGTCATGCCCTTGTGCTTGCGGGATTCGTAGTAGGCGTTGGCCAGGACGACGGTGGAGGGGTCGTTGGCGGGGTCACGCAGGGTGACGCCCTCCAGGGAGATGCCCAGTTCCTTGGCCCGGGCCTGGACCCGGGCGGGGTTGCCCAGCACGGTGAGCCGGCAGATGCCCTCGTGGATCAGCTTGGCGGCGGCGATGAGGGAGCGGTCGTCCACCCCCTCGGGCAGGACGATGTGCCGGGCCAGGCTCTTGGCCCGCTCGCGGAAGATCTTGAACCAGGCTTCGTGGTTGGCGTTCATGATTGCTCCAGTCTAATGCTTCAGTTTGGCAGGACTACGGCCTTCCGGCCACCAGGGTGAGGTTGTTGCCGCCGAACGCGAAGGCGTTGGACAGGCAGACCCGCAGGCCGGGATCCCGGGATCCCGGGGCCACCAGGGCCAGCGCCGGCAGGGCCGGGTCCGCCGCGCCGTCCCAGCGGTGGGGCGGCAGCAGGTGCTCCGGGTTCCATCGGGACTGGAGCGCCAGCCAGCAGAACGCCAGCTCGGTGGCGGCCGCGGCCCCCAGCAGGTGGCCGGTGAGCGGCTTGGTGCCGCTGCATGGGATCCCGTGGGGAAACACCCGGGCCACGGCCTGGCTTTCCATGGCGTCGTTCTGGGCGGTGGCGGTGGCGTGCAAATTCAGGTAGCCCGGCTCCGATCCGGCCAGCCCGGCGTCCAGCAGCGCATGGCGCATGGCGGTCTCGGCCCCCAGGCCGGAGGGGTCCGGGGCGGAGATGTGATAGGCGTCGCTGGATTCCCCCACGCCCAGCAGCGCCACCTCGGCCGGCTCCCGGCGCAGCACGAACAGCACCGCCCCTTCCCCGATGTTGATGCCGGCCCGGTGGACGCTCATGGGATCGGTGGGCGAAGGGGTGGCCGCCCCCAGCGAACTGAAGCCGTTGAGGGTGAGCCGGCACAGCACGTCCGCCCCGCCGGTGATGACCGCGTCGCACAGCCCCAGGCGCAGCAGGTTGCGCGCCGAGACGATGGCCTTGCCGCTGGAGGTGCAGGCGGTGGACACGGTGTAGGCGGGGCCGCGGAGGCCCAGGTGGCGGGCCAGGAACAACGCGGGCGCGCCCATCTCCTGGTCGGGGTAGTGGAACCCCTCCGGCAGGGCCCCGTGCCGGTTCAGGTGGACGATGGCCGCCTCCATCTCCCCCACCCCGGAGGTGCTGGTGCCGAGCACCACGCCGACCCGGTCCGGCCCGAAGCGCAGCAGCTCGGCTTCCACCTCGTCCCGGATCTCCGCCAGGGCCGCCAGCAGCAGGCGTTCCGTCCGGGAGCCCGGGAACTCCGCCAGCGGGTCGGCCACCTTCCCCACCCGCACCTGCCGGCCGGGAACCCAGCCCTCCTCCAGCCGCATCCCGCCGGTCTCCCCGCGGAACAGGCCGCCGGCCACCGCCGCCTTGCCCCGGCCCAGGGCGTTCACCAGGCCCAGGGCGGACAGGAAGACCGGAGCCGCGGTCATGGCTCCACCGTGCGGATGCGCACGGTGAGGCCCAGGGCAGGACTCTCCAGGGCCAGGCTCTGGAACGGCGCCGCCGCCCCCTCCCGGGTGACGGTCCAGACCGCTTGGCCCCGGCGCAGGAGGGTGCGGCGGGGCCCCTCCTGCCGGAAGCTGATCCCGGGTTCCAGGCCGTCGCGCACGGCCGCCTCCGGCCAGAGGGAGAACTGCACCAGGGCCGGGAGCAGGGCCGGATCCAGCCGGGGCGGCAGCGGGATCCGGGCGTCCACCAGCACCGCCCGGCCGCGCACCTGGACCGTGAACAGGGTCTGGCCCAGCGGGGTGGAGACCACCAGGCTCAGCAGCCCGCCCTTGTTCTCCACGGCCGCCATGGTGGTCTCCCGCCGCCCCCCGGCGAAGCTGAAGGTGACCTCCTGGAGGGCGAAGAAGTCCGGCCCGGTTTCCGGAAGGCACAGCCGGAACGGCACCCCGGGCGCCAGGTAGACCTCGCCCGGCACCGGGCGCCGGCAGCCGGCCCCGGACAGGACCAGCAGCAGCAGGGTGACGGCAAGGAAGCGGCGCATGCCCCCATTCTCCCGTCCGAACCCGGGAACGTGGACATTTTTTCTACAAGACCCGTAGAATGACCGGATGGATGGACGCAGACAGGAGCGGCAACGCCAGCGCAGGCGGGAGGCGCTGGAACGGGCCATGGACCTGCCGGAGGCCGGGGAGGCCGCGCTGTTCTTCCACGACCACGACGATCTGGTGCGGGGCCTGGGCGAATCGCTGGAGCGCGCCGGCCTAGCGGAAGCCTGCCTGGCCCTGGCCCGGCACCTGGAGGAGGACCGGGAGCACTGGCTGCGGCGGCTGGAGCGGATCGAGGCGGAGCCCGCCCTGCGCGCCCGGCGGGCCGAGCTGGACCGGGACTACCATGAGCTGCTGGCCGCCCATTTCGGCCGCTGGGGCGCGGCGGGGGCCCAAGGGGAGCGGACCGCCCAGCTGGAGGCCGGGCTGCTGCTGGCCGCCCTGCGGGGCGCCGAGCGACTCTGGGTGCAGGGCCATGGGCGGCCGGTGCTGCCGGTGCTGATGCAGGAGGCCCTGGCCCTGGTGTGGCCGGCGCTCTACGGGCACGCCCGCCGGCATATGCCGAAATAGGCCTATTCCTGGGCCAGCAGCGCCGTTTCCGCCCCGGTGAGCGGCACGTCCAGGGTCTGGTGCTGGAACACCAGCTCCATCCGGTCCCCGGCGGCCTCCTCCACCCGGATCCGGTCGATGAAGCGGCCCCCGTCCAGCCGGACCCGCTTGACGAAGGCCGCGGCCTGGGGCCTGGGCAGCATGGTCACCTCCCAATGGGTGGGCCCGCCGTCCCCGGTGACCGTGAAGAAGTTCCCCAGCACCTGCCAGTCGCCCTGGGCCAGGGCCTGGAAGATCTGGCCCATCTGCGCCACCATCGGCGCGTCCCGGGCGGTCTTGCGCTCCCGGCTGCCGTCGCTGTTCACCACCGTGAGGCCCTTGGGCCCCATCACGTAGGTGAGCGCCACCGGCCGCTTGAGGGCCCAGATCACCCCCTTGTCCCGGGTGAGCACCAGGCTGCCGCTGGCCTTCAGCGGCCGGGACAGCGCCGCCAGGGTGCGGGTCTGGGTGAAGTCCAGGTGGATGATCGCCGCCTCCTTCAGGTGGGCGGTGAGGTTGCCGGGCAGGAGCACCTGGGCGTGCAGGGCCATGGCGGGCAGGAACAGGCAGGTGAGCAGGGTTTTCACGGGTAGAGGCTCCATCGGCAGGCTTGCAGGTCGGCGCACAGGGTGCGCAGCACGGTATCCAGCGGCCGGTCCTCGGCCACGAACGGGAGGCCAGCGCCCAGGTCCTCCAGGCCGGCCCGGGCTTCGGCGGAAAGCCGCTCCAGGGCCGGCACCCCCTGCCGGCGGCGCAGCTCCACCCCCTGCACCGTGGCCAGCACCATGGCCGCGGCCACCTGGCCGGTGAGCTCCAGCACCCGCAGGCAATCCCGCGCCGCGATGGTGCCCAGGCTGACCTTGTCCTGGTTGTGGCTTTCGGTGGAACGGGAGAACACCGAGGCGGGCATGGTCAGCTTCAGGGCCTCCGCGGTCCAGGCGCTGGTGCCGATCTGCACCGCCTTCAGCCCGTGGTTGATGGCGGCCCGGGCCGGCTCGGCCCCGGACAGGTTGCCGGGCAGGCCGTTGCTGTAGCGCGGATCCACCAGCAGCGCCAGCTGGCGGTCCATGAGGTCGGCCAGGTTGGCCACCGCCACCTTCAGCGCGTCCATGGCGAAGGCCACGTGGCCGCCGTAGAAGTGCCCGCCGTGCAGCATCAGCCGGGCCTCCCCGTCGAACAGCGGGTTGTCGTTGGCGCTGTTCAGCTCGTTCTCCAGGTCGCGCCGGATCCAGGGCAGCGCGTCCAGCAGCACCCCGATCACGTGCGGCGCGCAGCGGATGGAGTAGCGGTCCTGCAGGCGCAGGGCATTGCCGGGGCCGCCGCCCAGGTCGGCGTAGATCCGGGCCGCGGCCTCGCCCTGCCCGGCGTGCGGCTTCAGCTCCGAGAGCCGGGGGTGGAAATGCTCCCGGTTGCCCTGCAGGCAGACCACCGCCAGGGCCGTGATCCGGCAGGCCAGCCGGCCCAGGTACTCGGCCCGCTGGTAGGCCAGGCAGGCCAGCCCGGTCATCACCGCGGTGCCGTTCATGAGCGCCAGCGCCTCCTTGGGCGCCAGTTCCAGCGGCGCCAGGCCGGCCCGCGCCAGGGCCTCCAGGGCCGGGCGCACCTCGCCGTCCTGCAGCGCCTCCCCTTCGCCCATGAGCACCGCCGCCACGTAGGACAGCGGCGTGAGGTCGCCGCTGGCGCCCACCGAGCCTTCGGCCGGAATGCGCGGCAGGACCCGCCGGTTGATCAGCGCCGCCAGCGCCTCCAGCAGCTCGAAGCGCACGCCGGAATAGCCCTGGGCCAGGCTGGCCAGCCGCGCCACCAGCACCGCCAGGGTCTCCTCCGGCTCCAGGAACCGGCCCAGGCCGCAGCCGTGGTAGCGGCAGAGCTGGCGCGGCAGCTCCGCCAGCAGCTCGGGCGGAACGGCCACCGTGCAGGAATCGCCGTAGCCGGTGTTGACCCCGTAGACCTCCACCCCGTCCCGCAGCAGGTCGTCCAGGAAGGCCCGGCTGGCCTCCACCCGGGCCCGGCCGGCGCCCTGGTCCAGCAGCACCGGGCGGCCCTGGAGCGCCACCGCCAGCAGGTCCTCCAGGGTCAGCCGGCCGGCCCCCACCACCACCGCGTCCGCGGGGTGCCCGGAAGTCGAATCGGTTGAGCCATTGAATGGGTGTCGCACGGCGCTGGGCCTCCGGACCTTGAGCATAACGCCCCACCCAGCCGGTGGGCCCGCCGTCCGGGCCGGAAGCTCAGGCGCCGGCCACGAACGCCACCAGGCTGCGCACCGTGCGGAAATGGTCCTTGAGCGCGGGATCCTGTTCCGCCGCCTGGACGTGGAACCGCTTGCGCAAGGCGATGCCCAGTTCCAGCGCGTCGATGGAATCCAGGCCCAGGCCTCCGGCGAACAGGGGCTCGTCGTCGCCGATGGCTTCGGGCGTCAAGTCCTCCAATTCAAGGGTATCAATGATGAATTGTTTCATTTCAATAGGGGAGACGACCATGTGCCTGGACTTTCCTGTGAAACGCCCCGGGGGGCCTGGAATCCCCGGCCGCAGCAAGGGATTGGCTTTCTCAATCATATAGAATTCCGGCCGCGGGGATGAGCTTAATCGCTGATCCCAGTGCCGCGCAGGGTCCGCAGCAGCGGGATCGGCCGCGGCAGGCCGGGCCCCAGGGCCAGCGGGCGTCCCGGCCCGCCCAGCAGCAGCGCCACCGCGTGCAGCACGCCCCGGGGAGTGGGGCTTGCCCAGGGATCCGGCAGCCGGTCGTCCCCGTAGAGGTACAGCACCGGACCGGACGGATCCGCCCGGAACGCGGCCAGGGCCTCCACCAGCCCCCAGCCGAAGCTGTCCGGCCCCGCGGCGACCGCGCTGAAGGGTTCCCGGTCGCCGGTCAGGATCGACCACAACCCGGGCACCGCGTTGTGCACCGACATGGAGAACAGGGCGGGGGACACCTCGGCCCCGGCCGCCAGGTCCTGCAGGATGGCCAGGGTCCGCTCCGCCTCCCCGTGCCGGGAGGCGAACACCACCCGCACCTGCTCCGGCGGGTCCACCCGGCGGGCGCAGTGGAAGCAGCCCCGGGCCAGGGGGCTCAGGCGCCGCCGCTGCAGGCGGTCCACGAAGGCCACATCGGGCTCGCCCCAGGCCAGGTCCAGGAAACCGTCCGCCCCCGGGGCCAGAAGCGGATCCAGGGGATCCAGGGCGAACCAGGCGGCGGCGCGCAGCAGGGGAATGACCAGCGGAGGGGATGCCATGAGGGGCTCACAAAAAACAGCACTGCGAAGAAGGCAGCCACCCATCGTATCCTCGCAGGCATGGCCTTTTCCTTCTACTGGCATGACTACGAAACTTTCGGATTGGACCCCCGGGCCGACCGCCCCGCCCAGTTCGCCGGCCAGCGCACCGATCCGGAGCTGAACCTGGTGGAGGAGCCCCTGGAGCTCTGGTGCCGGCTCAGCCCCGACTACCTGCCCGACCCCGTGTCCTGCGGCCTCACCGGCATCGGCCCGGACGCGGTGGAGCGGCTGGGAGTGCGCGAGCGGGACTTCATCACCGCCATCCACGCCCAGATGGCCCGGCCGGAGACCTGCAGCTGCGGCTACAACAGCCTGCGCTTCGATGACGAGCTGACCCGCAGCACGCTGTACCGCAACCTCATCGACCCCTACGGGCGCGAGTGGCAGAACGGCAACAGCCGGTGGGACCTGCTGGACGCGCTGCGCCTGGCCCGGGCCTTCCGGCCCGAGGGCATGGAATGGCCGGACGGCGAGGACGGCGCGCCCAGCTTCCGCCTGGAGCTGCTCACCGCCGCCAACGGCATCCCCCACGCCCAGGCGCACACCGCCCTGGCCGACGTGCGCGCCACCATCGCCCTGGCCCGCAAGCTCAAGGCGGCCCAGCCCAGGCTGTGGGAGTACGCCCTGAAGGCGCGCAGCAAGCATTGGGTGCGCAACCAGGTGGACCCCGCCCATCCCCAGGTGCTCATCCACGTGTCCGGCATGTTCAAGGCCGCCCAGGGCGCCTTCGCCCTGGTCTGGCCCCTGGGCGATCTGCCGGGCCGGCCCAACGAGATCGCCCTGTGGGACCTGCGCCACCCGTTCGAGCCCTTCCTGGACCTCGACGTGGAGACCCTGCGCCAGCACCTCTTCCAGAGCAGCGAGGACCTGGCCCGGCAGGGCCGCGAGCGGCTGCCGGCCAAGACCCTGCACACCAACCGCTGCCCCATCGTGGTGCGCGACCTGCGCCTGCTCACCCCGGCGGTGGCCGAGCGCTACCAGGTGGACCTGCCCGCGGCCCAGGCCCGGGGCGCGCGGCTGGAGGCCCAGGGCGGGTTCCGCGCCCGGGTGCTGGAGGCCATGGAAGCCAGCTTCCCGCCCGCCAGCGATCCCGATTTCGCCCTCTACGGCGGCTTTTTCGGCAACCAGGACCGCGCCACGCTGGACCGCATCAGCCGCACCCCGCCGGCGGCCCTGGCCGGCCTCAAGCCGGCCTTCCGGGACCCGCGCCTGGGAGAGCTGTTCTTCCGCTACCGCGCCCGGAACTGGCCGGAAACCCTCACCGGCCCGGAGCGGGCCCGCTGGGAGGCCCACTGCCTGGCCCGCATGGCGCAGGCCCCGGCCAAGGGCCTGCTGGACCGGGCGGCGTTCCAGGCTTCCCTGAAAGCCTGCCGGGAACGGCGCCCGGACCAGAACGAGCTGTGGGCGGAACTGGAAGCCTACGCTAGCGGCTGCCCTGTCCCTGCAATTCCCGGGCGAACTGCAGGTCCTCCTCCTGGATGTGCTTGACCAGCCAATCCTCCAGGAAGTTCATGACCGGCAACGTCATGGCCGCCCGGCCCTGCTCGAACCGGTCCACCAGATCGGCCAGCTGGGCCACCAGTTCCGCATGGACCTGCTGGTGCCTGGCCGAGCCTGCATAGGGGTGCTCTTCCATGAGTCGCTCTTCCATGGCGAAGTGGCTCACCGTGAAATCCTTGAGAAGGATCAGGATCCCCCCCACCTCATCCTTGCCCTTGCCCTGCTTCATGGCGCCATCCAGACGGTTGAGGATCTCGACAAGCGATTCATGCTGCTCATCCATCTTGCCGTGCCCGGTTTCAAGCCGATGATCCCAAACGATCAAAGCCATGAAGTCCTCCATTGTCAGGGTGGCGGAACAAGACCCGGGAGAGGTGCCATCCTCCGGGGCCCGCGCCCGAATGCGCAGTCGCCCTATTCAGCTCAACTTAATAGACGAATCGTCGGTTTGTCAATGCGCCGGCCCGGGCGGCAGGTGGCCGTCGAGCCACTTCCCGGCGCCGTCGGCCAGGATGTCCCGGTGCATGCGCATGGGGTCGCGGAAGAAGGCGGCTCCCAGCCCCAGGTCCACCCGGTGGGTGGCCAGGAGGTCCATGGCGTCCCGGGCCTGCCACAGCCCTTCGGCGAACACCACCCGGTTCCCTTCCCCGGGCTCGGCCAGGAGCCGGCAGAAGTATTGCATGGCCACCTCCCCCTCCCGGGCCATGTGCGAGCCGATGACCACCACCCGCAGGGCCTCCCATTCCCCGGGCGCCAGGCCCTCGCGGAACCGGGCCACCCCGCGGTCCAGCGCCTCCAGTTCCAGGGCCGCCGCCTGGTCCGCGTTGGCCAGCACCAGCGGCCCCATGGCCAGGGCGAAGGCGGCCAGGCTTTCGGGGTCGGCCCCGCCCGGGCGCAGCTGCCGGTCCAGCAGGCCCAGGCAGCCGTCCAGGATCCGCTCCTGGTTGGCCAGCAGCGCTGGCGGCGCCCAGCGGGCCAGGTCGGCCCGGGCCGCCTCCGCCAGCCTCCGCAGGTCCGCCACCCGTTCCCGGGAAGGCCGGTCCGGGGCGGTGAACAGCAGGTGGATGGCCAGGGGCGTGTGGGCCACCGCCTTGAGCCGGTGGTAGAGCGTGGGCCGGACCGTGGTTTCCGCCACCTTCGCGGCGTGCCGGTAGAGCAGCAGCTGGTCCCCGGCCAGCATCAGCACCGGCCCGGTCCGGACCAGGCTGTCCGCCTTGGCCTTGGCATAGGTTTCCCGGAAGGCGTCATTGAAGCTGGTCAGCGGATCCCCGGCCCGGGAGGGGACCCCGGGACCCAGGAGCAGGCACAGGAGCACGAGGGAGGCCGTCATCGTCATGGTTTTTTCCTGCCCGCGGACCGCGCGGGAAGCCCACTATACCCGAGGCGCCAGTTTCCGGGTGAGCAGGTGCAGGAGGTGGGAATGGCCCTGGGGGTCGGTGCCCAGGATCAGGTTCACCGTGGTCTCCACATCGCCCAGGGCCCGGTGGGCGGTGCCGGTGCAGACCTCCAGCCGGGCCGCCAGGTACTGCAGCCGGGTGTTCTCCAGCGTGGCGTAGAGCTTGCGCCAGGGGATCCCCCGGCAGGAGCAGCCCCAGACCAGCGCGTCCACCCCGGGCACCAGCTGGCGCACGAAGCCCTTGTCGAAGCCGCAGTTGTGGGCCACCACCAGATCCGCCTCCATGAGCATCCGGGTCACCCGGGCCGCGTCGATCCGGCGGCCCTGGACCATGGCGTCGGTGATGCCGTGGATGGCGGTGGCTTCGGCCGGGATGGGCATCCCCGGATCGTTCAGCTCCTGGTAGGTTTCCAGCCGCCGCAGCAGCCGCCCGGCGCCGTCCACCTCCAGCAGCATGATGGCGATTTCCACCAGCCGGTCCCGGGAGGGGTAGAGTCCCGTGGTCTCGGTATCCACCACGGCGATTCGATACAGCTGGGTCAAACGCCACCTCGAAGTTCAGGAAGGCCCTGATCATCCCACCGCCGGCCGGCCCGGGGAAGCGGGGAAGTTGGCAGATGCCACGGGCCTGGGGCATACTTCCAGGAACGCCGCCCAGCCACCCTGGCACCGGCGCATCGCCGCTTTAGCTCAGCTGGTAGAGCGCCCGCCTTGTAAGCGGAAGGTCTCCGGTTCAAATCCGGAAAGCGGCTCCAAGCACTTACCGAGCAATGGTCACGAAACCCTATGATTTCATAGGTTTTTTTGATGCCCAGTTGAAATACAAAGACCAAGAAAGAACCCGCAGGTCTGACTTTCCGCACATCTCGAAGTCACTTCTCGCGAATTAGCGCAGCAGCCGCCAATCCCGTCTGCTCCCAGTTCCGGATGATCTGATCCAGCTTGCGGCCATTGGCGATCCATTCCCGATAGAGGGGGACCTCATCCGGTCGGAGACGGACGGTCCTGGTCTTTCCTTCGACCTTCGTGGTCCACTGGAAGTAGGGCCCATGGAGGCTCGGGGGGGTTGCCTGGCACCGGCAGCCCGGGCGGCCACAGGGCATGTATCTCTCGGTGACGGAGCCCCGGAGGACGAGGCCAATCTCGCCGAGCGCGGCCTTGAACTGCTTGATCTCCGCCAGAAAGGCGGTCATGGGTTGCGGATGGGAATTCATGGTTTCTGGGTCCTTGCTCTTGACTAGCAGTAATAATACTGCTAGAATAAACGATGTCAACCCCCGTGAGCATCCCGCCCATGACCGACCTCGCCGACTTCACCCTGCGTTCGCGATCGCTCGGCGCCCTGCCGGTGCTTCAGCACGTCCTAGACCGCCTGGGCCTGGATGCACTCATCGAGCAGTATGTACCCCACGTGGACCGGCGCTGCCGGATCCGCCCGGCCACCGCCCTCGGCATCCTGCTGCGCAACATCCTCCTCGGGCGCAGGCCCATCTATGGACTCCAGGAGTGGGCGCAGCCCTTTCTGCCCTCCCTGCTCGGGCTGGCGCCCGACCAGGTCGATGGCCTGAACGACGACCGGGTGGGGCGTGCTCTCGACCGGCTGTTCAGGTTCCGGCGCTACCTTCAGGACCACGACCTGCCCTGGGAAGAGGTCATCCGTCGCCCCAACGCTCACGGTGCCGATCATCCGGAGGATGTCTGGCGCGTGGTCCCAGCCCCCAACCCCTCGGCCGAAGGCTACCGGATCGTCTGGGTGTGGAGCCAGCTGATGGCGAGGCAGAACGAGCAGTCGCGCGCATCCTGGCCCAAGGGGGCGTCTCCCGTTGGGCCGAGGCGGAAGTAACCGAAACCAAGGACGGCCGGTTCAAGCAGGGGAGCCGGGGTCACCCGGGCACCAACACCCGTTATGTGAAGGTCGAGCGCAGCCGGTTCAGGGTGGCCTGGAAGCCGAAAGCCGACCCCATCGCCTACGATGCCCGCAGCGACGGGATGTACCCGCTGATCACCAACTGTGACGACCTCCCTGCCGCCGAGGTCCTTCTGAAATACAAGGCCCAGCCCAGCCTGGAGAAGCGGCACGAACAACTCAAGTCGGTGTACGCCGTGGCGCCGGCCTTTCTCAAGGATGAGGGCCGGATCGAGGCCTTGCTCCTGATCTACTTCCTGGCCATGCTGGTCCAGGCCCTCATCGAACGCCAGGTCCGCGCCGCGATGAAGGCCGCGAAGCTCGACGTGCTGCCCCTTTATCCGGAAGACCGGGAGTGCCACGCCCCTACCGCGAACCGCATCCTGGAAGTGTTCGAGGGCATCCAGCGCCACGACCTGCTGCACTGATCCCAATAGATCGGCTCGGCAGGCTGCTAACGCAGGTGACGGAGCTCAAAAGGGGATGTGCGCGGAGCCATTTATGTCACTCTTGAATGGCGTCAGCGCTGCAAGTGGTGCCATTTCACCATGCGCTTGCGCATGTCGAGTTCATCTCCATCCGCGGAGAAGCTGCCATCACCACGATGATGCATGGTTCGCCGTGCCTTTCGGCCCGCGTCGATCCAGATCCGCTCGGCTTCGAGGATGAAGAGATTGTACTTACCAACGAGGCTGGTATCGGCGACCCTGCATTCGATATTCGCGAGGCACTCCTTGATCAGCGGCGCTGCCACGTTGTTGGCTGGCTGGGGTGTCAAACCAAAACGATCAAACTTGTCGACGGTGTCGCCTGAGCAGTTGCCTATATCGACGACCACTTCCACGAGATCGACTGTCGGGATGGCAATGACGCATTCTCCGGTTGCTCTCAGAGCGCTGTAGCTATAATTCCAAGGGCCGATGATACAGCCGATCAATGGCGGAGCGTGCTGGATCATCATGTGGAAACCCATCGCCATGATGTTGGGTTTCCCGTTCTGGCTGGTGGTCACGAGCACGATCGGACCTGGCTCGAGCAGGCGATAAGCTTTCGAGGCTAGCAATTCCTTCATGGTGGAGTTCCTTGATCGTCGACCTTCCCGTCAAAGACGGGAAGGTCGACGTTTCGTTGTGTGTGGGTCGGGAGCTTACCAGCCCTGGTCAATCGGCAGAACGAAGAGCTCCGCAACGTTGACATGGGCTGGCGCCTGAAGCGCGAACAGGATGGTCTCGGCGATATCCGCCCCCTGCAGAAAGGTCATCTGCTTAGCGAGATCGTCCATCTGCTGGCGGTAGCCGGCATCCGTGATATGGTCATAGAGTTCTGTGGCGACTGCGCCGGGCTGGATGCAGGTGACACGGATGTTGTGCTTCTGCCCGACTTCCATACGCAGGCCGTCAGAAAAAGCGGTTATGGCGTGCTTCGTCGCACAATAGACCGACAGCCCCTTGAAGACCTTGCGGCCAGCGATCGAGGATGTGTTGATGATGTGACCGGAATGCTGCTTGATCATCTGCGGTAGCACGGACGCCGTCGTGTTGAGTAAGCCCTTGACGTTGACGTCGACCATGCGGTGCCATTCGCTGGTCTTGAACTGGTCCAGATCGGAGAGCGGCATCAGACCAGCATTATTGAAGAGAATGTCGATCGAGCGGTAGGCATCGACCAGCTTCTTGACGCCAGCTTCAACGGAGGCCGGATCGACCACGTCCATTTCTATCACGAGAGCTTCGCCGCCCTTTTTCATGATTTCGGTTTTCAGAGCTTCGAGGCGATCGGTGCGCCGGGCAGCGATGCCGACCTTGACACCCGCAACAGCCAGTTTGAGGGCCGTTGCTGCGCCAATACCGCTCGATGCACCGGTAATCAGCGCGACTTTCCCATTGATGTCCGTCATGGCTTGTCTCCTTGTTGTTTGCGAACCCGTTCCGGGAAGCGGAAAGGTGTTCGCGTTAGACAAGGAGAAGTATAAGAAACCTCAGATTTTCTCTCCTGGCGCCTTGCCGAGGCTATCGGGATTTTGCTCCTTTCTGCCTTCGGGCGGGCTTGACACTTTAGCCGCGGCGGTAGTCGGTCGGCGAAAGGCCGGTCTCACGGCGAAAGATCAGCGCGAAATGGCTGGGGCTGGAGTAGCCGACGGTCATTCCGATCTTGATGATACTGGCGTCGGTTTCCTGTAGCAGTTGCTGGGCCTTGACCACCCGCTGGCGAATGAAGTAGAGCGATGGAGAAAGGCCTGTCGCCTTCTTGAAGAGCCGGCTGAAATGGGACTCGCTCATTCCCACCGCATGGGCCAAGCTGTTGAGATCAAATGGCTGATCAAATTGGGCTGCCATGAAGGCAATCGCCCGTCGCAATTTCGAGCGGGGCAATGCGTTTTGGGCACGCGCTTCGGTACCTGCAACCACGTAGTGGCGCACGAGATGCACGGCCAGGCTCTGCGCCAATCCTTCGACAAACAGCGCGCTGCCTCCACTTTCCGTGACCAATTCTCCATGAAGGAGGCTCAGGATATTCGAGATCGTCGTGTCGCGACCACCAGAGACATCCTTCAAAGTGACGTTACCACCGGCCTTTCCCAGCATCTCTCGCACCACCTTTTCGAATAGCGGAACAGAGACATAGAGGTGCATCACCTGAAATGGCTGATCACTGTCAGCCTGCCATCGCATTTCATAGGGAGTAGGCGACCGAGTCAGGAAGAAATCGCCTACGCTCACGCGGCTCACCGCCCATTCACCTCCAAGATCCCGTTCTTCGACAGTGGCACTACCCGAAATGACCCAGACGATGAGCGGCTCAGCGACGGCGGGAACCAGGAAAGCGTGTTGAAGGTGACTACGAGAGAAGACCTGCACCAAAACGTCTTTCCACGCCAGTCCGTCGCCGCTGATCAACGTGATCCCGCTGATATAGCTTTCGAGACCGATTGGGGAGGTCCGCTCGGGGGTAGGCGGCGGAGTGGACGTTTCGTTTAAAGCCAATATCGTCTCCGTTGCGTCATGGATTCCGACTTCCCTCATAGTCATGTAGCGCTTACGACATTGATATCACTCAGCGAGACAGAGAACAGAGTAATTGATGTTTCGTGATTATCGTGTGATTTTTCCGTCGCAATACAGGACAATACTAACACGATAGGAAACAGCGTCGATGAATTAACCAGTCTCTTCCTGCCCTTCGCCAATATCACCATCTCGACCCGCGAAGGGGAACTTTTCAGGAACAACGCGATCAAGCTAGGGGCCAGCAAAATCTCGGCGGGGGTTTCCGTCGGCATCGGCGGACACCAGAAAGAGGCCAAGGGAGACGAGCAGTTTGAAATCGCGGATACCCGGTCCGTTCAGGAAATCTACGACGCGATCCTGAGCCAGAACCTCCAGCCCGTAATGAGTGATTACGTCTATCTATAGTATTTTTAACAACTGTGTTCCGACAAGTGGAACCCAATGTTCGCAAGCGCGGTGGACAACCGGGACGCTGTGGTGCAAGCCGTCAAAAAAAGGCTGCCCGCCTCGTATGCGTTCAGGCCCCCTCGCGGGGGCCTGAGCCTTACATGCTTATCAGCGCGGTGAGTCAGGTCAACGCCGGCGGAGCGACCCCGTCCAGACCAGCCTGAATGGCTTGCGTCAACCAGCCGAGGAGGTCCAGGCCACGTCTTCGGGTTGTGCCCGCCAGGGTCAGGATCCGCTCGACAAATAGAGCACCCGCTTCGCTGTTGACGCCAAAGCTCCCCTTGCGCCAGAGGACGGCCTTACGCAGGGCAGACTCGGCTTCGTTCGTAGGGTCCGCCCCTTCCATGTCGACGTAGATCCTGAGGAGGGCGAGGCGCGCCTGAAGCCGGGGGCCAAAGGCACCCTTCGGCGAGCCCGCCGGCATCCCGGCCCGGGTGGTTCTCCCACACTTCGGGCACCACTTCGACCAGAGGCGGAACTCCTGCACGAAAGCCTGAAACTCGGGGGTTTCGGTCACCTGGCGGATGCAGGCATCCAACCGTGGCTGCCCATCCAGGGCCTCCCCGCAGTTCTCGCAGGCCGAGGGGTCCACATCCTCCGAGGCATCGACGTCCTCGGTGGGAACCTGGTCCCTCGCCCGACCTTCATGCCCAGGCTGGCCGCCTGCTTTGCGGCCGGTTGGCTCCACCGGAGGCTTTCGTTTGCGCTTCATGTCCGAACTCGGCGGCTTCGAACTGTTGCTGGAATCCTGCCGTGTCTGGCCCTCCAACTCCACGATCCTCGCCAACGCTGCCACCAGCAGCGCCTCCAGATCCTTGACTCGCTTCGCCAACTCTTCCATTTCTCCAGGTTGACGCGAGTCGGCTATAAGTACAACCCAATGACTCATGCAATTTTATGAATTTCTAGACCGAAAGGTTGTGGGGTGGCCAGGAACCGTCAGGGCCCCCGACAGGGGGCCCTGAACGGTTACAGCAGGTTTACGACAATGCAGTCGCTGCTGGTGTCCCTCACACTCCACGGCGTGACTGTGTCAAGCCTTCCACAGAATTTGGTCCAAACGAGGCTTCCGTATGACCTGATTTCTGTATCTCAACTCCAGCCTGGCCGCTGGCAGCCCTACCAGCCGGGGGAGCTTGGCAATCGTCCACGAGGTCACGCCCCATGCGAATGGGGCAAGCCGCAGACGACCGGTATATCCTGGCCACCAGGAGAAGCACCATGGACGTGCCCGAACTGAGTGGTTGGAAATTCGTTCCAGAAGTTCAACGTGGCCATGAAACCGGCGGCGCCCAGGGTGTATCTGTGGTCATGACCAGCGGTTGTTAAAAACCTCATCCGTCCTTGAAGGCCTTCCCCCGTGGAGAGCCTTCGCCGGCCCACACTGACGCCCTATTTTCCCGGGGTCAGGGGGGCGGGTACGCTCCCCCCACCATCACCCACCGGCAACGGAACATAATGCGTTTTCCCGGTCAGGTCGAGAGTCTTGAGGTCGATGGCATTCAGTCCGGGGCTGTCGAACGACTTGTAGTAGTAGACCAGATTGCGGTGGTCCCGCACCACGGACCACTGGGTGAAATCGAGCCTGGGATGCCCGCCGCCCGGTTCCTGCTCCACGTAGGCACCCGGCATGCCGTAGGGCGGGGCCACAGAGGCCAGGATCCGCAAGGCATCTGCCACCGCCGCACGGGGCGTTTCCGCGGCCGGCAGGGCGTCCCGCATCAGGGTCGCCCGGATGAATCGTTCGGCGGAAAAGTAGCCTTCGGGTACGGCCACCGCCGCGTTGGGAAGTGACCGCTTCCATTGATAGTATTTCAGATGGGTCTCGTGCCAGTCGAAAGTCGGTCCGTTGGTCAACACCCCGTTGGGGTTGCGGTGGAAGACCGGCCTTCCCTGGATGAATTCGATCACGCCGGAATTCCCGGCCTGGTCATGGAGGGCCAGATGCAGGGGATTCATGCCCGTGGTCTCGATGGGATTGAGGGTGGGCAGGGCCTTGGCCACTTCGTCCACGGACGAGCAGGTGCCCAGGGCCCAGTCACAGATCATTCGTATGTCCAGGTTCGGCTTGTCCTTCACGGGGTCCGGATAGCGGGTGGCGGCCAGATTCTGCTTGTCGATGCTCAGCCCTTTCTCATTCATGCCGTCGGCGATGAACGGCGTTCCCCCAGTCACGCCCACGTAGCCGTAGCGGCTCACCCAGGCCAGGGCCGGGAAGCCAGCCGGGACGGGGCTCTGGAAGGCTTTTCCCTCCGGGGCGACCAGGATCTTGGATCGGAAGACCCTGGGATAGTCCATGTTCCGGCCGGAAACCACCTGGTGGTTGTCCGTCTTTAAAAGCACATCGGTGCAGGCCCGGGCAGGCGTCAGGGGGACGGCCAACAGCCACGCCGCAGCGAAGATGGGGCGCCAAGGCAGCGGGGAAAGGTTCATCGGCTCCTCCGGGATCTCGGATGATTCTATTACGGATGGAACGCGGTCCGGGTGTCTCCGGCAGGGCCCACCGCTGGCAGGCACTCCCATGGGGACAGGGATCCGCTCGGCTTTGGGGAGGTCCGTTGCGCCGGTGCCGGTCCTCGGCTAGCTGAGCACGGCCTTGAGCTTGGCCAGATCCTCGGAGGTGTAGTAGGTGCAGCAGCCTTTCTTGGACGCGGGTACCAGGCTCAGCTCGGTAATGGCTTTCTTGACCTTGGCGTCGGAGACGCCCATCTGCTTGGCCATGGCGGCTGCGGTGAACAGGGTGGGGGTTTCGGTGGGCATGATGCCTCCTTGCGGGACGTTGAGATGGGGCGTGGCGTTAGTACCGGCTGGCGCAAGATCGTTGGATAATCTGTGCGCTAAGAAATTGCTGAATTGGTGTTGGTTTTTCTCGGCAGCCTCGGCGAGGACAGCAAGACTTGTTAATCGAACTCGCACCAAACGGCAGCAGCTACAGGGTCTGGGTGGCGGAGTCGATGGTGACAGCCAGCGTGGCCCGGGCCCAGGCGAA
Organism: Holophaga sp.; assembly: GCA_031292735.1. The sequence continues at coordinate 37,066 of JARLGP010000080.1, forward strand.
CCTCGCCTTCAGCTCATCGAAATCCGGTCCCGAGGTGATGAAGGACGCCGTGCCCTTGACCAGGAATCCGGTGCCGGGGCCGTGCTGGCCGGGGACCTTGATGCTGCCCAGGGTGATCAGCACCTTCGGGTTGAAGGCAATGTTGGCCTCGGTCGTCTGCATGTACCCGGCCGGGATCAGCAGCCTGCCGTCCTCCGAGACGCGAACGTAGCTGTTCCAGGTGTTAACCATATGCTGGCCTTCGGGTCCGAGGGTGGCGATCGCCACCACCCCATCGTGTTTCAGGACTTCCAGCAGCTTTTCCGGGATTTCCATGTTGTTCTCCTACGATTGTTGTTTTGACGCGGTTGGACGGCCAACCTTCGCTTTGGTCCGACTGGTCTTGCGCTGCCGGAACCAGGCCCCCGTGTCCTCGATGAAGGCATTGGGTGCTTTGCTCACGTACTCCCCAGCCAGGTCCGCCAGCGTCTTGGACCCCAGGAACGCGTGCAGCGCCTGCTCCGCCTCGATCATGAAAGCGTGGATCCGGCACCGCCCGGAGGTGGCCCATTCCGGCGGCTCGGGGCCGTACAGGGCACACTGGCGGCGGATCTCGTCACAGGCGAACAGGGTCCGGTCCGGATCCACCGCGGCCAGCACGTCCATCACCCGGATCCGTTCCGCCGGAATGGCCAGGACGAAGCCGCCGGAGATGCCCTCCAGCCCCCGGACCAGCCCGGCCCGCTTCATCCGAGTGAACAGTTTGGCGAGGAACGACTCGGGAATCTTCTGGAAGCTGGCGAGATCCCGCACGCTGGCCGGATCCGACCGGCCGGCGAGGATCAGCAGCGAATGCAGCCCGTATTCAGCGCCGGCTCCGTACAGGGATGAATTCAAACTAGTACCTCACAGGTTGTAGTTTAAATTCTTTCCCGGCCGGCCGTCAAGACCGCGGGTAGGGCTGACCTCCACGGCTATCCTTCTGCCAAGTGGGGAGGTCATGATGTGTTTTGGTAGCGGTGGTGACGTGGTGACGGAGATAGATCAGTAGCGCGAGGGGAGGGGGCGTTATCTCTCCCTTCGAGTGCTCACCTGAAGCACCACGTGGGGAATTCCGAGTGTCGTTCAGCAACGGTTGTCTGGCGGATCCGCTGGTATCCTCAGCTCCACGTCGAGTCCACGGATCCGGGCCAAGGTGGATTGATCAGTGAACATCCCCTGCAGACCATGGCTGGGGGTGAAGACGAACTTCTTGCCCACCTGCTCCAATTCGAGGTAGCCCCTTTCCACCAGTTCCAGGAAATCCAGCCGCGCCGTGGGGTAGGAAATCCCGTGGTTGGACATGTGGTAGCGGATGGTGAACTCGGCCTCGGGCTTGCGCAGGGCCCTGCCCAGGATGGCCCGTTGACGGTCGTTAAGCTCGTTGTCCTCCTTGAGGATCCGGCGCATTTCCTGGTCCCGTTTCTCCCAGTCGGAAACGTAGCGTTCGACGATCCGCAACGCCACCAGGCTGAGTTGCATGGTCAGGGTCTGGATGCAGGTGATATCCCCGGCATACCGCCGGAACAGGTCTTCGAAGGTCGGGCGGTCGAAAGACACGGTGGGGGGGAGAATGTGCCCCGCATCCCACTCCAATTTCACGAAGGAAGCCGGCAGCAGCCCGAGCACGGGCAGGCCCTGTTTCAGACCGTAGAGGTGCGCGACCAGACGCCCCACCTGGCTGCTGATCTCCTTCAGCGGGCGATAGAAACGGAAGGTGTCGGAGAGGATCAGGGCCCGGAACAGACCGCGACTTTGTTCGGTACCGGTCTCGTGGTTCAGGAAGGCGGCAATGTCATCCATCTGCCGGTCGGCGTAACGCTCGGTCAACTCGTCCGGCCATTCGAACGGGCCGGTGCCAAGGGGCGCGCGGGTTCTCGCCAGGGCTGTGGTGTCCACGCCTTCAAGCAACAAGTCGCCCAGGTGCCTGAACAGGTCCCTGGAGAAGGGTTCGTTGCGCATATCCGGGAGATGGTGGACGGCGGCGAAGGTATTGAGGAGGATGCGTTCGGTGGCATTGCCGGGCTTCCGGTCGAGCCGCAGAAGGGTGTTGGCATCCTCCATGGAAATCCAAAGGCCGTCCAGCCGGATGGCGGCGATCGTCTCAGCGATACGCACGTTCATGAGGAAATGCTGGCTGCCCGTTGAGGCCATGATCCGGTCCAGGTGGGAATCCGTGCTGCAGGCGCGGATCATGATTTCGTTCAATTCCGAAAGCTGATTGGTGCGGCGGAACCAGACTGGATCATCGTTCAAATCCAGGACGGGGATCTCAATGCCCGTGAATCGGCCAAGTTGGTTCAGCAGTTCCCATGCGTGGAGAGGGCTCAGGCCCTTGGGCATGCCGAGCGACAGGAACGCATCCCAGGAAAGACATCTATCGGTGGAGCGCCTGAGCAGTTCCTGGAACGCAGGGTCATGGATCAGCTCCCAGATGCGGGGTCCCGATGAAGGCATCCCGGGGTCGGCCATTTCGGATCTCATTCTTTCACCTGGATAATCAGCATCGTTGCCTGCCGCAGAATCGAATCACGGTGAGTCCATAGATCTTTGCGAGTGGCTTCATTCTGACATTGGCGGCATTCTATGTATAGGATTCATTCACAAATCACGACAAAATCATTGCTTTGGCAGATGCATATATAGAAAATCTTGGATTGGTTGATAAATTAATAACTACCTTTATTCTAAATGATTAGATAACAAACCGAATTCCCAGTCCATGCACCTGAACGGCCTTTGGCAGGTGCACCCAGTCGATTTGCGTCGTCGGATGTTGGTTGTTATAAAATAATCTATATCTCAATCATTTCAGTGCAGTAACTGGAAGTTTTCATACATAATAATATTTTATATTGACAGACCTGTGACGCGAATGGAATATCGACAGTAAAGATAAAACAGCCTGATCAGCAACCGGTTGCCTTGAGTTCAAGGTCCAACGGCAAGCCAACGGCCTGCTTTGCAGAGCCTCATCTAAAGGAGAGAGTCATGCCTGAACAGCTTTTGGATTTTACCGGCAAGGTCGTCCTCGTCACCGGTGGCGGGTCGGGCATCGGGCAGGCTACAGCCCTCGCCTTCGCCCGGCAAGGCGCCAAGGTGGTCGTCGCTGGAAGGTCCAACGCGGATGAAACCCTGGACCGGATCAAGAAGGCGGGGGGAGAGGCTGTTTTCGTGCGGACGGACGTCAGCTCCAGCGCCGAGGTCCAGAACCTGGTCAAGAAAGCTGTCGCGACCTACGGCCGGCTTGACATCGCCTTCAACAATGCCGGGCTGCCGCCGATCCAGGTCGATCTGGCCGAATCCACCGAGGAGGACTTCGACCGGGTCATCGGCACCGACCTCAAGGGCGTCTACCTCTGCATGAAATATGAAATTCCGGAGATGCTCAAGGCGGGTCAGGGCTCGATCATCAACTGCGGTTCGGTGGCAAGTCTGGTGGCCGACCCGCGGATGTCATCCTACGTGGCGGCCAAGCACGGCGTAGCCGGGTTGACCAAGGCCGCAGCGATCGAGTACGCCAGGCGCGACATCCGGGTCAACTGCATCGGCCCGGCCTTCACGGAATCCAAGATGACCCAGGACTGGCTGGCCGACCCGAAAATGACCGAACTGGTCAAGTCGTTCAACGCAGCCAACCGGATCGCTTCTTCGGCTGAGATCGCCGGCATCGTCCTGTTCCTGGCCTCTCCCATGGCCTCCTTCATCACCGGGACGGTCATCCCGGTCGATGCCGGCCAGAGCGCCCACTAGGCTGCCCACCGGCGACACCGGCCACGGCTGCATCCGTGGCCGGTGCACGCCTTTCCAGAGGAACGACGCGGATGAAGACGATTGTCATTTTCAAGTGGGCCAGGAGCCCCCAGGATGCCCGGGTGGATGCGGACGGTGCCATGGATTGGAGCGGCGCCAGGCTATCGCCCAACGACGATGACCCGGCAGCCATGGCGTTGGCCAGGGATTTGACTGCCGGCGGAGAGGTTGTCGGCCTGACCCTGCGCGACGGCGACCTGGCCTGGGCTGCGGCCCGTGGCGCAGCCAGGACGGTGGTGGTGACTGACGCCGGCCAGGAAGCAGACAGTGGCGCCACGGGCGCCGTGCTGGCCGCCGGGGTGCGCCGGATCGGCGATCCTGACCTGGTGCTGATCGGGGACTCCGCCTGGGACTATGGGGTCGTGTCGGCTCTGGCCGGTCAACTGGGTTGGCCAGCCCTGGCCAATGTGACGTCGGCGGTTCGGGAAGCCGGCAAGCTGCGGGTGACCCGCAAGCTCGGAGCCGTGACCCAGGTGGTGGAGGTGACCGGACCCGCCGTGCTGGCGGTGGCTGCCAACCGGGCCGAGCAGCATCTGCCGGGGATGAAGGAAGTGCTTGCCGCCCGCAGGAAGCCCCTGGAAAAGCTCACCACCGCCGAACTCGGCACGAACACCGCGGACAGGGTGCGCTCACGGGGAACCCGGTTCCCGGACACGGCAGCGGCGAAGCTGTTCGACGGCGCCGATCCCGACGCGGCGGTGGCCCAGGTGGTGGCGGCACTGCGAACGGACGGTGTGCTGTGAGTGCGCGCCCGGCCGCAGTCGCCGGATCGACGACAACAACGGGAGGGGGATACCGGTGAACATGGACAGTTGGATCATCATGACCGACCAGGGGCGCGCCGGTGGCCTGCTGGCCGCCGCCCGGAAGCTGGGCGGGCGGGTCACGGCCGTTGTGGTCGGGCCGCGCAGCCTGGCCGACACCCTCGCCGCCGCGGGTCCGGATCGTCTGCTCTGGTTCGCCTGCGGCGACGAGGCGCCCGCCGAGGCCTTCGCGGCCCAGGTGGCCGAGGCGGTGCGGGTGGCGGCGCCCCGGGTCGTGCTCGCCTCGGACGCGCCCTCGGCCCGTATCCTGCTGGGTGCTGCTGCCGCCCGCTTGGGCGCTGTTGTGCTCAGCCCGGTGAGGGACCTGGCCCTGGACGGCTCGACGCTCCTGGCCAGCCGTCCCGCCGCAGAAGGCCGGGTGGTGGAGACCCTGGAAGTGACGGAGGCTCTGGCCGGCATCTTTGACGGGGAGGACCTTCCCACAGCAGCGTCCGTGCCCACGCCGGTCGAGCCGGCCCCAGCGGTCCGTCCGGATCCCGCGCTGCGGGTTTTGGCAACCCAGTCCGCCGGCGCCGACAGCGCCGGATTGCTGACCGCCGCGCGGGTGGTGAGCGCCGGCCTGGGCATCGCGGCCAAGGCCGACCTCCGGTTGGTGGAGGATCTGGCCGCCGCCCTCGGGGCGGAAATGGCCTGTTCCCTTCCGGTGTGCGACGACATGCGCTGGTTCGGCGCCACCCGGGTGGTCGGCTCCTCGCACAATCAGATCGCCCCCGACCTCTACATTGCCGTGGGGATATCCGGCCAGCCCCAGCACCTGTCCGGAGTGCGCGACGCCAAGGTGGTGCTCGCCATCAACAGCGACCCCGAGGCCAGGATCTTCAAGCACTGCCAATACGGCATTCTCGGCGATCTGTACAAGATCGTGCCGGCGCTCACCGCAGCGCTCCGCAACGCATGACCGCTCCAGAGCAATCAACTCATCCCACGGGAGGAAATACGATGTCCAAGCAAATGGAACTGGCGGATGCCGAGTACGACCTCGTCATCATCGGCGGCGGCGGCTCCGGCAAGTCCGCGGCGCTCACGGCTGCGCAGGCCGGGCTCAACGTGGCGATCCTGGAGAAGCTGCCGGAAACCGGCGGCACCTCCTGCTTCGCCGAGGGCACCGCCGCCTTCGAATCCAGTGAGCAGAAGGCGCGCCGTTCCCCATCCGACCCCACCCGGCACTTTCCCACGCGGGCCGAGGGCTACCGCTGTTTCATGGACTCCAGCCATGAACGGGCCAACCCGGACGTCGTCCGGATGTTCGTGAACAACTCGGCCGAAACCATTGATGTAATGAAGTCGCTGGGTGTCGTATACACCGACGTTGACATCTACGCCTACGATCAGCCCAATGAACTGGTCACTTTCCACCGTCCAGATGGGCTGGGCGCGCGGGTCCAGGAACTCCTTCTGAGGGCCTGCGTCAATGCCGGCGTGGACATCTTCACGGCCACCCCGGCCAGGGAGATCGCCATGAAGGATGGAGCCGTGGCCGGCGTCCTGGCCACCGACTCGGACGGCAACACCATGCACATCGCCTGCAAGGCGGTGATCCTGGCCAGCGGCGGCTACGCCAACAGCCCAGAGGTGCGCAAGCAGTACTCCTGGCTCTCCCGCACCACGGACTACATGTACACCCCGGTTCCGACCCAGAACACCGGTGACGGCCTGAAAATGGCGATCGCGGCTGGCGGCGATCTGGAGAATATCGGAGCATTGATGATCGGTCCAGGCGCCCCGGGCAAGACGATGAACTCCCATGTGGGCGGCGCCGGGGCCCAGCCCGTGCTGTGGGTCAACAAGGACGCACAGCGGTTCATCGGCGAGGATGTCGCGCTGAGCTTCGCCAAGGTGGGCTGTGCGTTTGCCAAACAGCCTGAAGGCAAGGTCTTTGCGATCTTCGATGGTGAACAGGTGCGCCATCTGGTGGAGGAAGGTTCGGACATCGGCCTGGGCGATTTCATTCCGTACCACGGGAAGCTGAACCACCTGGAAGCCGAGTTGGCCCAGGATGTGGCCGATGGCACCGCGTGGCGGGCGGAGACCATCCAGGGTCTGGCCAAGCTGATCAGCCTTGATCCCGAAGCCCTGGCCCGCACGGTGACCGAATACAATGCCGCCTGCGACAGCGGTTCCGATCCCCTGTTCTTCAAGCCCGCCCAGTATCTGAGGCCGGTTCGCACGGCCCCGTTCCATGCGGTCCGGATGGCGCCGACCCTGCTCGTTTCGGATGGAGGCATCCGGGTCAACGGCAACCTGCAGGTGACGGACCGGGACTACAAACCCATCCCGGGCCTGTACGCGGTAGGCAACGACGCCAGCGGGCTGTATGGGGACTCCTACAACCTGGACGTGCCGGGCTGCGCCAACAGCTTCGCCCACACCTCGGGCCGGGTGGCGGCAAGGCACGCCATTCAGTCGATCCAGGATCAGCAGACCGTCTGACCCGATCCGGCCGGCTCCAGCCAGCCCTTGGCATGGGCGCCAGGATCATCCAACACCAGGAAAGAGGTGCCAGGACATGAATGAAGCAGGTGCATCCTCGAACGTTGACTTTGATGTCATCGTGGTCGGGGCCGGGGTGGCCGGCTGTGTCACGGCCTACCAGTTGGCGGCCAAGGGGCATTCGGTGCTGCTGGCCGAGCGGGGCCCGAAGCCCGGCAGCAAGAACCTGTCGGGCGGGGTCTTCTACTGCCGGGTGATGGAGGAGGTGTTTCCCGGGTTCGTGACCGAAGCGCCCATCGAGCGCCGGATCACCCGCAACTGCCTGAGCTTCCTCTCTCCGACCGCGTTCGTGAACGTGGACTACCAGGACGAGCGGCTGGCCCAGCCGGTCACCGCGGTGACCGTGCTTCGGGCCAGGCTCGACGAATGGCTGGGGAACAAGTGCGAGGAAGCCGGGGTGACGCTGATGCCGGGCGTGAAAGTGGACGCCCTGCTCCGGGACGGCGGGCGGATCACCGGCATCCGCGCCGGGGACGACGAACTGCGCGCCCATGTGGTGGTCGCCGCCGACGGCGTGAACTCGTTCCTATGCAAGGAGGCCGGCATCCGCTCCGAAGAACCCGCCAGGCACCTGGCCGTGGGCGTGAAGTCGGTGATCCGGCTGCCCCGGGCGGTGCTCGAGGAACGCTTCCATCTGACCGGGGACGAAGGCGCCGCCTACGCCGTGGTGGGCGACTGCACCCATGGGGTCGGCGGCGGCGGATTCATGTATACCAACCTCGATTCCATCTCCATCGGGGTGGTGCTCCGGCTCGACGACCTGGTGGCGCG
>JARLGP010000081.1 GCA_031292735.1 Holophaga sp.
CATGCGCATCTGGATGGATCCCGACAAGCTGGTCAGCTACGGCCTGACCCCGGACGATCTGAGCCAGGCGCTCAAGTCATACAATGCCCAGGTTTCCGCCGGCCAGATCGGGGGACTCCCGGCGGTGAAGGGCCAGACCCTGAACGTCACCCTGAACGTCCAGGAGATGCTCCAGACCCCGGCGCAGTTCGAGCACATCCCGATCCGGATCAACAGCGACGGCTCCACCATCCGGATCAAGGACGTGGCCCGGGCCGAAATGGGCACCGAGTCCTACCAGACCCAGACCCAGTCCGATGGCCACCCGGCCGCGGGCATGATCATACGCCTGGCCGCCGGCGCCAACGCCCTGGACACGTCCAAGAACATCAAGGCCAAGATGAACGAGCTGTCCCGCTACTTCCCCAACGGGGTGGTGGTCTCCTATCCCTATGAGACGACGCCGTTCGTGTCCGTGGCCATCCGCGAGGTGGCCAAGACCCTGATCGAGGCGGTGGTCCTGGTGTTCTTCGTGATGCTGCTGTTCCTGGGCGACATCCGGGCCACCCTGGTGCCCACCATCGCCGTCCCGGTGGTGCTGCTGGGCACCTTCGCCATGCTCCAGTACGCCGGCATGTCCATCAACATGCTCACCATGTTCGCCATGGTGCTGGCCATCGGACTGCTGGTGGACGACGCCATCGTGGTGGTGGAGAACGTCGAGCGGATCATGCACGAGGAGGGCCTGCCGGCCCGAGAGGCCACCATCAAGTCCATGGAGCAGGTGACCAGCGCCCTGGTCGGCATCGGCCTGGTGCTGGCCGCGGTGTTCGGCCCCATGGCCTTCTTCGGCGGCTCCACCGGCATCATCTACCGCCAGTTCTCCGTCACCCTGATCACCGCCATGCTGTTGTCGGTGGTGGTGGCCCTGGTGCTGACCCCGTCGCTGTGCATCACCTTCCTCAGACCGGCGCGGAAGAAGAAGCATGCCTCGAGACATGCCGGGTGGTCGGCGACCCGGCCGTTCTTCCAGTGGTTCGACCACAAATTCGACAAGCTGCGGGACACCTACCTGGCCCTGGTCGGGCACGTCCTGGGCAAGACCCTGCGCTACGTCATGGTCTATGCGGCGATCGTGGTCGGCGTGGTGCTCCTGTTCCGAGGCCTGCCGTCGGCCTACGTGCCGGACGAGGACCAGGGCTCGGTGCTGGTCATGGCGATGCTGCCGCCCGGCGCGCCCCTGGAGCGCACCGAACAGGTGATGAATGACGTCAGGCAGCACTTCCTGACGGACCAGAAGGACGCCGTGAAATCCTGCATGACCGTGGCCGGCTACGGCACGGCCGGGATCGGCCAGAACACCGGCATGGCGTTCGTCAAGCTGAAGGACTGGGACCTGCGCACTAAGCCGGAGCTCAAGGTGGAGTCGGTGGTCGGAAAGGCCATGGCCGTCTTCAGCCGCCGGCGCGATGCGGTGGTGTTCGCCTTCGCCCCGCCGCCGGTGATCGAGCTGGGCACATCCACCGGCTTCGATTTCGAACTGCAGGACCGCGGCGGACTGGGTCACGCCGCGCTCATGCAGGCGAGCGGCCAGTTGATGGGCATGGCCATGAAGAATCCGGTCCTGAAGTCGGTGCGACCCAACGCTTTCGACGACCTGCCGCAGTACGACGTCCACGTCGACTACGACCGGGCCGGCGCCCTGGGCGTTCCGGTGGACCAGATCAACGACACCCTCTCCACCGCCTGGGGAAGCGCCTACGTGAACGACTTCAGCGACAAGGGCCGGGTCAAGCGGGTCTACCTGCAGGCCGACGCCCCGTTCCGCAGCCAGCTTGAGGACCTGAACCGCCTTTACGTGCGCAACAACAAGAACGCCATGACTCCCTTCTCCGCCTTCTCGACCGGGCAGTGGAGCTACGGCTCTCCCAGTCTGCAGCGCTACAACTCGTTCCCGTCCGTTGAGTTCATGGGGGAGGCGGCGCCCGGCAGGAGCACCGGCGAGGCCATGCAGGCCATGGAAGACATGGCCCGGAACCTGCCCAAGGGGATCGGCTTCGACTGTACCGCGCTGTCCTTCCAGGAACGCATCGCCAGCGCCCAGGGGTCGATGCTCTACGCTTGCTCGGTGCTGGTGATCTTCCTGTGCGTGGCGGCCCTGTTCGAGAGCTGGACCATCCCCTTCGTCAACCTGCTGATGCTTCCCCTGGGGGTGTTCGGCGCCCTGGCGGCCACCAGCCTGCGCGGCCTGCCCAACGACGTCTACTTCAAGATCGGCTTCCTGACCACCATGGGGCTGTCCACCAAGAACGCCATCCTGATCATCCAGTTCATCATGGACCAGATGCGCCAGGGACAGGCCCTCATCCCGGCCACCCTGGCCGCCATCAAGATCCGCTTCCGCCCGGTGATCATGACCTCCCTGGCCTTCTTCCTGGGCACCCTGCCGCTGGCCCTGGCCCATGGGGCCGGCGCCGGCGCCATGAAGGGGATCGGGACCGCGGTGACCGGCGGCATGATCTCGGCCACTGTCATCGACTTGGTCTTCATCCCGATGTTCTTCGTCCTGATTTCCCGCGCCTTCGGCCGCAAGGCCTCCGGCGGCGAGACCGTTCCCCCCGGAACCTCCGGTACCCTGGAAGGAGAACGGCCATGACCGCCCGCCGTCTTTACCCCACGCTCCTGGCCGCCCTGGCCCTCGCCGGATGCTCCATGGCGCCGCGCTACAGCGCGCCGGCGTCGCCGGTGCCCGGAACCTTCCCCGGGCAGCCCGCCGCGGTCTCCTCCGGGAAGCCCGCAGCGGCCCCCTCCGGACCGGCCGCCGCCGACCTGGAGTGGAAGTCGTTCTACGCCGATCCGCGGCTGCAGCGGGTGCTGGACCTGGCCCTGGCCAACAACCGGGACTTCCGGGTGGCCGGCCTGAACATCGAAAAGGCCGCCGCCTACTATCGGATCCAGCGCGCCGCGCTGCTGCCGACGGTGAATGCCGGCGGCAGCTACTACCGGGGCTCGGTGTCCGCCACCACAGGGGGCATGGTCCCCGGGATGGGCCTCTCGGTGGGGATCAGCTCCTGGGAGATGGACTTCTTCGGCCGGCTGAACAGCCTGCGGCAGGAGGCCCTGCAGAACTACCTGGCCACGGAGCAGGCGCAACGGTCGTCCCGGATCGCCCTGCTGGCCCAGGTGGCCAACGGCTACCTGACGCTGGCCGGCGACCAGGAGTCGCTGAAACTGGCCCAGGCCACCGTGGACAGCCAGGGCAGCACCTACGATCTGACGCAGCGCCGCTTCCTGGTGGGCGCAGCTTCGGAGATCGACGCCCGCCGCGCCCAGATCAGCCTGGAAAGCGCCCGGGTGGACCTGGCCAGCTACACCCGGACGGTGGCGCTGGACCGCTCCAACCTGGACCTGCTGGTGGGGACCACCGTGCCGGCCGACCTGCTGCCTGAAAACCTGAGCGGCATCGCGCCCTTGCGCGAGGACTTCGCCGTCGGCCTGCCTTCGGAGGTGCTGCTGAGCCGGCCTGACATCCTTCAGGCCGAGGACCAGCTCAAGGCCGCCAACGCCGATATCGGCGCCGCCCGGGCGGCCCTGTTCCCCAGCATCACCCTCACCACCACCGCCGGCACCAGCGGCGCCAGCCTGAACGCCATGTTCAGGTCGGGATCCAACTACTGGCTGATCTATCCCCAGATCAACCTGCCGATCTTCGACTACGGCTCCCGCCGGGCCAAACTGAAGACCTCCAAGATCGAGCGCGAGATCTACGTGGCCCAGTACGAAAAGGCGATCCAGACCGCGTTCAAGGAAGTGCGTGACGCCCTGGCCCAGCGCGACACCCTGCGCCAGCAGAGGGTGGCCCAGGCCGCCCTGGCCCAGGCCAGCGAGGTCACCTACCGGCTGACCAAGGCCCGCTACGACGTGGGCATGGACAGCAGCCTCAGCGTCCTGGACGCCCAGCGCACGTCCAATTCCGCCGAACAGACGCTCATCTCCTTGCGCCAGCAGGAACTGGGCAACCTGGTCACCCTCTACAAGGTCGTGGGCGGCGGCACCCGGGGCGGAAAGCCGTGAACGGAACCCGTTCAGCTCCGGCCGACCGGTTCCAGATGCTTCTGCAACTCGGCCATGCTGAACGGTTTTGACAGGAGCGTAACCCCCGGGTAGGCGTCGAGGAGGTCCATGGCGGCCTGATCGGCCCGCCCGGTGGCCAGCAGCACCGGCACCCCGGGGAGCAGGGCGCGGATCCGCGGCAGGGTTCCGGCGCCGCCCAGGCCGGGCATGTTCATGTCCAGGATCACCAGGTCGGGCCGGTAGCCGGACTGCAGCTCCTGCAGGGCCGCTTCGCCGCTGCCTGCCACCCGGGCCCGGTGCCCCATGATCTCCAGCAGGGCCTCCGTGGAGCTCTGGACCAGGTCGTCGTCGTCCACCAGCAGGATGGCCAGGCCCCGGTGGCCGGGGGCCGGCTCGGGCGCGGGTTCGGGGGTGGCCGGCGGGGCGGGCGCGGCGGCGGGGAACAGCATCCGCACGCAGGTGCCGCGGCCCGGCTCGCTGAGCAGTTCCATCTGCCCGTGATGGGCCTTGACCGCGCTGTAGACCATGGACAGGCCCAGCCCGGTGCCCTTGCCCGGCTTCTTGGTGGTGAAGAAGGGGTCCAGGGCCTTGTCCAGCACCTCCCTGGGCATGCCGCAGCCGTCGTCCTGCACCTGGATCTCCACGCTGCCGTCCTCCAGGTTGCGGGAGCGGAGGGTGAGGGTGCCGCCCCCCTCCATGGCGTCCACCGCGTTGACGCAGAGGTTCATGAAGGCGTTGGCCAAGGCGCTGGGGTCCCCGGACACCGGCCGCAGCCCGGGGGCCAGGTCCAGCTCAAGGTCCACCTTGGACAGGGTGGTGCGCTCCAGCAGGTGCACATCGTCCCGGAGCAGCGCGTTGAGATCCAGCTCGCGCACCTCGGCCGGGCTTTGCCGGGCGAAGCTCAGCAGGCTCTGGACCATCTTGCCGCCGCGTTCGGCGGCCTGGATGATGGTGCCCAGGGCCCGGTGGATCCGGCTGCCGGGGGGCTGGGTTTCGATGCTGGCGGAGGCCAGGCCCAGGATGGCCCCCAGCACGTTGTTCATGTCGTGCGCCACCCCTCCCGCCAGGCTGCCCAGGCTTTCCATCTTCTGGGCCTGCTGGAGCTGGGCCTGGAGATGGCGCTGCTGCTGCTCGATCAGCTTGTGTTTCTCCCGGCCGCGCAGCACCATGATGCCGAACGCCAGGTCTCCGGCCAGCTCCTCCAGAAGGCGGATCTCCCCGGGGGGGAAGGCGTCGGCCTCCCTGGAGTAGATGCACAGCACGCCGAAGGTGGTGGCGTCCCCGGCCTTGAGCGGCAGGCCGAGGAAGGAACGGGAGCCCAGGTTCCGGGCCCGGTCCTGCCAGGGACGGGCCTGGCTCTTGTCGGTGAAGTCCTGGACGCAGACGCTGGCGCCGGTGCGGATGATCTCGCTGGCCGGGGCCGGATCGGAATCGGCCCAGGTGGGGCCGGCCAGGTTGATGCTGCCGTCCTCCGCCCCGACCCAGGCCACCGGGCGCACCGTCCGCGCCGCATCGTGCTCGGCAAAGCCCACCCAGGCCATGTGGTAGCCGGCCTCCTGGCACACGATCCGGCAGATCTCCCGCAGCAGGGTCGGCTCGTCCTCGGTGCGCATCAGGGTCTGGTTGCAGATGCTCACTGCCCGCAGTTCCCGGTTCAGCCGGCGCAGGGCCTCGGTGCGCTGGCGCACGATGCGCCGCAGCATCCACACCCACAGCAGGAGCAGGGCCAGCAGCCCGGCGGAGGCGGTGGCGATGGCGGCCGCGATGGTGAGGTCCCGCCGGGTGAGGAGCGGGGCGCCGAACCAGCGCCGGTCGATGGTCTGGTACTCGAACCGGGAGATGGCCTTGAAGCCGCGCTCGACCGCATCCAGGAGCGCCGTGTCGCCCTTGCGCACCGCGCGGTGCAGTTCGCCGTGGTACAGCGGCGCGCTTTCCCGGAACAGGTCCTGGATGCCCATCTGGATGAGGTAGTACAAGGCCGGCGGTTTATCCACCGTGAACACCTTGATCCGGCCGTCGCGCGCCGCACCAATGATCCCTTCGTAACTATCGTAAAGAATGATGTTCGATACTCCGTTGGCCTTGAGAATAGCAACGGAATTGTCGCCGCGTTTGGCGCCAACAATGAATCCTGACAGGTCGTTGGGTCCTCTGATTCCTGACAGATCCTTGCTGAAGAAAATGGGCACATCAATCTGGGCATAGGGGCTGGAGAAATCATAGACGGATTTCCGTTGTTCGCTGGCGAACATGGTGTCGATCACGTCGCCTTCGCCGGCTTGCATCCGCTGCTGGGCCTTGGCCCACGCCATGGCTTCGATCCGAACCTGGATTCCGGTGTGCTTTTCCCAAAGGGCCCATTGGTCCACCAGGATCCCCTTGAGGCTTCCGTTGGCCGCCCGGAAGATGTAGGGCGG
>JARLGP010000082.1 GCA_031292735.1 Holophaga sp.
CTCACCGATCACCTGCTCCGGGGCCTGCTGGCCCTGCCCGGGGTGGCGGCGCCCGGCCCCGGGCCCGGAACGGCGCGGGCCCCGGTGGTCTCCATCACCGTGGCCGGCCGCGACCTGGGCGAGCTGGCCCTGGAACTGGACCGCCGGGACATCGCGGCGCGGGCCGGGCTGCACTGCGCCCCCGCCGCCCACCGCAGCATCGGCACCTTCGCCGGGGGCGGAACCCTGCGCTTCTCCCCGGGCTGCTTCACCACCGAAGCGGAGATCGACCAGCTGCTCGACACCCTGGAGGTTATCCTCGCATGAACGATTCCCCCGCCCTCACCCAGTACACCCGGTTCTCCGGCTGCGGCGCCAAGCTGGGCCCCGGCGTGCTGGAAGAAGCCCTGTGCGGCCTGGTCCAGCCGGCCTATCCGGAACTGCTGGCCGATTTCTCCGGCAGCGAGGACGCCGGCCTGTTCCGCCTGGGGCCCCACCAGGCGCTGGTGCAGACCGTGGACTTCTTCCCGCCCATCGTGGACGATCCCCGGCTGTTCGGCCGGATCGCCGCGGCCAACGCCCTCTCCGACCTCTACGCCATGGGCGCCCGGCCCATCACCGCCCTGGCCCTGGTGTGCCACCCGCTCAAGCAGCTGGGCATGGCGCCGCTCAAGGCCATGCTGGCCGGCGGCCTGGAGGCGCTCGCCGAGGCCGGCTGCGCCCTGCTGGGCGGGCACAGCATCGAGGACCCCGAACCCAAGCTGGGCTACGCGGTCACCGGCCTGGTGGACCCGGCCAAGGCCTGGCGCAACAATACCCTGGAACCCTCGGCCCGGATCCTCCTCACCAAGCCGCTGGGCACCGGGCTGGTGAACATGGCCCTGCGCGCGGAGTGCGCCCTGCCCGAATCGCAGGCCGCCGCGCACCGCTCCATGGCCACCCTCAACAAGGCCGCGGCGGAGGTACTGGCCGGCTTCCCGGTCATGGCCTGCACCGATGTCACCGGCTTCGGCCTGGCCGGCCACGCGGCGGAGATGGCCATGGGCACCCAGTGCGGCCTGCGGCTGTTCTACCGGGACCTGCCGCTGCTGCCCGGGGTGCTGGACTACGTGGCCCAGGGCCTGGTGCCCGAGGGCACCCGGCGCAACCGGGCCGGCCGGCTCCGCTTCATCCGCAACGCCCAGGCGGTGCCGGCCATCGCCCTGGACCTGCTGTTCGACCCCCAGACCTCCGGCGGCCTGCTGGCCGCCCTGCCCGCCGCGGTGACCGACCAGGCCCTGGCCGCGCTCCATGCCGCCGGGGTGGACGCCTGGTGCGTGGGCGAAAGCGGCGGCCCGGCGGGGTTCGTGGAGATCGTGCTGTGATGGACTTCATCGCCACCTTCGCCTCCAGCCACGCCGCCCTGCGGGCCGAACAGGCCTGCCTGGGCGAGGCGCTGCCGGTGGAACTCATCCCCGTGCCCCGGCAGATCCACAGCGACTGCGGGTTCTGCCTGCTGGTGGACGGCGGCCCGGACCCGGCTGAGACGGCGCGCCGGCTGGATCGGCTGCGGTCCGGCGGCGCCCGGGAACTGTGGCGGATCACCGAAACCCAAACCGATCCTTCTTCCCGAAAGGTGAAAAGCTATGAACGAATCCCTTAGGACCGTGGACGCCCGGGGCCAGGCCTGCCCCCAGCCGGTCATCCTCACCCGCAAGGCCTTGGCCGAAGGCGGCTTCGAGCTGCTGGAAGTGGTGGTGGACGACGACTCCTCCAAGGAGAACGTGGTGCGCTTCGCCAGCTACGCCAACTGCGTGGTGGAGTCCGTGACCGGCGAGGGCCCGGTGAGCCGCATCCTCATCCGGCCCGCCGCCGCCTCCGGTGGGCCGAGCCCGGCCCGGGTGTTCGCCCCGGCGGAACCCGCCGCGGCGGAGTCGGCGGCCGCAACCACCGTGTTCATCGCCTCCGCCGGCATCGGCGGCGGGGACGAGCAGCTGGCCGCGCTGCTCATGCGCGCCTTCCTCTACACCCTCACCGAGGCCGAAGCCCTGCCCGCGCGCATCATTCTCATGAATGGCGGGGTGCGCCTGGCGGTGGAGGGCTCGGAGTCCCTCGTCAACCTGCGCCGGCTGGCCGAGCGCGGGGTGGAGATCCTGGCCTGCGGCACCTGCCTGGAGTTCTACCAGCTCAAGGACGCCCTGGCGGTGGGTCGGGTCTCCAACATGTACGAGATCGCCGGCCTGCTGCTGCAGGGCAGGACCGTCCGCATCTGAAAAAGCAGGGCGCCCCCTGGGGGGCGCCCTGTCCGTTCCGCTGCCGGCTTAGCGGGAGGCCACGTAGGCCTTCAGCCCGTCGGAAGTGGCCTTCATGGCCTTCTCGCCCTTCTTCCAGTTGGCCGGGCAGACTTCGCCGTGCTTTTCCGTGAAGTCCACCGCGTCGAGCACCCGCAGCACTTCGTCCACATTGCGGCCCAGGCTGTTGTCGTTCACGGTGATGTGCTTGAGGATCCCCTTCTCGTTGACGATGAACAGGCCGCGCAGGGCGACGCCGCCGGGCAGCAGCACCCCGTAGTCGGCGGCGATGGTCTTGGTCAGGTCGGAGACCAGGGGGAAGCTGACGCCCTTGATGCCGCCCTCCTTGCGCTCGGTGTTGGCCCAGGCGAGGTGGCTGAACTGGGAATCCACGGATACGCCGATCACCACGGTGTTGCGCTCCTTGAACGCGTCGATGGCGTCGGAGAAGGCCAGGATCTCGGTGGGGCAGACAAAGGTGAAGTCCATGGGATAGAAGAACAGCACCACCTTCTTGCCCTCGAACTGGGACAAGGTGAAGTTTTCGACAAACTGCCCGTTCACCAAGGCGGTGGCCTTGAAGTCAGGGGCGGGAGAGGTTACGAAAGCAGCCATATGGCCTCCATGTAGTGGGTCCAGTGCTCGGAAAACTCAGACTACGCTGCCCGAAAAGCTCATGCAAGCTTTTTCCGACCGAGTCGGTAAAGATTTGCCTGCATCGCAGTTATTTCGTTGATCTGAATGGGCATAAACCGGGCCGTCACGGACTTGACATCGAAATTTAAAATCCATGAATTTTACAAACGGTTCAAATGATGTGACGCAACGCACCTCGTGGGCCCCGGCGAGCCGTGATAATGGGCTCAACCGCAAAAGATCGGAGCTAAATATGGTTTTACGCAGCGAAAAGACCATCAAGCCGCAGACCGCAATCTTTTCCAAGGGCTATGACCCCCAGCGGTCGGAAGGCGCGGCGGTGCCGCCGGTGTTCCGGACCTCCACCTTCATCTTCAAGACCGCAGCGGAAGGCAAGCGGGCCTTCGAGATCGCCTACGGCCTGGATCCGATCAAGGCGGGGGAAAGCCCGGCGCTCATCTACACCCGGGTGAACAACCCCAACAGCGAGATCCTGGAAGAGAAGATCACCGCCTGGGACGGAGCCGAATCGGCCGCCCTGTTCTCTTCGGGCATGGGCGCCATCTCCGGCACCTGTCTGGCCTTCCTGCGGCCCGGTGATTCCGTCCTGTTCGCCGACCCGGTCTACGGCGGCACCGAGTACCTGTTCCGCCACCTGCTGCCCGCGTTCAACATCCAGGCCATCCCGTTCCCGGCCGGCGGCACCAAGGAACAGATGGAACAGGTTCTGGCGGCCAACCCTTCGGTGAAGATCATCTACCTGGAAGGGGCGGCCAACCCCACCAACATCATCTCCGACATCCCGGCGGCCCGGCAGCTGGCCGACGCCTATTCCACCCCGGACAAGAAGATCCTGGTGATCGTCGACAACACCTTCATGGGGCCCATCTTCTGCAAGCCGCTGCAGCACGGCGCCGACATCCTGCTCTACTCGGCCACCAAGTTCTTCGGCGGCCACTCCGACCTGGTGGCGGGCATCGCCATGGGCAGCGCGGCGCTGATGGGCCAGGTCAAGGTGATGCGCACCATCCTGGGCTCCAACTCCGACCCCGATACCGCCTGGCTGCTGCACCGCTCCCTGGGCACCCTGCAGCTCCGCATGGAAAAGCAGCAGGAAAGCACCCTGCGCATCGTGGACTTCCTGCGCTCCAGCCCCAAGGTGGCGTCGGTGGCCTACCCCGGCTGCCCGTCCATGGGCGCGGACCAGGTGGCCCTGTGGAAGCGCCAGTGCACCGGCAGCGGCAGCCTGGTCTCGTTCTGCGTGAAGGGCGGGGAGGCCGAGGCCTTCCGGGTGCTGGACGCCATCCGCCACATCAAGATGGCGGTGAGCCTGGGCGGCATCGAAAGCCTGATCGAGCACCCCTCCACCATGACCCACTCCGACATGACCGCCGAAGAGAAGCAGCACACCGGCATCACCGAGAACATGCTGCGCCTCTCGGTGGGCCTGGAGGACACCGATGATCTCATCGAGGACCTCCGGCAGGCCCTGGAAACCATCTGACGGTCCCCTCGCACAAAAAGGCACCCCGAAAGGGGTGCCAGTTTGTTTGGGGGTCTCACCAGAAGATGGATTCCGGAAATCCGTTTCTGGGGAAGGGGCCCACGCATAGGTGGCCCCGCGCTTTGGGTGCTACAGACTGTTTGTCTACCCATGGCCAAGCATAGGCTCTGGGGCGGGCGCCACAAGGGGAGCCCGAAATCATTTTTCCAGGGCGGCGCGCAGGCGGGCCACGTCCAGGTCCGCGGGGTTGAGCCGCATGGACCAGCGCAGGTGCTCCTGGGCCCGGCCGATGAGCCATTTGCGGTTGCCCGGCTGGTTCTTGGCTTCGAGCACCTGGCTCAGGCCGTGCAGGGCATGGGCGGCGGCGGAGGTGGGCCGGCCTTCCAGGGCGCGCGTGAGCAGGGCCTGGGCCTGCTGGATGCTGGCCGAGGCGTCGATCCGGTGGCGGGTCTCCCACTCCGCGCGGATCAGCAAGGCCTTGGCGGCGATTTCGCTGGCGTTGCAGCCGCCCTGCTGCTGGGCCAGCGGCGTGAAGCGGGCCACCACGGTCTCCACCATGGGCCGGGGATCCCGGCCCCGGGCGGCCTCGAACCGGGCCTGGAAGTTCAGCAGGTCGCCCTGGAAGTCCCGGAACCGGGTGGCGGTGTGGCCCGGATCCTTCAAGGCTTCGGTGAGCGACGGGGCGGGGTCTTCGCCCCGTTGGAAATCCCGCTCCGCCTGGAGCCAGTAGAGGATGAGGTGGTCCATGCGCAGTTCCAGGCCGCGCGGCTCGCGGGTCTGGGCCCAGTAGAACTGCAGGGCCTGATCCAGCACCGGGCGCGGATCCTGGCCCAGCCCCCACAGGCGCATGGCCTTCAGGGCCCGCACCTGGAGCCAGTCGCTCTGGGCGTCCTGGTTGCCCGGGTCGAGCCGCAGCGCCTGGCTGGTCTGCTGCTCCAGGTCCTCCAGGCGGCGCTGGGTGAGGTCGCCGTTTTCCAGCGCCACCGCCGCCAGGCCCAGGGCCGCGGTGGCGCTGGCGTGGTGCAGGCGCGGGTCGCTCTGGCCCTTGGCCAGGGCGCCGCGGGCCAGGTCCAGGGCCTCCCGGTAGCGGGCCTCGGCCCCGTCGCTGTCGCCGGCGTCCAGGTGCTGCCGGGCCTCCAGCGACAGGGTCCCGGAGGCCAGCACGGCGGAATCCAGGTGCCAGGGGTTGGCCTTCAGGGCCGCCTTGGCCAACTCCAGCGCCCGGGGCTGGTCGTCCCGCAGCTGGGCGTCCAGGGCCTCCACGTATTCCCGCGGATGACCGGTCTGCATCCTGGCTTCCAGCAGGAAGTGCCCGGCCTGGGCCAGCGCCTGGGCGGCGGCCGGCGGCGGGGGCAGGCCCAGGAAGTCCGCCTGCCGGGTCAAGGCCTGGTAGGTGGACGCCTGGATCTGGGCCAGCAGGAACGCCGCGTCCGGGGTCTGGAAGCCGGCCGACCAGGCCTTCTCCAGTTCGGCCTGGGCCTGGGGCAGGTCCTGCAGCAGGAAGTGGGCCCGGCCCAGCGCGAAGTTCACCGGGCCCTCGGCTCCCGGCCCCAGCCCGGCGGCCCTGGACTGCAGGGCCGCCATGCGGGCCCGGGTGAGGGCGTCGGCGGGGCGCAGGTCATGGACCGGCAGCAGCCGTTCGTTGCGGATGCTCTGCTCCAGGCTGCTGCCCTCCAGGGCGATGGTCTGGGTCATTTCGCCATCCCGGGTGCGCCGGCGCTTCAGGAAGCCGGCCAGGGCCGGAAAGCTGCCGAACAGGCAGATGGTGACGGTCAGCACCGCCAGGAACGGGCTGTGGGCCCGGACCCAGCCCATGGCGCGGGCTCCGGGCCCGGCCCCGGAGGCCGGCTGGCCGGTGAGGGTGGACCACAGGCCCTGCAGTTCCTCCGCCAGCTCGGCGGCGGTGGCGTAGCGGTCCTGGGGGAGCGGCTCCAGGCACTTGAACAGGATGGCTTCCAGGGCCGGCGGAATGTCCGGCTCCAGCGAACGGGGGCTGGGGAAGCGCCGCTCCCGTTTCACCTTCAGCATCTCGGCGGTGGCGGTGCTCACGCAGGGGGGCCGCCCCACCAGGGTGAAGTAGAGGGTGCTGCCGATGCCGTAGACATCCGTGGGCGGGCCCACCAGGGAGCGGTCGCCGCGCACCTGCTCCGGCGCCATGTAGGCCGGGGTGCCGGTGAGGGCCAGCGGCTGGGTGACCGAGGGGCCGTCCAGGGACATGGCCAGCCCGAAATCGCAGATGTAAGGGGTCCAGCCGCGGTGTTCGTTCCACTGCAGGAGGATGTTGGAGGGCTTGATGTCCCGGTGGATGAGGTTCAGCTGGTGGGCGCCGTGCACGGCTTCCGCCACCTGGGCCAGGATGGCCACCACTTCGTCCAGCCGGAGGTCCTGGGCGGCATCCTCCAGCGTTGGGCCCCGGATCAGCTGCATGGCGATCCGCGGGGTTCCGCCGCTGGCGTCCACGTCGTAGATGCGGCAGATGTTGGGACTGTCCAGACGGGCGTGCAGCTGGGCCTCGTGCATGAACCGGATCATGGCCGCGGGCTCCAGGTGCTGGAGGATCTTCAGGGCCACCGGCCGCGCCAGGACGATGTCCCAGGCTTCATACACATCGCCCATGGCGCCGTGGCCCAGGAGTGGGCCGACGACATAACGTCCTTCCCTGCGCCCTTGAGCGTCGATCCAGGCGGGTTGGAGGAGGGACTCTGGCAAGGGGCATCCACAGGGGTGTTTGTATGAATTTAAAATACAACGACCGACCAGGCAAAGGAATAATAAGCCAGAATGGTGAACGTGTTATATAAAATTTATTTGTAGGTAAGATAAGATTTAAGATTGACAGCTCGTAAAATAATAAAATATTAATATAAATTAATGTTAAACTATCCCATTCAGCGGGACAGCAGGCCCTCCAGGGCGTCCGGGTCCTCCACCGGGGCGGCGCAGGCCTGGCCCCGGCAGACGAACGCCGCGGGTGGGCCCGGCAGGTCCCGGTGCTGGTGCAGGGGCAGGGTGGGATCGGCCGCCACCAGGGACAGCGCCAGGTTGGGCCGGTAGCCGCCCCGGGCCGCGGCCACCAGGGCCCGGGTGCGGGGATCCTCCGGGTCGCCGGTGATCACCGCGGACTGGGGCGCCCCGGCCAGGTCCAGCACCGAAAGCATGCCCAGGAAGCCGGCCGGCGCCCGCGCCATGAGCGGCCCGGCGCAGCGCAGGGCGCGCTCGGCGCTGTCCCGGAAGCCCGGATGCTCCAGGTGCCCGGCCAGCCGCAGCAGGGCCCGGGCCGCCAGGGTGTTGCCGGAAGGGAGGGCGCCGTCGTAGAGCGGCTTCTGCCGGAACAGCAGGTCCCCGTCCTGGCCGGGGCTGCCGAAGAAGCCGCCCTGGGCGGGATCCTCGAACCGGGCCCGCATGGTCTCGGCCAGCTGCCCCGCCCAGCGCAGCCAGGTCGGGTCGAAGCTGGCCTCGTACAGGTCCACCAGGCCGCAGGCCACCGCGGCATGGTCCTCCAGGAAGCCCGGGATGCGCGCCTGGCCCTGGCGCCAGCTGCGCAGCAGGGCGCCGTCCGGCGCCAGCTCCCGTAGCAGGAAGGCGGCCAGGGCCAGGGCGGCGTCCAGGTAGCGGCGCTCGCCCAGCACCTGGAAGCCGCGGGCGAAGGCGGTGAGGGCCAGGCCGTTCCAGCCGGCCAGCACCTTGTCGTCCTTGGCCGGGCGGGGCCGGGCGTCCCGGCCGGCCCGCAGCCGTTCCCGCAGGGCTCCCAGGCCTTCGAAGTCGGTGCCGGGCGGCGCGTCGAACCGGTGCAGCACGCTGGCGCCCTGGTCGAAATTGCCGGCGGCGGTGATGCCGTAGGCCCGGCAGAACCGGGCGCCGTCCCGGGCGCCGAGGGCGGCTTCCACCTGGTCCGGGGTGAACACGTAGAACCGCCCCTCGTGGCCTTCGCTGTCGGCGTCCTCGCTGGCGTGGAAGCCTCCGGAAGGGTCGCGCAGGTCGCGCAGGAGGTAGTCCAGGGTGGCCCGGGCCACGCCGGCGTAGGCCGGGGCGCCGGTGGCCTGGAAGGCGCCCAGGTAGCAGGTGGCCAGCTGGGCGTTGTCGTAGAGCATCTTCTCGAAGTGCGGCACCAGCCACTTCTCGTCCACGCTGTAGCGGGCGAAGCCGCCGCCCAGGTGGTCGAACATGCCGCCGTCGGCCATGGCGTCCAGGGTGCGCCGGGCCATGGCCTGGTCGGCCGGGGTCCCCCGGCGCAGGATCAGCTCCACGGCCATGGCCTGGGGGAACTTGGGCGCCGGGCCGAAGCCGCCCCAGCGGGCGTCGAAGCTCCGGCGCAGCTGGTCCAGGGCCGCCTCGAACAGCTCCGGGCCGGGCAGGGCGGCCGCGGGCTGCACCAGGGCCTGGTGGGCCAGGGCCTCGGTGAGCTGGCTGGCGTCCGCTTCCAGCTGGCCGCGCCGCTCGCGCCAGGCCCGGCCGACCCCCTCCAGCAGCTGGCCGAAGCCGGGCAGGCCGAAGCGGGGCGTGGGCGGGAAGTAGGTGCCGCCATAGAAGGGCTTCAGCTCCGGGGTCAGCCACACGCTCATGGGCCAGCCGCCCCGGCCGGTCAGGGCCTGCACGGCAGCCATGTACAGCTCGTCCAGGTCCGGGCGCTCCTCCCGGTCCACCTTGATGGGCACGAACTGGGTGTTGAGCAGCCCGGCCACCGCCTCGTCCTCGAAGGATTCCCGTTCCATGACGTGGCACCAGTGGCAGGCGGTGTAGCCGATGCTCAGGAAGATCGGCCGGTCCAGGCGCCGGGCCAGGGCCAGGGCCTCCGCCCCCCAGGGATGCCAGTCCACCGGGTTGTGGGCGTGCTGGAGCAGGTAGGGGCTGGTGGCGTGGATGAGCCGGTTGGGCGGGCGTTCGGACATGGTTGACTCCGCGAGTCATCTATTGTGCCCCCACGGGCCCATTCCTTTTCATTGAGACTTGCCTTTTTTAGCGGTAAGATCGTGGGTTCATCCCATCCTGGGATGGCTCCGCCTGCATACGGGACCCATGTTCGAGACCCTTTCCGACAAACTCACCCGCGCGATGAAGTCATTGCGGGGCCAGTCCAAGCTTACCGAGCGCAACATCGAAGATGCGCTCCGGGAAGTGCGCATGGCGTTGCTGGAAGCGGATGTGCACGTGCAGGTGGCCCGCACCTTCCTGCAGCGGGTGAAGGAGAAGGCCCTGGGCACCGAGGTGCTGCAGGGGCTCAATCCGGCCCAGCAGTTCATCGACGTGGTCTACCAGGAACTCACCGCCATCATGGGCGGGGAGGCCCCCGAACGGCCCCTGGAGCTGGCGGCCAAGCCGCCCACGGTGGTGATGATGGTCGGGCTGCAGGGCTCGGGCAAGACCACCACCTGCGGCAAGCTGGGCAAGTATCTGAAGAAGACCGGACATTTCCCCTTGCTGGTGCCCGCGGACGTGAACCGCCCGGCGGCCATCGAGCAGTTGCACGTGGTGGCCAAGGACGCCGGGGTGCCCAGCTTCCGCACCGAGTCCCGGGACCCGGTGGAGATCTGCCGCCTGGCGGTGCAGGAAGCGGCCCAGAAGGGCTGGGACGTGGTGCTGCTGGATACCGCCGGCCGCCTGCACCTGGACGAGACCCTGATGGACGAGCTGGACCGGATCAAGGGGGCCTGCGAGCCCACCGAGATCCTGTTCGTGGCCGACGCCATGACCGGCCAGGACGCGGTGCGCTCGGCCGGGGCCTTCCACGAGAAGCTGGCCATCACCGGGGTGATCCTCACCAAGGCCGACGGCGACACCCGCGGCGGCGCCGCCTTCAGCATCCGGCACATCACCGGCATGCCCATCAAGTTCGTGGGCAACGGCGAGAAGCTGGACGACTTCGAGCGCTTCCATCCGGACCGCATGGCCCAGCGGATCCTCGGCATGGGCGACATGCTCACCCTGATCGAGCAGGCCAAGGACAAGATCGACGAGAAGCAGGCCGAAGGCATGGCCAAGCGGATGGTCAAGAACCAGTTCAGCCTGGAGGACATGCGCTCGCAGATGCAGCAGATCCAGAAGCTGGGCAGCATGCAGAAGATCCTCGGGATGCTGCCGGGCATGGGCCAGATGAAGCAGCAGATCGAAACGGCGGTCACCGACAAGCGGATGAAGCATTTGGAGGCTATCCTGAACTCCATGACCGCCAAGGAACGACAGAACCACAACCTCCTGGACGCCAAGCGCAAGCGCCGGATCGCCGCCGGCAGCGGCCGCCCGGTGAACGAGGTGAACCAGCTGATCAAACAGTTCCTGGAAATGAAGAAGATGATGTCCCAGATGAACAACCCTTCCTTCATGAAACGCATGCAAGGCATGCAGAACATGCAAGGCATGCCGGGCATGGGCAAACCGCCCTTCTCGTTGTAACCCCGTCTTCCCTTTTTCAACACCAAGGAGTCCCCGATGCTTTCCATCCGTCTCGCCAGGAACGGCGCCAAGAAGCGGCCCTTCTACCACATCGTCGTTTCCGAGAACGACCGCATCCCCACCGGCCGCGCCATCGAGATCCTCGGTTTCGTGAATCCCATTGCCACCGCCGGTGAGACCGTCCGCATCGACGCCGACAAGGCCAAGGCCTGGATCGCCAAGGGCGCCCAGCCCTCCAAGACCGTGCTGGAACTGTTCAAGAAGAACGCGATCCTGCAGTAGCCGCACCGTTTTCCCACCAGGCCGGGCCCAGGCTCGGTCTGGTTCGTCATGGCCCTAGGAGCAAGCATGGACTTTGAAGCCTTCCTCATCGACGTCCTGACCCCCATCCTGGACAATCCCGAGGCCCTGCGGGTGGAAGTGAAAGGCGAAGGCCGCAAGGCCGACGTGCTGATCTACGCCGACCCCAAGGACCGCGGCCGCATCATCGGCAAGAGCGGACGGATGATCTCCTCGCTGCGGCTGCTGGTGAAGGCGGCGGGCGAGAAGGCCGGGCTGCACACGGTGAACCTGGAGCTGTACGACGGCGACGAAGCGCCCCGCGCCCCCGAGGAGGCCTGATGCTGCTGCTGGGGCATCTGGCCAAGGTCCAGGGGCTCAAGGGCGAGTTCCTGCTGCATGAACTGATGGACGATCCGGAAAAGCTCACGGAGCTGGACACCCTGGTGCTGGCGCCGCCGTCCCTGGACCTGGAGGCCCAGGCCGAGCCGGCCGCCCCGGCGCGTTCGGTGCGCCTGCGCAACTTCCGCTGGCACCAGGAGCGGGCCTGCGTGAGCTTCGAGGACCTGACCGACCGCACCGCCGCCGAGCCCTTCAAGGGCTGGGCCCTGTGGACCAGCGACCCGCTGGCGCCCCTGGCCGAGGGCGAATCCTACCGCCACGACTGGACCGGCTGCGAGGTGTTCATCGCCGGGGCCAAGGTGGGCGAGGTGCTGCGCCTGGACCCCACCCCCATGGGCTACGATATGGTGGTCATGAAGGACACCCGCCCCGGACGCCGGGGCCAGCGGGACATCCCCTACATCAAGGCCTGGTTCCAGGTGGACCTGGCCGCGCGGCGGATCGACCTGGATCCGCCGGAAGGGCTGCTGGACCTGGATTCGGTGACCGAGTAGAGGCTGCGGCGCAGCGCTCCGTCCGGGGAAGGCTGCCTTGCGCATTCCCGCCAAGTGCTTACTTTGGTACGGAGGTGCGTATCATGAAGGCCGAACAGCAGACGTTCACCATCAAGGAATTCAGCGTGAACCCTTCCCGCGCCATTCACCGCGCGCTTCAGGGGGTGGATGTCACCATCTCCCTGCGCGGCGTGCCCGCCGTGCGCCTGGTTCCGGTGGGCCCGGTCCAGGATGGGGCCGAAGCGGTGCTGCTGAAACTCGCGGCCATCCCTGGATTCCAGGTGGCCCACTCCAGCCCGAGACTGCCAAGGCCCACCCTCCAGCTTTCCGGGACCGGCCCGAGCGTCGCCGAGATGATCCTGGAGGACCGCAGGTGACAAAGCTCCTCTATCTGGACTCCTGTGTGATCGCCAAACTGTTTCTCCTGGAAGACCGCAGCGATGAGGCCCTCGCCCTGGTGAACGATCCCGAGGTGGTGTCGGTGCTCACCAGCGACCTGTCCTTCGTGGAAGTCTGCGGGGTGTTTTCCCGGGCGGCCGCCCAGGGGCGGATCACCCGGCGCCAGTCCCTGGCCCTTCTGGCAAGGTTCCGGGAATGGTTTCTCGCCAGCACGACGCACATCGCGGTACGCCTGGACCAGGTCACCCAGGCCGGCGCCACGGCGATCGATCTGGGCCTTCGCGGCGCCGACGCCCTGCATCTGGTGGCCGCCACCAGCGCCAGGGACGCCGCCGCGTTGGTGGACCAGTATGTTTTCGTGACCTATGACGTGAAACTGGCCCGGGCGGCCAAGGATGCCGGAGTCTTCACGGCGGTGCTGGGCTGATCGCGGCCCGGCCCTTCAGCCGGCTGCCGTTGATCGCCAGACGGGGAGTTCCAGACCCGACTCTTGACCGGGATCAAGGCGCTCCGCCTCCCCTTGAGCCATGCTGGCTAGGTCAGCCAGGAGCCCATCCGTGAAACCGAGCATCGTCATGCGCCTGCGGGAAGACTCCCAGACCGTCCGCAAGATCGTCCAGGGGGCCTTCCTGCTCCTCTGCGCCTGGATCGGCGTGGAGTTCATCCTGTTCATGCGCTGGGGCGCGTCCGGCGGCACCGCCGGCTACGCGGCGCACCCGGCCGGGGCGGAAGGGTTCCTGCCCATCGCCGCCCTGCTCAGCCTCAAGCAGTGGCTGGTCACCGGCCGCATCCACGGATTCCACCCGGCGGGGCTGTTCATCTTCGTGGCCGTGCTCGGCCTCGGGCTGTTCCTGAAAAAGGCCTTCTGCAGCTGGATGTGTCCGGTGGGCACCCTGGGCGAAGCGCTTTGGCGGCTGGGGCGGCGCCTGTTCGGCCGCAACCTGGCCCTGCCGCGCTGGGCGGACTACCCGCTCCGGGCCTTGAAGTATCTGATCCTGGGATTCTTCCTTCTGGCGGTAGGGCGCATGGATGGGCCCATGCTGGAGGCGTTCCTGAACAGCCCCTACAACGCGGCGGCGGACGTGCGGATGTACCTGTTCTTCGCCCACCTCTCCGGCCTGGCCCTGGGGGTGCTGGTGGTGCTGGCCGGGCTGTCCCTGCTGGTGCAGAACGTGTGGTGCCGCTACCTCTGTCCGTACGGGGCGCTGCTGGGGCTGCTGAGCCTGGCCAGCCCGCTGCGCGTCACCCGGGCCAAGGCCAGTTGCATCGACTGCGGGCGCTGCACCAAGGCCTGTCCGTCGCGGATCCAGGTGCACAAGGCCGGGCGGGTGGGCAGCGACGAGTGCACCGCCTGCTATCGCTGCGTGCAGGCCTGCCCGGTCAAGGACACGCTGCAGATGCGCGCGCCGGTGGGGAGGGCGGTTCCGGGCTGGGTGTTCGGGCTGCTGGCGGCCGGGCTGTTCATGGCCGTGACCGGGCTGGCCATGCTGTCGGGGCACTGGCGGACCAGCCTCAGTCCCAGGGATTACCTGGAACTGATTCCCGCGGCGGAGGACATCGGCCACCCCTGAGGCCGGGCTGCACGGTCCCTTTGATTTCGAGAGGATGGGATATCGCCCCGCTGGACCATGGCCAGGCCGGGACAGGACGCTATACTTGTATAGCAAGGAGCAAGCTCATGCTCGCCATTCGCCTTCCCGCCGAAATTGAAAGCCGTTTGGATGCCCTGGCGGCCGCCACGGGCCGTACCAAGACCTTTTATGCTCGGGAAGCCATTCTGGAGCACCTGGATGACCTGGAAGACCTCTACTTGGCCGAGCATGCCCTGAAAGAGATCCGCACCGGCCAGGTCAAGACCACCCCTCTCGCTGACGTGATGCGTGAATATGGCCTGGAGGATTGAACTTTCGCCAGCCGCACGAAAGGGCTTGCGTGGTCTCGATCGAACGGCCGTCCAGAGAATTCTGAAGTTCCTGCATGAAAGGGTCGCCCCCCTGGTGGATCCCCGGTGCATCGGTGAGGCCCTGAAGGGGGCTGAACTGGGCGAGTTCTGGAAATACCGGGTCGGCGACTACCGCATCATCTGCTCCATTGAGGATGGTGAGCTGCTGATCCTGGTGGTGCGCATTGGCAACCGGCGCGAAATCTACCGTTGAAACCCTGGGACATGCGCCATTCCCGCCAGGTGGTCTAACATGGTGCCCATGCCCGGCGCGCCTCCACCCTCCCCCTGGACCCTGCTGGCCTCCGGCTGGGAAGACCTGTTCCCCTTGCGCCAGCCCCGTCTGGACCTTGCCCTGGGCCTGGCGGGGCCCGGGGAGGCCTGCCTGGACTCGGGCTGCGCCACCGGCAGCCTGCCCCGGGCCCTGGCGGCGCGGGGGCGGCTGGCCCATGGGCTGGACCTGGATCCGGCCTTCCTGGCGGTGGCCCGGCAACGGGCCCTGGATGAAGGCCTGGCGGTGACCTGGCACGAGGCGAGCCTCCTGGACCTGGCGGCGGCGGTGGGGGGCGTGCGCTTCCGGCTGATCACCTGCCTGGGCCAGACCCTGCCGCACCTGCTGGAGGAGGCGCAGTGGCTGGCCTTTTTCCGCCAGGCGCGGGAGGCGCTGGAACCGGGTGGCCGGCTGGTGGTCCAGGCGGTGCAGGACGGGCCGCTGCCGGTTGGGCAGGCCCGCGATCTGCCCGTGGCGCGCTGGGCCGGGGGCACCCTGGAGCGGCGGCGCACGATGGTTTCGCCGGAGCTGGCCTGCTTCGAGACGGTCTTCCGGCCACCCTCGGGGGACCCGGTCACCAGCCGGATCATGCATCGCCGGGTGGCTCCGGAACGGGCCGCCGAGCTGCTACGGGAGGCCGGCCTGCACCCGGATCCGCCACGGGCCGACGAGGCCGGCCAGCCCTTCCTGGCGACCTCCTCCGGCTGGGTCCTGAGCGCGCGCAGGGACGTGGGGTGACGGCCCCGGCCGGCTCCGGATGGCCCTGTGCCGCGGCCGCCGGCCAGGGGCGGGGGGCCCTGAGGCAGGTCACCGCCAGGCCTCCGCCGGCCAGGGCGCAGGCCGCCGCCGCCCAGCCCA
>JARLGP010000083.1 GCA_031292735.1 Holophaga sp.
CCCGATGGCTTGATGGAATTCTCCGTGGTCTACACCGACCGCGCGCTGAACCACATGTCCAAGAAGTTCCAGAAAGTGATGAACGAGATCAACCGCATCCTGAAGAAGGTGTACCACGCCAAGGCCGCGATCCTGGTCCCCGGCAGCGGCACCTACGGGATGGAGGCCGTGGCCCGGCAGTTCTGCACCGGCAAGAAGGCCCTGGTGATCCGCGACGGCTTCTTCAGCTACCGCTGGACCCAGATCTTCGACATGGGCGGGATTCCCGCCAAGCAGACGGTGCTCAAGGCCCGCCGCACCGGCACCGGCAAGCAGTCCCCCTGGGTGCCCACGCCCATCGCCGAGGTGGTGGCCGCCATCGCCGCCGAGAAGCCTGATGTGGTGATCGCTCCCCACGTGGAGACCGCCGCCGGCATCATCCTGCCCGACGACTACCTGAAGGCGGTGGCCAAGGCCACCCACGCGGCCGGTGGCCTGTTCGTGGTGGACTGCGTGGCTTCCGGCTGCATGTGGGTCGACATGGAAGCCAACGACGTGGACGTGATCGTCACCGCCCCTCAGAAGGGCTGGAGCGGCACCCCGTGCTGCGCCATGGTCATGCTCTCCGAGCGGGCCAAGGCCGTCCTGGAAGGCACCACCAGCACCAGCTTCTCCGTGGACCTCAAGAAGTGGTCCTCGATCATGGACGCCTTCCTGAAGGGTGGCCACGCCTACCATTCCACCATGCCCACCGATTCCCTGGCCCGGATCTGCACCGTGATGCAGGAGATGGAAGCCTACGGTTTCGACAAGCTGCAGAAGGAGCAGGCGGAACTGGGTTCCAAGGTCCGTGCCCTGCTGGACACGTGCGGCCTGCCCAGCGTGGCGGCCGATGGCTTCAAGGCCCCGGGCGTGGTGGTGTGCTACACCACCGACCCGGAGATCCAGTCCGGCAAGAAGTTCGTGGGCGTCGGCCTGCAGATCGCTTCCGGCGTGCCCCTCCAGTGCGACGAGCCGGCCGACTTCATGTCCTTCCGGCTGGGCCTGTTCGGCCTGGACAAGCTGCACAACGTCGACCGCACGGTGGAGTACCTGGCCACCGCGCTGAAGCAGCTGGGCCTGCGCTAGCAGCTGGAGAAAGATGTGGCTGTTTTCCTGTTCAAACTCATCATGACCCCCATCTTCATCGGCCTGGTGACCCTCGCCGGCCGGCGATGGGGGCCGAGCGTCAGCGGCCTGCTCATGGGCCTGCCGCTCACCTCGGGGCCCATCTCGGTGTTCCTGGCGCTGCAGTACGGCCAGTTGTTCGCCGCCCGGGCGGCGGTGGGCATCCTGGCCGGCATGGTTTCCAGCTGCGTCTTCTGCCTGACCTACGGGCTCGCGGCCCGGAAATGCCACTGGGCCCTGTGCCCCCCGGTCGCGTTCCTGGCCTTCGTGGGCTTCACTGCCGTGCTCAACCACTTCCGATGGAACCTGGCCTCCGCCTCGGTCCTGTTGCTCGCCGCCATCCTCGGGGTGAACTGGCTGCTGCCGGCCCCGGCGGCCGCCCCCACCCTGCCCACCCCTTCCCGGTGGGACCTGCCGGCGCGGATGATCGTCGCCACGGCCTTCGTGATCGCCCTGACCGCCCTGGCCCGGTCCCTGGGGCCGCAGCTGAGCGGCTTGATCTCACCCTTTCCGGTGTACGGCCTGGTCATGGCAGGCTTCACCCAGCGCCACGGGGGGCCGGCCGCGGTGGTGGGGATGATGCGCGGGATCGTGCTTGGCGCCCTGGCCCTCCTGGCCTTCTTCCTGGTGGCCGGGTTGTGCCTGGGCAAGGCTCCCATGGTGCTGGTCTACCTGGCGGCCTCCATGGCTTCTGCCGGGACCAGCTGGATGGCCTTCCAGGTGACCCATGGGGCACGTCTGCGGATGAGAGCCTAGGCCCGCCAGGCCATGGCCTCGGCAATGGGCAAGTCGTTCGGCCGACAGGATTTCGAGCGAGCAGTTTGCCACATTGTCATGCACACAATCTTTAGGATCATACGAACAAAATAGTACAACGGTTGACAGCGATTCCGTCATCAATCTTTTTTTTGGAGGTGCCATGTCCCCCTTGATGTTCAACGGTCAGAACGTGGAATTGAACGAGGAAGGATTCCTGGTCGATCCCAGCCAGTGGAGTGAAGGCCTCGCGGTGGAGCTGGCCAAGGCCGAAGAAGGCCTGGATGTGCTCACCGACGACCACTGGGCGGTGATCCGGTTCATCCGCAACCACTATCAGGAATCCCAGAACGCGCCCATGGTGCGTTCCATCTGCAAGACCACCGGGGTGCCCCTGAAGCGCATCTACGAGCTGTTCCCCAGCGGCCCGGCCAAGGGCGCCTGCAAGCTGGCCGGCCTGCCCAAGCCCGACGGCTGCGTGTAGCACGCCATGAACCTGTTGCACGTGGGAATTCTGCTCGCGGCGGCCTGGACCATCCTGGCCCTGGTGTCCCTGCACCGGAGGATGGCCTCCTACGGCAAGCGCACCTTGTATTCCAAGCCGGCCGGTGATCCGGCCGCGGGCATCCGCTACGCCTTCACCGGAGCCATGGCGCCCTGGGCCAAGGAAAGCGTGATGCTGAACCTGACCTCCTACGGGGCGGGCATGGCCTTCCACGCCGGGGTGTTCGCCGGCTTCGGCCTGCTGCTGGCGGCCATCCTGGGGATGGGCCTGCCGGGCTTCCTGCTCGTGCTGGCCCGGGTGCTCACCCTGGCCGGCGCGCTGGGCGGCTTCGGCCTCCTGCTGAAGCGGTTCCTGAACCCGGAACTGCGCGGGCTGTCCTGCCCCGACGACTTCGCCGCCAACCTCCTCTGCTCGCTGTTCGCGCTGCTGGCCCTGCTCGCTACCTTCAACCCGGCGCTGGGCGGGCTCTGGAAGGGCGAGGCCATCCTCCTGCTGGTTTACGCGCCGTTGGGCAAGATCCGGCACTGTCTCTTCTTCTTCACCACCCGGTACCAGCTCGGCGCGTTCTTCGGCCGGCGCGGCACCTTCCCCCCCGGCGGGAGCGATCATGCCTGAACTGGACGAGCTCGAAACACGCCTGGCGAGCCTTACCGAAGCCGATTTCCAGCGCGGCCTGGAGGTGTTCCACGGCAAGCTGAAGGCGGCCGAGGTCTCCTTCCTGAACAGCTGCGTGCACTGCGGACTTTGCGCCAGCTCCTGCCACTACCACCGCACCGACCCGACCCTTGAGAACATCCCGGCGCACAAGCTGGAGCTGATCGCTTCCGTGTTCCGGCGGAACTTCACCACCGTGGGCCGCTTGGCCAAGGGCTGGGTGGGGGCCAAGCCCATGGACCGCGACATGGCCCGGGCGTGGGTGGACGCGGTGTTCGGCCGCTGCTCGCTGTGCGGGCGGTGCTCGGTGAACTGCACCATCGGCATCCCCATGCCCAAGATCTTCCGGGCGGCCCGCGCGGCGCTGGGCGCCATGGGCCTGGTGCCCGCCGACCTCCAGGCCACGGTGGACACCGCCCTGGCCCACGGCAACAACATGGGCATGACCCGGGAGGACTGGGTGGAGACCGTGCAGTGGATCGAGGAGGAACTGCAGACGGAGACCGGCGATCCGGAGGCCAGGCTGCCCCTGGACAAGCAGGGCGCCAAGATCCTGTTCACCGTCAATCCCCGCGAGCCCAAGTTCTTCCCGCTTTCCCTCCAGGCCAGCGCCAAGGTGTTCTGGGCCGCCAAGGAGGACTGGACCATGGCCTCGGACACCGGCTGGGACCTGACCAACTACGGCCTGTTCAACTGCAACGACCAGCAGGCCGGCTGCCTCACCAGCAACCTGGTGGACGCCATGGCCCGGCTGGGCTGCAAGACCCTGGTGATCGGCGAATGCGGCCACGGCTACGGGGCGGCCCGGTGGGAAGGCCCCGAGTGGCTCCAGAAGGGCTATCCGTTCGAGGTGAAAAGCATCCTGGAACTGATGGACGAATACGTGCGCGACGGCCGGATCAAGCTGGACCCGGCCAAGAACCCGGTGCCGGTGACCCTGCACGACCCCTGCAACCTGGTGCGCCACGGCGGCATCTGCGAAGCCCAGCGCCGGGTGCTGCGCCAGGCGGTGACCACCTTCGTCGAGATGACCCCCAACCGGGAACACAATTTCTGCTGCGGCGGCGGGGGCGGCCAGCTGGCCATGGCCCGCTACAAGAGCCGGCGGGTCAAGGCCGGCGGAGTGAAGGCCGAGCAGATCCGGAACTCCGGAGCCAAGGTGGTGGTGGCGCCCTGCCATAACTGCATCGACCAGCTTTCGGAACTGAACAAGGAATACAAGCTCAACGTCCAGGTGAAGACCGTCGCCGAGATGGTGGCGGAGGCCCTGATTCCCAACCCGTAACCCTACCGAGGTGCTCCATGCCCATCACTGAAACCTGTTCGCCCTACCTGAAGCTGGACGAGACTCCCGTAACCCCCATCATCTACCTGGACAACAGCGCGACGTCCTTCCCCAAGCCGGAACAGGTCTATACCTTCA
>JARLGP010000084.1 GCA_031292735.1 Holophaga sp.
CCGTAGCCGGCGGTGAGGCTGTCGCCCAGGAACACCACCGTGCGCTGGGCCTGGGCCGCCGCCGGGACCTGGGCGGTCACCGAGAGCAGGGCTGACAGGGCCAAGGGCTGCAACATCATGCCCAAGTCTACCGGGCTCCGGCGGCTGCGGTTAGCATTGGGCCATGATCCATGTGGCCGGCCTGCGCAAGACCTTCCCATCACCCGGGGGCGAGGCCCTCACCGTGCTGGAGGATCTGTCCTTCGGGCTGCGGCCCGGGGGCTCCCTGGCCATCCAGGGCCCCAGCGGCAGCGGCAAGAGCACCCTGCTGGCGATCCTGGCGGGCCTGGAGCGGCCCAGCGCCGGCACCGTGACCGTGGCCGGGCGACGCCTGGAACGGCTGTCCGAGCGGGAACTGTCGGCCTTCCGGGCCCGGACCATGGGCTTCATCTTCCAGGCCTTCCACCTGCTGCCGCACTTTTCCGCCCTGCAGAACGTGGTGATCGGGGCGGAGATCGCCGGGATCCCGGCGCCCATGGCCCGGGCCCGGGAGGCTCTGGAGCGGGTTGGCCTGGATGCCCGCTTCAAGCATCTGCCCGGGCAGCTCAGCGGCGGCGAATGCCAGCGGGTGGCCATCGCCCGGGCCATCGTCACCCGGCCCGGGCTCCTGCTGTGCGACGAGCCCACCGGCTCCCTGGATCCGCGCAACGCCGAACGGGTGTTCGAACTGATCATGGAGCTGCACCGGGAGCTGAGCACCACCCTGGTGCTGGTGACCCACGATCCGCATCTGGCGCCGCGCATGGAGACCTGCCTGCGCCTGGAGCGGGGCCGGCTGGCGGCGGACGAGGCGGCGGTGAACCCTTGAGCTTCATCCTGCGCATGGCCGGCCGGGAGCTGCGGCACCAGGCCTGGCGGCTGCTGCTCATCGCCCTGTGCATCGGCGTGGGCTTCGCAGCCTTCTTCACCACCTACGGCTTCTCCCAGCGGGTGCTGGCCGGCATCCACGGCGAATCCCGGGCCCTGCTGGGGGCGGACCTGGACCTGTCTTCCCGGGGCTTGATGCCGCCCGGGGCCCTGGCCCGGCTGGAGGCGATGCCGGAGATCCAGGCCCGGACCCTGGTCTACGATTTCCCCAGCATGGCCTCCACCGGCCAGGGCGACGGCGTGGTTTCCCGGCTGGTGGAAGTGCGGGCCCTGGATGGGGACTATCCCTTGGCCGGTCGCCTGGAAACGCTGCCGCCCCGGCCGGCCGGGGCCCCCTGGGGGCTGCTGGTGGACGCCTCCCTGGCCCAGGCCTGGGGGCTGAGCCCGGGCAGCCGGGATCTGGCCGAGCCGGAGCTGCTGCGCCAGCGCAAGGGGCTGCGCCTGGGCTCAGCGGTGGTGCCGGTGCAGGCCATCGTCGGGGTGGACGACAGCCGCCAGGCCAGCGCCTTCGCCCTGGGGCCGAGGATCTACCTGGGGCTGCCCGCCGCCCGGGCGCTGGGGTTGGTGACGTCCCGGTCCCGGTTCAACGGCCATCTGCTCATGACCCTGCGGCCCGGAGCCAGCCTGGAAGCGGTGGCCGGGAGGATCGGCCAAGGGCTGCGCCCGGAGGAGCGGCTGCGCCTGCGCACCCACGAACAGGCGGCCACCGCCCTGGCCCAGCCGCTGCGCAACACCAACCGGTTCATCAGCCAGTTGGGCCTGTTCACCCTGCTGCTGTCCAGCCTGGGCGCCTGGGCCATCCTGGCCTCCTACCTGCGCGGCCGGGAACGGGAGGCGGCCATCCTGCGCTGCCTGGGCGCGGATCCGGCGGCCCCGGCCGCCATCTCCGCCCTGATCGCCGCCGGGGTGGTGGCGGCGGCGCTGAGCATGGGCCTGGCCTTCGGCGCCGGGGCGGCCCGAGCGCTGCCCGCCTTGCTGGGGGACCTGATCCCCCAGGCCTTGCGCCAGGGGCCCACCCCGCTGCCGCCGCTGCTGGAGACCGCCGCGGCGGTGCTGATGCTGGCCTGCGTCATCCTGCCCTCCCTGTTGCGCCTGCGGGACGTCACCCCCATGGCCCTGCTGCGGGACGCGCCGGACCGGAGCACGGCGCTGCCCTGGATCTGCGGCGCCGGCGCCGCGGTCATGGCCATCGCCCTGGTGCTGCGCAACGCCCCCAGCCTCCAGGTGGGCGCCGCCACCGCCGGCGCCATGGCGCTGCTGTTCCTGACCCTGTTCGGGGTGTCGCGGCTGCTGCTGTGGGGCTACCGGCGCAGCGCCGGGTCGCTGCCGCTGCCGCTCAAGCTGGCTCTCGGCCAGTTGGGCGCCCGGCCGGCCCTGGGCGCCCTGCTCATGTCGGTGATCGGGCTGTCGGTGTTCCTGGTGCTGGCCACCCAGTTCGTCAAGCAGGACCTGGTGCTGCCCCTGGCCGCCCAGCAGGGCGCCGGCCGGCGTCCCAATCTGTTCTTCATCGATGTGCAGCCCGATCAGATCCAGCCCCTGGGCGCGCTGCTGGCCCGCAGCGGCGCGCCCGAGCCGATGACCTCGCCCATGGTGCGGGCCCGGCTGACCGCCATCGCCGGCCGGCCGGTGGTGGAAGCGCCCGCGGATGGGGAGGCCCAGGGACGCGATCAGAGCCTGCGCACCCGGGAGCAGAACCTCACCTGGCGCGGCCGCCTGTCCGAATCCGAAACCGTCGTGGCCGGGCGGTTCTGGCCGGAGCCGACGGGCGCCGAAAGCCTGCCCCAGGTGAGCCTGGAGGAGAAGTTCGCCGCGGAGATCGGCGCCCGGCTGGGGGATGAGCTGACCTTCGATGTCCAGGGCACCCCCTTGACCGCCACCGTCACCAGCCTGCGCCGGGTGCGCTGGCTGAGCTTCCAGCCGAACTTCTTCATCGTGGCCCACCCGGGCCTGCTGCGCGACCTGCCGGCGGTGTGGATCGCCGCGGTGGAGCTGGATCCCGCGCCGCGCCGGGCGCTGCAGAACCAGGTGGCCCAGGCCTTTCCCAACGTGAGCGCGGTGGATGTGGGCGACCTGGCCGAGCGCATCGGCCGGGTGCTGGATCTGGTGGCCCTGGTGACCCGGGCCCTGGCGGCGCTCATGCTCAGTTCGGCCCTGCTGGTGCTCGCCGCCAGCCTGCTGGCCGCGCGCCTGGGCCGGCAGCGGGATCTGGCCCTGCTGCGCACCCTGGGGGCCAGCTACCGCACCCTGCTGGCCAGCCTGGCCTGGGAGTTCCTGCTGCTGGGCGGCAGCGCGGCC
Source organism: Holophaga sp. (assembly GCA_031292735.1). The sequence continues at coordinate 3,202 of JARLGP010000084.1, forward strand.
CTGGGCGCAGGGGTGCTGGCCTGGTTCCTTGCCCGGGCCTACAGCACCCGGGTGCTGCAACTGGAAGCCCACCCTGATCCCTGGGGCGCAGCGCTGCTCATCCTGCTGGCCGCGGCCCTCACCGCGGCCGTGGGCCTGGGCGGAAGCCTGCGGGCGCTTCGGGCCAAGCCCATGGATGTGCTGCGCGGCGAGTAGCGGAGCGGCCGCAGGGAACCTGACGGGCGCCGGCGGCACCGTATCAAAGCCTGCGGGCGCCTTCACGGGAAATGCGGATGGAGCTCAGAGGCATGGTGTTGGGTCTGGGGCTGGGATTGCTCGGCGCGGCGGCCCAGGCCAAGGTCCTGGTGACGCTGGTGCCGGGCATCCCGTTCGTCCGGCAGGGCTGCAGCGTCCTGCTCTAGGCGCGGGTCCGCGGCCACCGGCATGACTCGGGCCTGGCCTGGAGCATCGTGGCGCCCGGCCGGGGTCCCCTGGCGCACGCCGGCATGGGCAGGGTGCGCTATGCGGCCGAAGGGGCGGAGCCATGGACCCGGGTCCGGGTGCGCGCCACCAGTCTCGATGATCCGGCCGCCCATGCGGAGGCCGTGCTTGAGGTGCTGCCCAGCGAGGTGTTCGGGGTGCTGGAGCAGGTGCTGGGCCGGGTGACGGCGAGGAATCTTGACAATCCGGCCTACGCCGCCGAAGCCCAGGTGGTGGTGCCGGCCCTGATCAGCCACCAGTTGCATCCGGTTGACCTTGGATTCGGAGTCGTGATGATCCCTTAGCCCGGATTCTGCCGTTGAGTTTGACCACTCGAATTTGGCGAGCCGGGTATGGCGAGGCAGGGCCTGCTTTTATCCTTCTCATCCCCGTCCATCCCAATACTGTCGGTACAGTGACAAATCCAATATAATACTGCCCAATCGCTATTTCAATACAGACTGCTTCTGTTTGTGATATGGCGCAGGCTTTTCTTTCTTTCCTCGGCGGACCTCGGCTACCTCCGCGTCCTCGGCGAGAG
>JARLGP010000085.1 GCA_031292735.1 Holophaga sp.
CTACATGAGCGTCGAGCCGCTCACCTACATCCGCGGCCGCAGCATCCCCAACCAGTACATCATCGTGGACGAGGCCCAGAACCTCACCCCGCACGAGGTGAAGACCATCCTCACCCGGGCCGGCGACGGCACCAAGATCGTCCTCACCGGCGACCCGTTCCAGATCGACAACCCCTACGTGGACGCCTCCACCAACGGCCTCAGCTACCTGGCCGAGCACTTCAAGCACCTGGACATCGCCGGGCACGTGACCCTGGTCAAGGGCGAACGCAGCAAGATGGCGGAGCTGGCCAGCAACTTGTTGTAGGAAATATAAGCTGAATGCTGGATGTCCAGCGGCGAATACGCCAAGATGCTTCTATGATAAACGCTTCTCCGCTGGATGCCCTCGATCTCCTGTTGAAGGGCACGGTCACCTGCCACACCAAGGAACTCCTGCTTTCCCGCCTGAAGGAAGGCCGGCCGCTGAACATCAAGACCGGCTTCGATCCCACCGCCCCCGACCTGCATCTGGGCCATGCGGTGCTGATCCGCAAGATGGCCCAGTTCCAGGAGCTGGGCCACACGGTCACCTTCCTCATCGGCGATTTCACCGGGCTCATCGGCGATCCCACCGGCAAGAAGGTCACCCGGCCCGCCCTGAGCCGGGAGGAGATCCTGGCCAATGCCGAAACCTACAAGACCCAGGTGTTCAAGATCCTCGACCCGGAAAAGACCGTGATCCGCTTCAACAGCGAGTGGATGGGCGGCCTGAAGGGCGAGGACTGGATCCGCCTGGCGAGCAAGTTCACCCTGGCCCAGATGCTGGAGCGCAACGACTTCAGCAAGCGCCTGGGGGCCGGCGAGCCCATCGCCCTGCACGAGCTGCTCTACCCGCTGGTGCAGGCCTACGATTCGGTGGCCCTCAAGGCCGACGCCGAACTGGGCGGCAACGACCAGCTGTTCAACCTCATGCGCGGCCGGGACCTGCAGGAGGCCATGGGCCAGGGCCCCCAGGTGGTGCTGACCGTGCCGCTGCTGCTGGGCCTGGACGGCGTGGAGAAGATGTCCAAGTCCCTGGGCAACTACATCGGCTTCATGGAATCCGCCGACGACCAGTTCGGCAAGGCCATGAGCATCTCCGACCAGCTCATGTGGGACTGGTGGCTGCTGCTCACCGACAAGCTGCCCCGGGAGATCGCGGTCATGCAGCAGGGCCATCCCATGGACGCCAAGAAGGCCCTGGCCCGGGAGATCGTCGGCCAGTTCCACGGCCAGCAGGAGGGCAAGGCGGCCGAGGAGCGCTGGGTGAAGCGGTTCTCCGAGCGCTCGGTGGAGGATGTGCCCGAGGTCCAGGTGGCCGCCACCGGCGGCCCGGAACCCCTGGCGAAGCTGCTGGTGGAGCGCGGCATGGCCGGCTCGCGGAAGGAGGCCGAACGGCTCATCCAGCAGGGGGCGGTGAGCCTGGACGGGGAAAAGGTGGCCGATCCCAGGCTGGCGCTGGAGCTGAAACCCGGCACGGCCATGCTGGTGCGCGCGGGTAAACTGAAGCTTCAGAGGTGGGTGGTGCCATGAGCTTGCTTGCCCTCCAGGATCTGTTCCGGCGCTATCGCGAGAAGGCTACGGGGATCTGGACACTGGGGAAGGATCCCGGGCGAACCATCTTCATCGACTACGGCGACACGGTGTTCGCCCAGAGCACCCACACCCAGGACCGGCTCACCTACATCCTGGTGGAGAAGGGCAAGGTCACCCAGGCGCAGATGGACTACGCCCTGGCCAACCTGAAGCCCGGCCTCAGCATCGGCAAGAACCTCATCGAGATGGGCTTCATCACCCAGCGCGACCTGCTGGACATGGCCAAGTCCCAGGTGGAGCGCATCGTCCGCGGCGCCCTGGCCTGCGCCGACCTGGAGCCGTCGTTCAAGACCCAGGAGCTGGACGCCAACGTGGTGCGCCTGCCCATGAACACCCCGCAGCTGTTCCTGGCCGGCACCCTCGCGCTGCAGGACCGGGAGGGGCTGCTGGAGCTGCTGGGGCCGCTGAACCAGGTGGTGGTGCTGCAGGGCCGCAACCTCATGGACCTGTCCCTGCCCGTGGACCTGGCAAAACTGCCGCCGCTCCTGGACGGCACCCACACCCTGCTGGAGCTGAGCCGGGAGTCCCTGGCCGAACCCCTGCGCCTGGGCGCCTTCGCCCTGTTCCTGCGGGAAATGGGCTGGGCCCGGCTGCATGAGATGCCGCCCCTGGACCGCCATGCCCTGGACCTGGCCCTGGCGCCGGAACCGGAACCGCTGTCGCCCCCGCTGGCGGAACGCTTTCCGGAAACCGTGCCGTCCCTGTTCTCCACCATCCAGGAAGCGGCCCTGCCCACCACCAACCTGGAGCACCTGTCCCGGGCCCTGGACGAGGAGCCCCCGGTCCCCCTTCCGCTCCCTCTTCCGGTTCCCGAGCCCGAGCCTCCCGCCCCGCAGCTGTACCTGCCCGAGGCCCTGGACGAGCCCGGCCTGCCCACTGAGCCCGAAAACCCTGGGGAACTGGGCCTGGAAGCCGGCCAGGGCTACCCGCCCACCCCGGCCATGCCGATCCACGGCCTGGCCGAAGAGCCGGACGAGGCTCCGCTGGCGTTGATTCCCCTGGACAACCAGGGGCCGGGCCTCACCATCTCCGCGGAGGCCCCGCTCCCGCCGCTCCCGCCGCCCGCCGCCCCGGGCAAGATCCTGCGCAGGACCCTGCTGGCGATCCTGGTGCTGGTGTGCCTGGGCGCCGCCGGGTACCTCGGGCTGCATCGGGCCCAGGTCCAGGCCTGGCTTCCGGCCCGCGCCGGGGCCAAGGCGCCCGCTCCCGTCCCGCCCCCTCCGCCGGCCACCCCGCCCGCGCCGGTGGTGCACACCGGGATCGCGGTGCCGCCTCCGGCCCCGCAACCCGCGCCGCCGGCACCCGCCGCCCCGGCCAAGCCGGAACCCGTGGCGCAAGCCAGGCCGGAGCCCGCGCCGCCGGTAAGGCCGGAGCCCCCCGCCAGGGCCGCGGAGGTGAGCACCTCCATTTCCGCCCGGATCAAGGCCCTGGACCAGGGTGACCTGGAACTGGCCGTGCGCCAGGGCAAGCGGCTGGTCAAGGAAGTCCCGCCCAGCCACTGGACCCTGCGCCTGGAGATCGCCTGCCAGGGCGAAACCATCCAGCGGCTGGTGGGCATCTTCCACGGGCATGAGCCCGACATCTTCCTCCTGCCCATCGCCATGCGCGACGGACGGGTGTGCTACCAGGTGCTCTACGGCCGGTTCCCGACCCAGGCGGCGGCGGACAAACAATTGAAGCGCCTGCCCGCCTCCTTCCTGGCCGACCGGAACCGGCCCAAGAAGTTCCGATTTGCCGAGTTGCCCAAAGTGCAATAAAACACTTCTTATTGCAGTATGTGATGTAATATAACTCATTTTTTCCTATCCGGGGTCGGCTGAAAGAGCTTGCAGGCCTCAACTTCAATTTACAGACAGCCAAAAACAGTTATACTGGAGGGCCGGGGCTAACGGATGCCCCAGATCTTTCTCGGAGAACCATGGATTTCAATATGCTGTCAACCCAGAATTGGAGCCGGATGTTCAACGTTTGGGTCGAGGACATCCAGGTCATAGGTCTCCCAGCAGCCATCACGCCTTTTGAAATTCAACGTTGTTTTCTGCCGAAGGTCCGGGCCTTCGCCCGCTACTCTTCGCTGTTCGTCGTGCTGCTGTTCGCCTTGCACTGCACCAGCCCCCGTTCCTCGATCACCTCGACGACCGCGCCGGGCGTCCCGCCCGAAGGCCGTCCGGACGATCCGCCCGAGGAGACCGCCAAGGTCTACACCGAGCACGGCCAGGCCAGCTGGTACGGGGGGGACGACGACGGCTTTGCCGGCGGGGTCACCGCCAACGGCGAGATCTACGATCCCTCGGCCCTCACCTGCGCCCATCGGACCCTGCCGTTCGGCACCATGGTGGAGGTGGAGAACCTGTCCACCGGCAAGCGCACGGTGCTTCGGGTGAACGACCGCGGGCCCTTCATCCGCGGCCGCATCCTGGACATGTCCCAGCGGGGGGCCAAGGATCTGGGCATCCTGCACCACGGCGTGGCCAACGTCCGGCTGCGCACGGTGGATGCCAAGGGCAAGCCGGCGCCGGTGGATCCGGGGGTGCTGCAGGGCAACCCCTACACCATCCAGGTGGCGGCCCTGGCCAATCCCGCCAACATCGAGCGGATCTCCCGGGAGCTGCAGGCCGCCTATGGGCCGGTGACCTACCAGGTGGTCCAGGGATCGGGCGGGATCACCATCAAGCGGATCCGGGTGGGCACCTACCCGCGCCTGGAGATGGCCCAGCAGGCCACCGAAAAACTTGCCAAGTTCTGCAAGGATCGCGGCCTTGACTCCTTCATCATTCGCCAATACTGAGGACGGCTACCTGGTCATCGCCGCCGGCGGCCGCGGGCTGCGCATGGGCGGCGGAGTGCCCAAGCAGTTCCGGGATTGGGGTGGCCGGCCCCTGCTGGAGGCCACGGTGCGGGCCTTCCTGGCGCCGGAGCTGCCGCGCCTGGCCGGCATCGTGCTGGCCGTGCCCGAGGACCGTCTGGGACAGGTGAACGCCTGGCGTTTCGGCATTCCCTGCCAGGTGGTGGCGGGCGGGGACACCCGGCAGCGCTCGGTGGCCCTGGCCCTGGCCGCCCTGCCGGACCGGCCGGGGGCTTTCGTGCTGATCCACGACGCGGTGCGGCCCTTCCCCCCCGCGGGCCCGGTGCGCCTGGCCCTGGCCGCCCTGGCCGAGTGGGACGGAGCGGTGCTGGGCGAAGCCTCCACCGACACCCTCAAGCGGGTGGACGCCGCCGGCCGGATCCTGGGCACCGAGCCCCGGGAGCACATCTTCCGGGCCCAGACCCCCCAGGTGGCCCGGCTCGGCCTCTGGCGCGAGGCCTTCACCTGGGCCGAGGCCACCGGCTTCCAGGGCACCGACGACGTGTCCCTGCTGGAGGCCATGGGCCGGCGGGTGAAACTGATCCCCGCCCCGGCCAGCAACCTCAAGCTCACCACCCCCGAAGACTGGGCCAGGCACTGCCCGGCCGGACCACAAGGTGTGGTGGATTAGCCTACAGTCGACGCCGGTCTTTTTTTGATAAGCTCATTGACCTGAAAGAATAGATCATAGGCACGGATCTTGCTCGGAGATCAGCGAGGATCTCCATGCCCCGTACCCGTCACGCCCAGACCTTAGCTCGCCCCGTCACCCTTAGCGGCCACGGCCTGCACGGCAATCTGCCCTGCACCGTGGTGCTCCGTCCGGCTGATCAGGCGACGGGCATCGTGTTCCGGCACCTGCCCTCCGGGGTGGAGATTCCGGCCCGGGCCGAGTTCGTGGGCGACTGCAGCTTGGCCACCACCCTGATTCGGGACGGCATCCGGCTGCAGACCGTGGAGCATCTGCTTTCCGCCCTCATGGGGCTGGAAATCGACCATCTCACCGTGGAGCTCACCGGCGCCGAACTGCCCATCCTGGACGGCAGTGCCGGGCCCTGGGTGCGGGCCATCCAGGAGGCCGGCATCCGGCCCATGGCGGCCTATGCCAAGGCCCTGCGCATCCTGCGCCCGGTGGAAGTGCGTAACGGCGACAAATGGATGCGGATCTCCCCCTATCCCGGCCTCCGGGTGGCCTACACCATCGATTTCGACAACCCGGCCATCGGCCGGCAAAGCCGGGAACTGACCCTGACCCCTGAGAAGTACGTGAAGGAACTGGGCCGGGCCCGCACCTTCTGCCGGGAGGAGGACATCGAATGGATGCACTCCCACGGGCTGGCCAAGGGCGGCAGCCTGGACAACGCGGTGGTGTTCGGCCCGCAGGGTCCGCTCAACGATTCCCTGCGCTTCGAGGACGAGGCGGTGCGGCACAAGATCCTGGACCTGCTGGGCGACCTCAAGCTGCTGGGCGCCCCCCTGCTGGGCTTCGTGGAGGCCCATTGCGCCGGCCACGCCCTGCACGTGGACCTGGCCCGGGCGATCCTGGCCAATCCCGGCGCCTGGACCATGGATGAAGCGGAAGCCGCCCTTCCGGGCCGGCACGTGTTCGGCCACGGTCTCGCCGAGGCGGTCCCCGCCTGATTCAGCGCATATCCGGAAGGTGCCACGCCGGTTATCCTGGAGTGGTGAAATTGCCAACGGATGATGCTCCCCATAGCCTGCCCGCGCTGGAGGGGCGCGATCTGGCCGCATGCCTCGGGGCTCCCCAGGGGGGGGCCCTCGGGGCGCCGTCGCTGCGCAAACTGCTGGAGGCGGTGCTGGCGGCCTGGGATTGCCGGCGGGTCTGGCTGAGCCCCGCGCTGTTGCCCAACTGGGGGCACCGCATCGAGGACCGGGGCGGCCAGGCGCTGGTGCTGCCCGCGGACCTGGCCTGCCTGCGTCCGGCACCCGGGGACCAGGTCTGGCTGGACCTGGGCGGGCCCGGCGAACCGGACGACGCGGTGACGACCTTCCTGGACCTGGCCTCCATCGACCCCGGCCCGCTGGTGGTGCTGATGCGGGACAACGACCCGCGCCGGGCCCGCACCCGGCGCCTGGCGGTGGACCGTCCCGGCCGGGTGCTCCTGCTGCGCGAAACCGGCGCCACCGCCTACGCGCTGGGCGACCCCGGGCTTCTGGGCACCCTGGCCGGAGCGGCGGGCTGGCGCCCGGGACCCGGACCGGTGCCGTCCCTGGCCGGCACCGGGGGCCGGCTGCTGGTGCTGGATGTGGATGGCGTGCTCATCGATCCGGGCCGGGCCTTCATGGACGCGGTGGCCGGGGCCCTGGGCCAGCTGGCGCCGGACCTGCCCTGGAGCGACGAGGACTACCTGCGGATCAAGCGGTCCGGCGGGTTCAACAACGATTTTCGGCTGACCGCCGCGGCCCTGGCCCTGGCCGAGCAGGGCGGCCCGGCCGGCGACTGGTCCCGGCTGGAGCCCGCCATCCGGGAGTGGGAGCCCCGCTGCCAGGTGGCGGTGCGCGAGCAGTTCCGGCACACCGCGCGGCTGGCCCGGCCCATGGTTGCCTGGGAGCAACTGGCGGCGGTGCGCGGCGACCTGGCCATCTGCACCGGGCGGCCCCCGGCCGAGTTGGCTTCCGGCTTCGAGCTGCTCGGGTTCGAGCTGCCCGCGGTGAGCGACCGCGCCCCGCACCTGCGCAAGCCGCGGCCGGAGGGGCTGATCCAGCTGGCCGACGCCTTCCGCTCCCAGCGCATCGTGTTCGTGGGCGATTCCCGGGATGACGCCGCCGCCCTGCGCGGGGCGCGCGACCTGCGCCCGGAACTGGACTGGTGCTTCGCGGCGGTGGGCCCCGGGCGGGCCGGCTTCGCCCGGGAGGAGGACCTGCAGGCTGCGGGGCTGGTGGAGCTGTTGAAGCGCGGGGACCTGCCATGATCACCCTGATTCCCATCCCCGGCGAAAGCCTCCATGCCCTGGAAGGGGCCCTGCGGCGCATGGGCTTCGGCTCCTGCCGGGCCGCGCGGCCGGACCAGGTCGCGCCGGGCGGTCCGGTGATCCTGCACGGTTCCGGCCCGCTGGACCCGGCCGGCGCCCAGCTTAAGAACTCCGGCTGGTGGCGCGAACTGCCGCAGATGGTGGCCGACGGCAGGCCGGTGCTGGGCCTCAACCTGGGACTGCACCTGCTGGCCGAGGGCAGCGAGGAGTCGCCCCGGGGCACCGGGCTGGGCCTCATTCCCGGGATCGTCCGGCGCCTGGGGCCGGGGGTCAAGGATCCGCACTGGGGCTGGTCGCCGGTGCGCCAGTTGCGGGAGCATCCCCTGTTCCCGGAGATCCGGGGCGGCTGGCTGTTCTTCGCCCACTCCCACGCCCTGGAGCCTACCAGCGAGACCCTCAGCATCGCCGTGCACGGCCGGCCCTTTTCGGTCATGGAATGCCGCGGCCGCGCGGTGGGCATCCAGGCCCAGTTGGAGAAGTCCGGCAGCCTGGGCATGTCGCTGCTGGAGCGGACCCTCACCCTTCTGGGCGAACGGCCGGACCGGGAATTCACCGCCGACCTCAATTAAGGACTCCCATGGACGCCAAGCGGATCATTCCAGTGCTTCGGGTCAGCGCCGGCCAGGTGACGGGGCCGGACGCCGGGCCGGACGCCGGGCCGGACGCCGGCCCAGGGCCGGCCTCGGAACGGGCCCTCCGGCTGGAGCAGGAAGGGGCCGACGGGATCCTGTTCCAGGAGACCGGGCCGGCGCTTCCGGGAACCCGGGCGCCCTGGATCCGAGAGGTGGCCGGGATCCTGTCCATCCCCTTCGCCCTGGAGGCGCCGTTCCAGGACGGCGCGGACCTGGAGGAGGCGCTGGCGGCCGGGGTGGACAAGGTGGTCCTGACCCCGGCCACCGCCGAGGATCCCCTGCTGGCCGCCGCCGTGCGCGCCTTCGGCCGGGTGCGTGTGGCCGTGGCCGTGACCGCGCGCCTCACGGCGGAATCGGGCTGGCAGGCCGGTCCGCAGGGAGGCGACGCCCTGGACTGGATGGCCGAGCTGGAGCGGCAGGGCTGCGGGGAGATCCTGCTCCGGGCCGAGCCCGAAGGGCCGGCCAGCGCCGCGCTGGTGCAGAAGGCGGCCCAGCTCTCGCTGTCCGTGCTGGTGCGGTCCGGTGACGAGGCCGCGGCCGCCGAAGCCCTGCTGCAGGGCGCCGACGCCGTGACCTGCCCGGATCCGCTCCGGTCGCCCCGTCAATGGAAGCAGGCCCTGGCGGTCCACGGGCTCGCCTTCAGGGATTGAGCTGGGGGCGGTCCCAACAAAATGACCAGCGCTTTGCTGGTCATTTTGTTGCGGAACCTAGAAGATCGGATCCCCCGGCTTTCGGCGCCAGGCTTCGGCCCGGCCTTTGCCCTTGCCGCCTTCGGGCTTGGGCTTGCTGTCCCTGGCGTTGGCCAGGCTCTCCAGCAGGCTGCCGCCCACGCGGGTCGCCGCGGCGCGGGTGAGGGAAGGGGTGTGCAGGACCGGAGCCTGGGGCTCGGCGGCGGCCGTCACGGAACTTTCCTTGGCCTCGTCCACCTGCTCCCGCAGCCGCTTCTCATACCAAAGCTTGCGCTTGGGATTGAGCACGCGCATCTGCTTCGACCCACCGCCCTTGCGAGCCAGGGTGGGCTTGGGTTTGTTTTCTTTCCTGTCCTCCCTGAGGTTGGATTCAGGATTGGAGGCTTCCTCCAGGATCTTGGCGAGGTCTGCCAGGCTTCCAAGGCCACGCTGCTTGCTCATGTGATGACGGAACTCCTCTGGGGCCTCCACGCGGGCCCAATGTTAAAGCCTAACCCCTCCGGGACGCGGGGCCAAGGCCAAAAAACAAGCAATTATGCAGCTCTCGGCTTTTACTCAGGCGTGGCCTGGGCGTAACACTACTTCTCGGCCAGGAGCAGGGTGCCCCGGGCGATCATCAGCTCTTCGTTGGTGGGGATCACGGTGACGGCCACGGTGGATTCCGGGGTGGAGATCACCCGGCCGACCTTGCTGCGCTTGTCGTTGAGCCCCTCGTCCAGCTTCACGCCGAGGAAGGTCAGGCGGTTGCAGACCCAGGAACGGAGCGGGTTGGAGTTCTCGCCGATGCCCCCGGTGAAGGTGATGGCGTCCACCCCGTTCATGGCGGCGGCGTAGCTGCCCACGTACTTGAGCACGCCGTACCAGAGGGTCTCCAGGGCCAGCCGGGCGCGCTTGTTGTTCTTGGCCGCGGCCTCCTCCACCTCGCGGCAGTCCGAGGACACCCCGGAGATGCCCAGCAGCCCGCACTTCTTGTTGAGCAGGTTGGAAAGGGCCTTGCCGTCCAGGTTCTCCGCATCCATCAGGGTGGTGAGCACGCCGGGATCCACGCTGCCGCAACGGGTGCCCATGATGACCCCTTCCAGCGGGGTGAGCCCCATGGAGGTGTCCACGCACTTGCCGCGCTTCACGGCGGTGATGCTGCTGCCGTTGCCCAGGTGGCAGGTGATGATCTTCATCTGGTCCAGGGGGCGCTGCAGGAGGGCCGCGGTGCGCTCCGCCACGTACTGGTGGCTGGTGCCGTGGAACCCGTAGCGGCGCAGGCCCAGCTTCTGCGACAGTTCGTAGGGCAGGCCGTAGGTGTAGGCGTAGTCGGGCATGGTGTGGTGGAAGGCGGTGTCGAACACCGCCACCTGGGGCACTCCGGGGAACATCTCCTGGGCGGTCTTGATGCCGGAGATGCTGGGGGGGATGTGCAGCGGGGCGTAGAAGGTGAGCGCTTCGATCTCGGCCAGCACCGAGGGGGTGATCCGTTCGGGATCCACGAAACTGGACCCGCCGTGCACCACCCGGTGGCCCACCGCGCCCACTTCCCGGTCGCCCACCAGGACGGTCTTGTGCAACTGGTCCATGATCGCCGCCAGCGCCGTGCGATGGCCCTTCATGTCCAGCTCCAGGCGGCCCTTCTCGCCCTGGATGGTCCAGCGGATGAAACCCTCCGACATGCCCACCCGCTCGGCGATGCCCTCGGCGAGGGTCTCCTCGTTCTCCATGTCCATGAGGTTGAATTTGAGCGAAGACGAACCGGCGTTGAGGACCAGGATCAGCACGTATAACTCCTTATTTTAACCCATCACTCCCAGTCTACCCGGTCGGTGCCCCATATCTGCAATGTTTCAGTCAATTTATGCCTTTCGTCACCGGGGCCGGGGCGGTGCCCTGCCTGGGAATCCGGGCGAGCAGGGCCCCGGCCTCGCAGGAAAGCGCGGCGCCGAGGCTGGCCCCGGTCCGTGCCGCCCAGCGCGCGGATATGTCCATGGTTTCCGCCCGCGCGCCCGGGCTGAGGTTCTCCGGCAGGGTGGGGGCGGGGCTCCAGCACAGCCGCCACTCCTCCGGGGCGGCGCTGAATTTAATGTTCATAATTCCACCCTTGGCATAGGGCATGACCTGCCGGGTGACCGCCCGCACATAGCCCCGGAGCAGCTTGCCGGGCCACTGGTCCCACCCGGGGGCGCCTTCGAAGCCCAGTTCGACCCTGCTGCGGAACAGGGTGGCCATGGGCTCCAGTTCCTCCAGCAGCTGGATCCGCCAGGCGTCGCCGGGCTCCATGGGGCCTTCGGGCAGGATGGCCATGGCCAGGAAGCGGCAGCGTTCCAGGGTGGTGATGCCCTCGTCGGTCACCGCCTCCAGGCGCTGCCGGTCCCGGGCGGTCATCGGCTGGCCGGGGAGGGTCAAATCCAGGATTCCTTTAACTCCCGCGAGCACATTGGCCATATCGTGGAGGGTGGAGCGCATCAACGATTCGGACAGTGGATCCATACTTTCCAACTTTCTAGCGTAGACCAGCGTCATTCGGTAGACTTCATTTACAAAAGAATAGCTTGGAAAGGTCCAGGTCCTATGCAGCCAGAGACCAAAAAGTTGGGAGCGTTGCTCATAGAGGCAGGTCTGATCACGGCTGCCCAGTTGCAGGAAACCCTGCGCCACCAGAGGCTCTCCGGAGAACGCCTGGGGAGCACCCTGGTGGCCGAGGGCATCATCAACGAGGACTCGCTGATGGACTTCCTGGCCAAGCAGACCGGCGTTCCGCGCATGGACGTGAAGAACCTGGAGATCCCCCTGCCGGTGCTGCAGCGCATCCCGCGCCGGCTGGCCGAGCAGATGAACATCCTGCCGGTGGTCTTCAAGGAGCCCAAGTCGCTGGTGCTGGCCATGGCCGACCCCATGGACCTCAACGCCGTGGATAGCGCCCGGTTCGCCTCCGGCCTGAACATCGAGCCGGTGGTGGCCGGCCACACCGCCTTGCGCCAGGCCATCGCCGACCAGTACGCGCGGCTGGCCTCCTGGGTGCCGCCGGCGCCGGTGGATCCCGGTTCCATCCCCACTCCGAGCGAGGGGCTGCCGGTGCCCTTCGAACTGATGATCACCCCGTTCGAGCCCCCCGAAGCCCCGTCCGAAGCCAGCCCCTTCAGCTTCTTCACCGAGCCCAAGCCGGCCCTGGGGACGCCCCGGGGCGCCTCCCAGATCATCCACCAGCGTTCGGCCATGTCCGAGCAGGTGCGGCCGCTGGAAGGCTACGGCACCCGCGCCCTGGTGCTCGGCCTGATCCGCATGCTGCAGCGTCGCAGCATCCTGGGCCAGGACGAGCTCCAGCACCTCATCAACACGCTGGTGGAGGCCCGGGAGATCGATCCGGACAAGTGAGTCAGAACCTGTGGCGGGCCGAAAGGGCGAGGACGGTGACGCCCACCTTGTAGGTGCCCGTCAGGTTGCCCCGGTAGTAGTTCGGGTCGGCCTGGGAGGTGCCTGATTCCAGCCCGAGGTGGACGGTGGGGGCGAAGATCTGGGTGGCGCCGAAATCCAGCGTGGTGTGGTCCGAAGGCGACCAGGCGATGCCCGCGGAGATCCAGGTCCGGCTGGAATCGGGAATCCGCGGAGTGCGAGTGCGGTCGTCCACCGGGGACCGGTCGTAGGCCAGGCCGGCCTTCACGGCCCACAGCGGGGTCAGCTTCCAGATGGCGCCCAGGGAGTAGAACATCGTGTCCTTCCAGTTCTCTTCCGTGACATCGTCAGGCTGGCCCGAGGCGAAGCTGACCCGCAGTTCCTTGAACACGGACCAGCCGGTCCAGGCGACCTCGCCCTGCACGCTGAAAGCCGGGCTGAACGCGTAGATGAAGCCGGCCGAGGCGCAGGCCGGCAGGTCGAGCTTGGCCCTGGCCGCGCTGTTCGTGATGGAGCCGGCGAAGGCGGAGGGCACCGAGCTGTAGCCGATGTTCCCCTTGATGTCGATGGTGGTGCGCGCCTGGTAGCCGGCGCCGAAGCGCAGGTCCGGGGTGGCCTGCCAGGTGAAGCCCGCCTTGTAGCCGAAGGCCCAGGCGTCTCCCGAAAGGGTCGCGCTCTGGTCCGCGCCCCCGGGCACGAAGCCCGGAACGCCCAGCCCGTTGCCGATGGCGCCGAAGTCCACGGCGTTGGAGATGGTGGCCTCCGCCTTCCGGGCCACCAGGGCCACCCCGAAGGTCCAGTCGGGGGCGGGCCGCCAGGCCAGCGCGGGGGCGATGTCGTAGGTCTTCAGGCTGGTCCGCAGGCCGTAGTAGCGGCCGACGAAATCACTGGGGTAGTCGGTGATCAGGCCGAACGGGACATTCACCGACAGGCCCAGGGAGATCTGGTCGCTGAGGCCCCAGGTCACGTACAGGGCGGGCAGCACGGGCTGGTTCACGGCGTTGGGCTGGTCCGGACCGCCGGAGATGGTCTGGTCGCCAGGCTGGAAGCCCGACGCCCGGGAGCCGGAGGCGTTGCTCAGATCCATGTGCGCCCGCACCCAGGACGCGCCCACGGCCACCTGGAGGCCGGGGTACAGGGGAATGGTGGCCGGGTTCCAGAACATGGACGTGATGTCCTGGGCGCCGGCGCTGGCCCCGGCGAAGGCGTTGCCCTGCCCCGAGGCGCTCTGCTCGCGGAGCTGGAAGCCCGAGGCCGCGGCCCGCGGAGCGAGGGCCAGCATGAGGCTGAGGAGGGTGAAGAGGCGCTTGGTCATGGGTGGAAGGCTCCTCATGTGGCTAGGGCAGGGCCAGGGCGGGCTGGGTGGGGTCCACGGCGATGGAGGTGCCCGCGATACCCAAGTAATAGAGCATTTGCAGCTGCATGATGGCGGCGTTGGCCCGGCTGGCGGCGCTGGAGAGATCCAGCAGCGCGCCGTGCTCGATGCCGTCCTGGTTGAACTCGAAGTAGCCCTCGCCGGGGCCGGTGGCCGTGGGCAGGAGGGCGGCGGACTCGGTCTTGGGCACCGGGGCGGCGCCGCTGAGGGTGTCCAGGAAGGTGACCGGGATCGTGTCCGCCGCGCCGTAGCCCAGTTGGAAGAATCCCGGAGCGATATCGGCGCCGGCCAGGCCCAGGCCGCCCAGGGCGTTGCCGAAGTATCGCGTGTAGGGGTTGGTGATCACCAGGTCGCCGTCGTTGGGGTTGCCGCTGCCGTCGAAGTGGGAAGAGGTGGCCTCCTGCATGAGCACCCGTCCGGAAAGCCGGCTGGGTAGCCCCACGGCCAGGGGCGTGGTCATGGTGGCCGGGTCGGCCGGATCCACCACCGTCTGGGTGACCTGGAAGAACGCGTTGTAGGTGGGCGTCCCGGGGGTGATGCCCTGCAGGGCCAGGCCCTGGTCCACGGCCGCGCCGAAGGCCGGACTGTTCTGGATGAGGTAGGCCAGCCGGCCGCCGGGCACGCTGAGCAGCCCTTTCATGTCCGCGCCGAGGGTTGCCTGGGTATAGGGCAGGCCGCTGCTGGCCAGGGTCGTGTTCCCCGCCAGATAGTAGGCCCCCACGATGGAACCCAGGCTGATGCCCACGAAATGGGGAGTGGCAAGGGAAGGGAGGTAGGCGCCCAGGCCGGCGCTGGTCAGGCTGGTGCTGAACCCGCCGGAAGCCACCGTCAGCTCCAGCCGGTCGAGGTTGAATGCGGCCTGCTGGATGTTGGAGCGGGTGGCGAGCGGCGTCCCCACGGCCATGAAGTCCTCGCCCCACTGGCTGGATGTCCGGTCAGACAGCGCCAGGGCGCCGTGCATGGGCAGGTCGATGGCCAGGGCCGCGAACCCGGCCTGGGTGAGGGCCTGGGCCAGGAGCAGGACGGTCTCCTTCTGGCTGGTGATCCCGTGCTGGTACAGGACCAGGGGATAGCCCTCGCCGGGCGCCGGGGTGGTGGGCACCACGTAGACGAAGGGGATGTCGTTGGGCACGTAGCAGTAGCCCACCAGGGCGCCCTGGGCGCGGAACGGCTGCAGCACGCCGGCGGCGTCGTTGTAGGCCGAGGCGACGCCGGCAAGGTTCATGGTCCCCGGGTTCTGGGCCACCACCACGGGATCCAGGCCCAGCAGGCCGGAGTGGATGGCGCCCAGGACGACGGCGCCGATGGAGGCCGGCACGCTGGCGGCGGAAGCGCCCGTGACCTGCTGCCAGTAGGCGCCCAGGGTGGCGCCGGTCAGGGTGGCGGAGATGGTGATGCTGTTGTCCCAGGCGACACCCGACAGGCCCGTGGGCAGGCCGCCGGCAGCGAAGGCGCGCAGGGCCGTCTCCACCGGGATCTGGGTGGAGGGAGCGGCGGTGGTGGGCGCGATGAAGCCGGCCCCGGAGGTGATGAAGCGCCCCATGAGCGCGATGCTGGACCGGGACGTGATGGTGGTGGTGGCCGAGGCCGTCACCAGGTCGGTCATGACCTTGCCATAGCCCGACAGGGCGATGTCGGAGCCGCTCATGGCGTTGGCCCAGATGGGGTCCAGCGCCGCCGCCACCCCGGTGGGCAAGGTGGGGGACTGGAGGTACTGGAAGTAGACGGAAGGGATGATGGGAGCGCCGGTGGCCGCGTCCAGCACCCGGTTGGTCACCACGTAGAGATAGCGTGTGGCCGGAAGCAGGGGAAAGGAGGGGTAGAGCCAGAGATCGGTCCCCCCCGGGTATTGGAAGGTGAACAGCTTGGACACATCGGTGAACCCCAGGGGATTGTTTTCGGTGCCCGCCGGGTCCGGGGTGAGCTGGAACACCTTGACGGTGTCCGCCGAGACGGTGGCGGGCAGAACCGGATAGGTGAAGCGCAGGTAGATCGGCGCGTTCACCCCCGCCACCGCGTTGGTGCCGCCCACCTCGTGCAGGTTGACGTAGGCCAGCGCCTCGGCCGGGTTCATGGGATTGCCTGCGGCCCGGGGGGCGGGGGAGGTCAGGGGATCCGCCGCCGTGGCGGTGGCGAGGATGTTGGGCAGGGGCACGTCGCTGGTGGTGGGGTCGAAAATCGCGGCGTTGCTGCTCGCCAGGGGCGCCCCGTTGGCCGCGGGCTCCTGGTTGGCGGCGCAGCCCGCCAGGATAATGAGCCACAGGAAACCCAACGTTCGGCACAGGAACGTCCGCATCGTCTCACCTCATGAGGGTTAAATTCGCGGACCCAACATAGTGCGAAAAAAACCGCTTGGGAAGCAGAAACGATGTTTTTTTTACATTCAACTGACCGGCGGTCAGCAACCTTGAAAGGATTGCGCCGCGGCATCACCAGGAACGGACGTCCTCAGGCCGAGTGGCCCCGGGGCTTGTCCAGGTCCTGCCGCACCACCTCCAGCTTCTTGACCGGGCAGCCGCTTTTGCAGGAGCCGCAGCCGGAGCCGCAGCCTCCGCCCACGGCCGAGCGCAGGAGGTCCTTGAGGAAGTAGAGGATGCAGAGCAGGGCCAGGGCCAGGGCAATGCAGGTTTGGATGGTCATGACACCCCCAGGCCCAGGGCTTGTCCGCCCAGGATGGTGAACCAGGCCATGAGCCAGGCGAGGCCCAGGCCGTAGGTGAGGCTGAAGCCGGTCCACAGGAGGCTGCGGGTCTCCTTGAGGATCATGCCGACGGTGCCCAGGCACGGCGTGTAGATGAGGATGAACACCATGAAGGCGAGCGCGGTGAGCGGGGTGAGGCCCGAGCGGGTGCGCAGGGCGTGCTGCAGGCCGCCCTCCCCGTCGCCGGAGGCTTCGCTGTGGTGGATCACCGCCATGGTGCTCACCACGATCTCTTTGGCCACGAACCCGGCGGTGAGGGCGATGCTGTCCTTCCAGGCTTCGGGCCGGCTGCGGTCCGGGTCCAGGATGGGCGCCAGGGCCGGCTGCAGGGTCTTGCCGATGCTGGCCGCCAGGCTGGTGTTCACCACCCGGCTCTGGTGGGCCAGGGCTAGGTCGTCCAGCCGGCTGGCCTCCTCGGCGGGGGGCAGGGCGAGGGCGCGCACCGCCGCCTCCTGGCGATGCAGCTCTTCGCTCCAGGAGCGGTTGGCGATGCCGGGGTAGTGCGACAGGAACCACACCAGGGTGGCGCCCACCAGGATGGTGGTGCCGGCCCGGGTGAGGAACACGCTGCCCTTCTCCCACATGTGGATGAGGGTGCTCTTCAGCACGGGCAGGCGGTACGGCGGCAGCTCCATGACGAAGGGGGCGGCCGTGCCCCGGAACAGGGTGAGGCGAAGCAGCTTGCCCACCACCATGGCCAGGGCGAAGCCCAGGAAGTGCATGGCCAGGATGGCCAAGGCGGCCTGCACCGGGGGGAAGAAGGTGCCGGCCAGGACGATGTAGATCTGCAGCCGGGCCGAGCAGGACATGAGCGGGGCCACCAGGATGGTGATGAAGCGGTCGGTGCGCGACTCGATGGTGCGGGTGGCCTGCACCGCCGGCACGTTGCAGCCGGTGCCCATGATCAGCGGGATGAAGCTCTTGCCGTGCAGCCCCATGAGGTGCATGAGCCGGTCCATGATGAAGGCGGCCCGGGACATGTAGCCGGTGTCCTCCAGGAAGGCGATGCAGCCCATGAGGATCATGATCACCGGCACGAACACCACCACCGCCCCCACCCCGGGGATGATGCCGTCCACCAGCAGGCTGGACAGCTCCCCTGGCGGCAGGTGGGCCCCGGCCCAGCCGTGCAGCAGGTTGAAGCCGCCGGCGATCCAGTCCTGGGGCACCTTCCCCAGCACGAAGGTGAGGGTGTAGACCGCGATCATGATGGCGATGAAGAGGGGGATGCCCAGCCAGCGGTGGGTGAGGACGGCGTCCAGGCGGGAGGTGAAGTCGGTGCGCGACCGGGCCGCCTGCTGGAGCACCTCTCCCACCAGGCCGTGGTTGAAGCCGTAGCGCCGTTCGGCCACCAGGGTGGCGCCGTCCGCGCCCAGGTGCGGCTCCAGGAAGTCCAGGCTGGCCTGGACCTGGGTGGTGATGGCCTGGCGGGCGTGGCTGCGCTCCACCTGGCGCAGGGCGTCCGGGGAGCGTTCCAGCAGCCGCAAGGCCAGCCAGCGGGGCGGGCAGGCCTGGGCCAACTGCTCGTCCCGCCGGATCTCCCGCTCGATCCGCTGCAGCTCCTGGTCCAGGTCGTGGCCGTAGTTCACCCCCGCCCCCGGGGCGGGCTCCCGGTACGGGGCCCTGGCGCAGCGGAGGACGGCCTCCCGCAGGGCCTGGATCCCTTCCTCCCGGTTGCCCACGGTGGCGATGACCGGGCCGCCCAGGAGCCGTTCCAGGGTCGCCAAGTCGATGCGCATGCCCTTCTTTTCGGCGTCGTCCATCATGTTGAGGGCGAACACGATGGGCCGGCGCAGCTCGAGCAGCTGGGTGGTCAGGTAGAGGTTGCGTTCCAGGTTGGAGGCGTCCAGCACGTTGACGATGACGTCCACGCTGGGGTCGGCCACGAACCCGGCGGCGATCCGCTCATCCTCGCTCTGGGCGGAAAGGGAGTAGGTGCCCGGCAGGTCCACCACCTCCACCGGCCCATCCGGGCCCTGGAAGAAGCCGCTGCGGCGCTCGACGGTCACCCCCGGCCAGTTCCCCACATGCTGGTGGGAACCGGTGAGCGCGTTGAAGATCGTGGTCTTGCCGCAATTGGGGTTTCCGGCCAGGGCCAGGGTGGTGGTCATCAATCCTCCTCGGACACGAGGAGGCATGGACCCTCCTCCCGTCTGAGAGATAGGTGATAGCCCTTGATCACAAGTTTCATGGGATCCCCCAAGGGCGCCAATTTTTCCACCTGCAGCCGGGCCCCGCGGATGAACCCCGTCGCCGCCAGCCTCTGCCTGATCCTCCCTTCCGCCAACACTTGAGAGACACGGCAGGCATCCCCGGGGTGCCGGCTGCTGAGCGGCTTGGGGCGATCTTGAGACATCATCTCAACTCCTCGATTCAGTTTACGAATAGTCGGCAACGGGAACAAGCGGGAATACTGAGACACTAATCACAGGACAGGAATGCCCTTTGGATACAATTTCTAGGTAATGGACAGCATGGTCGTCACCCTCCCCAATGTTTTGACTCTGATGCGGATCCTCGCGGTCCCCTTCTTCGCCATTGCCGTCTGGTACGGCCACATGCCCGAGGCCTGCATGCTGTTCGTGGGCGCGGGGTTCACCGATGCCCTGGACGGCTACCTGGCCCGGCGTTTCAACCAGAAGTCCGAACTGGGGGCCCTGCTGGACCCGGCCGCGGACAAGCTGCTGATCACCACCGCCCTGATCCTGCTGGCCTTGCCCAAAGGCTGCCTGTTGGTGCGGATTCCCCCATGGGTGGCCATCCTGGCCATCTCCAGGGACGCGGTGATCTCCCTGGTGGCCCTGCTGGCCTACGACCACCAGCACCCCAGCCGGTTCCAGCCCTCCCGGCTGGGCAAGCTCACCACCTTCGTGGAACTGCTGGCCATCTCCCTGAGCCTGCTGCTCAACACCATCGGCCCCTATCCCTGGTACCGGTTCCTGGTGCCCTGGGTCTATTATCTGATGGCGGCCATGGTCCTGGCCTCCGGCATCCACTACTTTTTCCGCAGCACCCCCGACGAGGAACTGCCTTGAGTGGAGACGCGGCGCCCCGGTTCGGAATCCCCCTCTCGGCCCTGATCCCGGCCCTGGGGGCGCTGGTCGCCCTCTGGTTCCTGCGCACCGCCCTGGTGCCGTTCTTCGCGGCCATCGTGCTGGCCTACCTGATGCAGCCCCTGGCGTCCCGGCTGGCCCGGTGGCTGTCCCGGGGCTGGGCCGCGGTGTTCGCCATCCTGGCCTTCACCCTGGGCTTCGGCCTGTTCATCTGGGCCCTGGTGCCGCCCTTCGTGGCCCAGATGGAGCGCCTGCTGGCCTCATTGCCGGCCTGGCAGGCCCAGGCCATCCAGCGCTGGCTGCCCTGGTTCCAGGCCCATCCCGCCGTGCTGGCGAAGCTTCGCCAGGCCCTGGAAGCCTTGGATCCGGTGGAGTTCCTCAACGGCGCACGGCTGGCCGGCGCCGGCCTGGTGGCCTGGTTCCTGGAACTGATGACCCTGGTGCTGGTGCCGCTCATCGTCTACTACCTGCTGGTGGAGGGGCCCAACCTCACCCGGGGCCTGGATGAATTGATCCCGGCCCGGTTCAAGGCCAGGATCAACGGCCTGGCGGCGGAGATCAACAACCGCATGGGCGGCTACATCCGCGGCCAGCTGTCGGTGGCCGCGGTGATGTCCCTGCTGCAGGGCCTGGGCTTCCAGATCCTCGGGGTGCCCTACCCCTGGGTGCTGGGGCTGCTGGCCGGGGTGGCCAACGTGGTGCCCTACTCGCCCTACGTGACCGCCCTGCCCCTGGCCCTGCTGTTCTCGGCCCTGGCCGGGGCGGGCTGGGCCCACCTGCTGCTGGTGGTGGTGGTGTTCGAGCTGGTGCAGAAGGCCGAGGCCTTCTACTTCACCCCGGTGTGGGTGGGCCGGGCCAGCGGCCTGCACCCGCTGGAGGTGCTGCTGGCCATGTTCTGCTTCGGCTACGCCTTCGGCATCTTCGGCCTGATCTTCGCGGTGCCCCTGATGATCGTGGCCAAGACCCTGTGCCGGGCCCTGGTGGCCCACTACCAGGCCCAGCCCTGGTTCAACCGGAACGAGGGCGGGTCCTAGACCAGATCGTAGGCGCCGAAGAAGAACCCCAGTTCCCGCTGGGCGGAGGCGGGGCTGTCGGAGCCGTGGGTGGCGTTGCGGGTGAGGGATTCGGCGAACCGGGCGCGCAGGGTGCCCGGGGCGGCCTTGGCCGGATCGGTGGCGCCCATCAGGTCGCGCCAGCGGAGGATGGCGTTCTCCCCTTCCAGGCAGAGCAGCACCACCGGGCCTTCCACCATGAATGCTTCCAGGGTCGGATAGAAGGGCTTGCCCACGTGCTCCTGGTAGAACTCCCTGCAGATTTCCGGGGTGAGCCGGGCCAGCCGCATGCCGCGCAATACCAGGGACGCGCCCTCGATTTCACTGAGGATCTGTCCGACCTTGCCGGCCTGGACCGCGTTGGGCTTGATGATGGCGAAGGTGCGCTCGATGGCCATGGTTCCTCTCCAGATATCAGGGTCGCTTGTTTCGGTTCCTGGCAAAAAGCCTGGTCAGCGGATTTTGCAACAAAAACCGCCCGAACGGAATGGGCAGCATACCATTGCCGGCCGGCCCCGGGCAGCGGAAGCCCGGAGCCGGAACCACGGGCATCCTTTGCTGTAATGAGCAAACAATAATGTTGGTTTCCCCACGAGGCAAATTTACCACCAATGCTGTGAAATTTTGGCCTTCGCAGGTACAATCGAGAGCTTGACGCGATTGGATTCCCGCATGCTTGATAACCTCCTTAAGAAACTCATTGGCTCCAAGAACGACCGCGAGCTGAAGCGACTCTGGGCGAAGGTCCAGGCGATCAACGCCCTGGAACCTGGGATCCAGGGCCTCAGCGACGACCAGCTCAAGGCCAAGACTCCTTATTTCAAGGAGCTCCTGGCCAACGGGGCCACCCTCGAGGAGATCCTCCCGGAGGCCTTCGCGGTGGTTCGGGAAGCCTCCCGGCGGGTGTTGCGCATGCGCCATTTTGATGTGCAGCTCATCGGCGGCATGGTGCTGCATGGCGGGGCGGTGGCGGAGATGAGGACGGGCGAGGGCAAGACCCTCACCGCGACCCTGGCGCTGTACCTGCACGGCCTGGCCGGCAAGGGCGCCCACCTGGTGACGGTGAACGACTACCTGGCGAGGCGCGACGCCGAGTGGATGGGCCGGCTCTACAACTGGCTGGGGCTGACGGTGGGCGTGGTGCAGCACGGGCTGTCCGACGAAGAGCGGCGCGCCGCCTACGGCTGCGACATCACCTACGCCACCAACAACGAGATCGGCTTCGACTACCTGCGCGACAACATGAAGTGGTCGCTGGAGGAGTTCACCCAGCGCGGCTTCGTGTTCGCCATCGTCGACGAGGTGGACTCGATCCTCATCGACGAGGCCCGCACCCCGCTGATCATCGCCGGCTCCAGCGAGGAGGACACCTCCAAGTACTTCCGGATCGACGCGGTGGTGCCCAAGCTGACCCCGGAAGTGGACTTCAAGGTGGACGAGAAGGATCGCCAGGTGAGCCTCACCGACGACGGCATCCGCCACGCCGAGCAGCTGCTGGGTGTGCCCAACCTCTACGACCCGTCCGCCATCGAGACCCTGCACGGCATCAACCAGGCCCTGCTGGCGCACAACCTGTACCGGCGGGACGTGGAGTACATGGTGCGGGAGAAGGAGGACGGCAAGGGCCTGGAGGTGGTCATCGTCGACGAGTTCACCGGCCGCATGATGCCCGGGCGCCGCTGGTCCAACGGCCTGCACCAGGCCATCGAGGCCAAGGAGGGGGTCGAGGTCAACGCCGAGAACCAGACCCTGGCCACGGTCACCTTCCAGAACTTCTTCCGCATGTATAAGGTCCTCGCCGGCATGACCGGCACCGCCGAGACCGAGGCGCGGGAACTGCTGCAGATCTACAAGCTGGAAGTGGTGATCATCCCCACCAACATGCCGATGGTCCGCACCGACTTCGCCGACACCGTCTACGCCACCAAGAAAGGCAAGAAGCACGCCATCATCGAGGAGATCAAGGAGCTGCACGGCAAGGGCCAGCCGGTGCTGGTGGGCACCGCCAGCATCGAGAGCAGCGAGGACCTGTCCGACGCCATGAAGGCGGCCAAGATCCCCCACGTGGTGCTGAACGCCAAGCACCACGCCAAGGAGGCCGAGATCATCGCCCAGGCCGGGCGCAAGGGCGCGGTCACCATCGCCACCAACATGGCCGGGCGCGGCACCGACATCGTGCTGGGCGGCAACCCCGAGGGCCTGGCGCGCATGGCGGCGCGCAAGCAGAACGTCACCCTCTACGACCAGGACGGCAAGGAAACCCCGGAGTTCATCACGCTGGTGGAGCAGATGGCCAGCCAGACCGAGGCGGAAAAGCAGGAGGTCATCGCCGCCGGCGGGCTGCACATCCTCGGCACCGAGCGGCACGAAAGCCGGCGCATCGACAACCAGCTGCGCGGCCGTGCCGGCCGCCAGGGCGACCCCGGCAGCAGCCGCTTCTACCTGAGCCTGGAAGACGACCTGATGCGGATCTTCGGCGGCGACCGGATCAAGAGCATGATGTCCACCCTGGGCATGGTGGACGAGGAGCCCATCGAGGCGGGCATGGTGACCCGGGCCATCGAGCGGTCCCAGAAGCGGGTGGAGGCCCACCACTTCGAGGTGCGCAAGCACCTGCTGGAATACGACGACGTGATGAACAAGCAGCGCATCTTCTTCTACGGCCTGCGCTGCGAGATCCTCAAGGGCAACACCAAGGAGTACGTGCTCCGGGTGGCCGGCGAGATCGTCGAAGGGCTGGTGCACGACTACCTTCCGGAAAAGGGCCTGCGCGACCTGGACGGCTTCAAGGAGCGTTTCGAGCAGCTGTTCGCCCTGGAGAACGTGGACCTGGAGGCCATCTCCAACCTGGCCATGGGCGAGGCCATCGAGACCCTGGATTCCCTGGTCAAGGCGGCCTACCTGGACAAGGAGGCCCGCCTGGGCAGCGAGAAGGTGCTGCGCGACTACGAGCGCTGGGCCATCCTGCAGATCATCGATTCGGCCTGGAAGCGGCACCTGCTGGTCATGGACCACCTGAAGGAGGCCATCGGCTTCCGCGGCTACGGCCAGAAGGATCCCCTGGTGGAGTACAAGCGGGAGAGCTACGACTACTTCGAGCAGATGCGCTTCGGCTACGAGGACGAGATCATCAGCTACCTGTACCGGGTGGAGCCCCAGCAGGCCTTCGTGGCCGATGACGACTCCCGGGACGGCGACCCTTCCGACATGCAGGAGCTGGGTCCCAACGAGACCGGCACCCTTTCCGAGATGGGCCTGTCCGGGGACACCGTGCAGCGGGTCATGCGCTTCAGCGCCGGCGGGATCGAGGACGATTAGCTTCTAGGCAGCTACCAGCGCAGGTGGGCCATCATCTGCCAGCCCCGGAACGGGGGCAGGGTGACGCACTGCCCGCCGGCGCACACCTCCCCGCCCCGGAGCCGGCCGGCGGAGAGGTCCACGTACGAGCCCTTGGGCAGGTTCACCCGGATTCCCCCGTGGAACATCCGGGTGGCGTCGAACACCGCCACCGAGGAACGCTGCTGCATCAGGTAGACGGCGAACCGCGGTGAGCGGGCCAGCTGGAGGGTGAGGTCGGTCTCTTCGTAGGGGGTGGACCCGGGCGGGCGGTTGCGCTTGTCGCGCAGGGTGAGGCCGAGGCTCCACAGGGGAGTGAAACGCCAGGTGGCGGTGGCGTCGGTCTTCTTTTCCGGGTAGAGCACGGTCTTCAGGCCGTAGGTCCAGGCCAGGTCCAGCCGGTCGAAGGCGTCCTGCAGCTTGCAGCCGCCGTATAGGTTGTGCCCTTCCCTGCGGGTGCCCAAGTGGTCCTGCCGGTAGGTTCCGGCGCTGCCGAACAGGGTCAGGTCCGGCTCGGGCAGGGAATACTGGAGGTAGAGACGCCGGCCGAAGCCGTGGGCGAGATCGTTCTCCTCGGTGTCCCGGTCGGCCAGGGGCGGGTTGTTCAGGCCGTTGTCGAAGTTCTTGTAGTCCTTGTACTCCACCATCAGGAACCAGGCCCGGTGATGGTAGGAAAGATTGCCGTACAACCCGTCGCCCTGGCGCGGGTCCACCGGGGTGGGGAAGGGGGGCAGCTGCTGGTCGCGGAACTCGATCCGGCCCTGTTCCGCATAGTAGCTGAACGTGCCGGACCGGTCCTGGCCGGAGAGGCTGGCCGAGCGGCACTGGCGCAGCCCCATGGGCGGCAGGAAGGGCGGCACCCGCTCATCCCGGATGGTGCAGCCGCGGATCCCCACCCGCTGGTCGCGCAGATACTCCAGCGTCACCTCTCCGCCCGCCACCCGCTGGATGCGGTCGTGGTCCTCGCTGGTGACGCTGCCGCCGAGGCCGTGCAGCTCCAGCCGCCCGCTTCGATAGCGGGCATCCAGGCCGTCGATGGTGTCGAACCGGAGGATGGCGGGGTTCTGGATGACCGAAAGCGTCAGGCCCCGGCCCAGCAGGGTGTTGAAGTCGCCCCCCTGGAGGTTCCAGTGGCTGGCATCGAATTTGATGTAGCTCTTGTAAATAGAGGCTGTGCTCCGGTCCAGGGTGGCATTGGGGTCGGTCTGGTAGAAATTGACGTCGCGCAGGGTGATCCCGGCGGTCCAGAGGCCCAGGTTGCCCACCATGGAAAGCCCCTCCTGGACCTGCCGGGGCCGCTCCGTCGGGGTTCCGAAGGAGCGCGGGGCGGTGGCCATGAGGTTGTGCCGGTAGAGCAGGTCGGCGGTGGTCTCCAGGCTGAAGTCCTGGCCGGCCCGGAGCGCCAGGGCGCCCAGGGCGGCCAGGAGGATGGTCCCGGGCCTCACCGGGCCAGGCTCTTGGCCACCGCCGAGAACAGCGCGCGCTCGTCACCGGGCAGGTAGCCGCTGTGGTTGTAGACCATGGAGCCCTGCCGGTCGATGACCACGGTGTACGGCACCCCCCCTTCGGGGTTGAACACCCGGCAGACGCTGGCGTCGGGATCCAGCAGCACGGTGAAGCTGAACCCGCGGCCCTGGACATAGGGGTTCACCTCGGCCATGGTCCGCCCGTCGTCGATGGCGATGGCCAGCACCAGCACCTCCGGGCAGGTGAGGTGCAGCTCCTGCAGCTTCTTCAGCGATTTGGTGCAGGGCCCGCACCAGGTGGCCCAGAAATCCAGCACGATCACCTGCTTGCGCAAGTGGTCGGCCAGCCGGAAGGCGGAGCCGTCCAGCTGTTTCAGGCTGAACGGGGGTACCGGTCCGGCCGTCAGGGTGCCCAGGCCCAGGGCCAGGGCCAGGCCGAGGTGGGCGAAGGGTCTCGGCATGGGCTACGGGGTCAGCAGGGCGTTGATCTTGGCGGTCACCGCGGCCAGGTTGAGGCCGCCCTGGAGGTACTGGACGTTGAACGCCTGGTCGATCAGCACCAGGGTGGGGAAGCCCCCGGTGACGCTCACGTAGGCCTTTTCCGCGGTCCCGTTGGCGGTTCCGCTCGGGTCGTTCATCACGGTCTGGGTGAGATGATAGTTGCCGGCCCATTGCTGCAGTCCGGCCGGGGTGACCGGGGCGCCGTTGGCGTCCTCGGCCAGGCAGGTGACCACCGCCAGGCCCTTGGGGCCGTAGGTCTGGTAGAGGTACTGGACGGCCGGGGCGTCCTGCTGGCAGAACCCGCACCACATGGCGGAAACATCCAGAAGGATCACCTTGCCCTTGAGCTGGGACAGGCGGAACGGGGCGCCGCTGGCGCTGAGGCCCTGGAGGTCGGTGGCCGGCTGGCCCAGGCGGGCCAGCGGCGCCGGGCCGTCCTGGAAGGCCTCCGCGGCCCCGGGGGCGGCCATGGGCGCGGGGCAGGAGGGGGCGCGCTGGGCGAAGGCGCCGGAAGGGCTCTGGGCGGCCAGCAGGCACACGAATCCCAGGGAAGCTGCTGCATCTCGTTTCATACGGTTTCTCCTGGGCCTTTGGATGCACCGGAGGGGCTCCGCATCTTGGTCCGGCACATTTCTTTTTTTCAGCTCCGGGGCGCCGGCTTTTTCTTCCCGGGGATACCTGCTGACAACGGCTTGGCTTTGTGGTTGGCTAGTGCTATGGAATTGGTGATTGTCACAGGACTTTCCGGGGCGGGGCGGCGCTCGGTGCTGGGCGCGCTGGAGGACGCCGGATGCACGGCCCTGGACAACGTGCCCGCGCGGCTGCTGGAACCGCTGCTGGAGCTGGAGGCCAAGCTCAATCCCACCCGGCCCCGGCTGGCGGTGGGCATGGACAACCGCCATCCGGAATTCGCCGCGGAGCTGGAGCCCATGGTGAACCGGCTCATGGACAGCAGCATCCCGGTCTACGTGGTGTTCGTGGAAGCCAACGACGACGTGCTGCTGCGCCGGTTCTCCGAATCCCGGCGGCCCCACTTCCTGGCCAAGGACGGCGGGGTGGCCGAGGCCATCGCCCGGGAACGGGAACTGCTGAAGCCGGTGCGGGCCATGGCCAGCGCCATCATCAACACCAGTTCGCTCACCCTGTCCCAGCTGCGCCAGCGCATCACCCAGCTGCTGCCGGACCTGCCGGTGGCGGGCACCACCCTGCGCCTGGTGAGCTTCGGCTTCAAGAACGGCACCCCGGTGGAAGCGGACATGGTGCTGGACGCCCGGTTCCTGCCCAACCCGCACTACGTGGCCGAGCTGCGCGAGCTCACCGGCAAGGACGCCCCGGTGCGCGACTTCCTGCTCAAGTCGGAAACCTTCACCACCTTCCTCGCCCTCACCGAGAACTGGGTGCGCTGGGCCTGGCCGTTCATCCAGCAGGAGGGCCGCGCCTACCACAACATCGCCATCGGCTGCACCGGCGGCCAGCACCGCAGCGTGGCCCTGGTGGAGATCCTGGCCCAGCGCCTGCGCCGGGATATCGCCAAGCTGGTGGTGGTGCACCGGGAACTGAAAGGCTGACCCGGAACGCCCTCTCTGGTTACGCTTGAGTCATGGCGCGTTCCAAGACCTCCTTTCGGCTTCTCCTGGCTACCGCAGTTCTCAGCCTGCTTCCGCTGTACGGATTCTGGCTGCTGCTGGGCCGGGGCCCCCTCGGCCACCCCGCCACCGTGCTGGTGCAGCGGGGCGTCACGGTGGACGCCATGGCCGACCAGCTGGAACAGGCGGGGGTGATCCGCTCCGCCGCCCTGTTCAAGCTCTGGGCCCACGCCCGGCGGCTTTCGCTGATCCGCGGCGAGTACCGGTTCGATTCCCGGTCCAGCCTGGCGGAGGTGGCCGGCAAGCTCAGGCGGGGGGACATCCATTACACCCTCATCACCGTGCCGCCCGGGTCCCACGCCTGGTCCATCCAGCACCGGTTCAAGGACTTCATCCCCGAGGACGTGTTCTGGACGCTCTGGAAGAGCCCGCGCCTGGCCCAGGTCTGCGGGTTTCCCGACGCGGAGGACCTGGAAGGCCTGGTCGCTCCCGCCACCTACAAGGTGAACCACGTCCAGGAGCCCGAGGAGATCTTCCTGATGCTGGCGGAGGCCTTCCGGGACAAGGTC
Source organism: Holophaga sp. (assembly GCA_031292735.1). The sequence continues at coordinate 27,793 of JARLGP010000085.1, forward strand.
CGGCCCAGCCTGGACGGCGGCCTGCTGTCGCCCTACAAGACCCTGATCCTGGCCAGCCTGGTGGAAAAGGAGACCTCCATCCCCGAGGAACTGCCCCGGGTGGCCGGAGTCTATGCCCAGCGCCTGCGCATCGGCATGCGCCTGCAGTGCGATCCCACCTCGCTCTACGCCCGCTGGCGGAGCGGCGACCTGCGCTTCACCGGGCCGACCCCGGAGGACATCCACCGGGAGAGCCGGTTCAACACCTACGCCGTGGGCGGGCTGCCCCCCACGCCCATCGCCAGCCCCGGCCCGGCCGCCATCGCCGCGGCCAGGATGCCGGACCTGAGCCCGGACCTCTACTTCGTGGCCACCGGCAAGGGCGGCCACTCCTTCGCCCCCAGCCTGGCCGAGCACAACCACAACGTCAGCCTGTACCGCAAGGAACTGGTCCGCAGGAAGAAGGCGCAGACCCATGGCTAAGGTGCGGATCGACCAGCTGCTGGTCCAGCGCGGGCTGTGCCCCACCCGGGCCAAGGCCCAGGCCCGCATCATGGCCGGCGACGTGCTGGTGGAAGACCGGCCGGTCACCAAGGCCGGCGCCCTGGTGCCCGAGGACGCGGTGCTGCGCCTGCGCGGGGAGGCCATGCCGTTCGTCAGCCGGGGCGGGCTCAAGCTGGACCACGCGCTCACCCGGTTCGGCCTGGACCCCTCCGGATGGACCTGCTTCGACGCCGGGGCCAGCACCGGCGGCTTCACCGACTGCCTGCTGCAGCGCGGGGCCGTGCGGGTCTACGCGGTGGACGTGGGCACCAATCAGCTGGACTGGCACCTGCGCAGCGATCCGCGGGTGGTTTCCATGGAGCAGGTGAACCTGCGCTACTGGGACCCGGCCCGGGTGCCGGAACGCTGCCGGCTGCTGGTGGCGGACCTGAGCTTCATCTCGCTGCGGCTGGTGATCCCGCCGCTGATCCCTTCCCTGGAGCCGGGCGCCGACGCGGTCCTGCTGGTCAAGCCCCAGTTCGAGGCCGGCCGGGACGAGGTGGGCTCGGGCGGGATCGTGCGCGATCCGGAAACCCACCTGCGGGTGCAGCAGGAGATCTGGGACTTCTTCCAGGGCACCCCGCTCAAGCCCCTGGCCCGGTGCGAAAGCCCCATCCTGGGCGGGGCCGGCAACAAGGAATTCCTCATGCACCTGCGCCTGGCATAGTTGACAACCTGAACCGATGTAGGAAGCTGGTGAAGAGGAGGCAAACCATGCGGCTTCGACTCTACGCAGCCTTCCTGTTGCTGGGATCGCTGACCTTCGCGCCGGCCCAGGTGCGCGTCGGCATCGGCATCGGCCTGCCCAACGTGAGCATCGGCATCCACCTGGGGGCCTACCCCAGCCTCGCCCCGGTGCCCGGCTACCCGGTCTATTACGCCCCGGCCGTGAACGGCAACTATTTCTTCTACGACGGCATGTACTGGGTGCTCCAGGACGACGGCTGGTTCACCAGCTCCTGGTACAACGGGCCCTGGGCGCCGGTGCCGCCGGAATCGGTGCCGGTCTACCTGCTGCGGGTGCCCGTGCAGTACTACCGGCGTCCGCCCGTCTACTTTCGCGGCTGGCGTCCCGACGCGCCGCCCCGCTGGGGCGAGCATTGGGGCCCCAATTGGGCCCAGCGCCGGCCGGGCTGGGACCAGTGGGACCGGCACGCCGCCCCGCCGCGCGCCCAGTTGCCGGACTACCAGCGCAGGTTCCAGGGCGACCGTTATCCCCGGGCCGAGCAGCAGCAGGCCCTGCACAGCCAGAACTACCATTACGAGCCCCGGGAGCCGGTGGTGCGCGAGCACTACCGGAGCCAGCAGGGCCGGGAAAGGGTTCCTTGATGCCACGTCGCAACGTCTACGTCACCCGCAGGATTCCGGAGGAGAACCTGGAGGCCCTGCGCCGCTGGCATGAGGTGGAAGTCAACCCGCACGACCGGGCCCTCACCCGGGAGGAGCTGCTGCAGCAGGTGCGCGGCCGGGACGCGGTCATCAGCCTGCTCAGCGACCGCATCGACGGCGAGGTGCTGGACGCCGCCGGCCCCCAGTGCCGGATCTTCGCCAACTATGCGGTGGGCTACGACAACTTCGACCCCGACGCGGCCACCCGGCGCGGGGTGATCATGACCAACACGCCCGGCGTGCTGGACGAGGCCACCGCCACCCACGCCTGGGCGCTGCTGCTGGCCACGGCCCGGCGCATCCCGGAAACCGACCGCTACGTGCGCGCTGGCCGGTGGAACGGCTGGTCGCCCACCGACTTCCTGGGCCAGGACGTGGACCACAAGACCCTGGGCATCGCCGGGCTGGGCCGGATCGGCTCCAATTTCGCCCGCAAGGCGGCGGCCTTCGACATGAAGGTGATCTACACCGATGTCAACCGGGCGCCGGAGCTGGAGCGCCAGACCGGGGCCACCTTCGTGGACAAGGCGACCCTGCTGCGGGAATCGGATTTCCTGTCCCTGCACGTGCCGCTGCTGCCCTCCACCCGCCACTACATCGGCGCCGCCGAACTGGCCGCCATGAAGCCCAGCGCCATCCTGATCAACGCCGGGCGGGGCCCGCTGGTGGACGAGCAGGCCCTGGTGGCCGCCCTGCGCGACAAGGTCATCTGGGCCGCGGGGCTGGACGTGTTCGAGAACGAGCCCAGGCTGGCGCCCGGCCTGGCCGAGCTGGACAACGTGGTGGTCGTGCCGCACACCGCCTCCGCCACGGTCCAGACCCGCACGGCCATGGGCCGGATCGCGGTGGAGAACGTGCTGTGCGTGCTGGGCGGCGAGCCGCCGAAGAACTGCATCAATCCGGCGGTGCTCAAGGCCTGACGGCCCCCGCCGCGCGCAGATCCCCCACCTCCAGCCGGGGGCGGGGGTAGCCGTCCCGGGCCAGCCGGATCATGGCCCGGCCCAGCTCCTCGGTGGTGAGCACCAGGCCGGGCAGGAGCCGCTTCAGCAGGGGGACCAGCGCGCCGGTCAGGCGGTAGATCAGGTGGTAGAGGGGGGTCTTGGAGCGGATCCCGTGCAGCGGCTGGATGAAGCCCGGGCGCAGCAGGTAGGTGGCCTTGAAGGGCAGCGCCAGCAGGGCGTCCTCGGTCTCGCCCTTCACCCGGGCCCACATGCTGCGCCCGCCGGTGCCCGCGCCGGAAACGTAAAGGAAGCTCATGCCCGGGTTGAGCCGGACCAGGGTCCGGCCGGCCGCCAGGGTGTAGTCGTAGGTGATGTGCCGGTAGTCGGCCTCCTTCATGCCGAGCGAGGAAACGCCTAGGCAGAAGAAGCAGGCGTCGTAGCCCGCCAGGTCCGCCTCCAGGCCGGCATAGTCCAGGAACGACCCGGGCTGGAGCTGCCTGAGCTTGGGGGCTTCCGCCGCCAGCGGGGTGCGGCCGACGGCCAGCACCCGCTCCACCTGGGGGTCGGCCAGGCATTCCCGCAGGACCCCCTGGCCGATCATGCCGGTGGCGCCGAAGATGATCACGTTCATGGGGACTCCCTTTAGATGGGGTAGACGACGCCGGTGAGCTGTTCGGACTGTTCCCAGAGCCGGCCCTGGGCTTCTTCGTCCCGGGCGGCGGCGCTGGGCTGGACCAGGATGGGCGGCCCCTTGAGCTCCCGGCAGCAGGCGGGTCCATAGTAGTTCGAACCGAGGGCCCCGGGGTCCACCGCAGCGCGCTGCAGCGGTAGCGCGCCATGGGCCGCGTCCTGGCTGAGGAAGGGACCCATGGCCGCCATCACCAAGTGGAGCAGCGGATTCCCCGCGGTGTGCCGCTGCAGCGCGGTCCGGGCATAGCCGGGATGGGCCGCCACGGCCAGGGTGGCACTCCGGGCCCGCTGCAGCCGGCGCTGCAGCTCGAAGGTGAACATCAGGTTGGCCAGCTTGGACTGGCAGTAGGCGGCCCAGGCCCGGTAGCCGAGCTCGAACTGGAGGTCCTCGAACCGGATCCTTCCGCTCTTGTGGGCGCCGCTGCTCATGGTGACGATGCGCGAGCCCGGGGTGGCCAGCAGCAGCGGCAGCAGCAGCCCGGTCAGGGCGAAGTGGCCCAGGTGGTTGGTGCCGAACTGCAACTCGAAGCCGTCGGCGGTCCTGGCGTATGGCGGGATCATCACCCCCGCGTTGTTGATCAGCAGGTCGAGGCGGGAATGGCCGGCCAGCACCTGGCCGGCGGCTTCCCGGATGGAGGCCAGGGCGCCCAGGTCCAGCGCGACCCGCTCCACCTGGGCTCCGGGAACCTCGGCCAGGATGCGCTGCTCGGCGGCCATGGCCGACTCCGCCCGGCGGCAGGCCAGGATCACCCGGGCCCCCTTCCGGGCCAGGGCCTTGGCGGTCTCGAAGCCCGTGCCGGAGTTGGCGCCGGTGATCAGCACGGTGCGGCCGCTCTGGTCGGGAATGTCCTGCCCGGTCCAGGTGGTGGGTTGGTTCATGAGCTCTCCTGGTTTGACATAATGACGGAAATTGTCATCACGGTTAGAATTGACAATCAGTCAAAAAATGTCAAGCTTCTTTCATGGGGAAAGAGAAAGATCGCCAGATCCTCGAGGCCGCCACCTCCGTATTCCTCCGCTACGGTTTCCGGCGCGCCACCATGGGCGACATCGCCCAGGAGGCGGGGGTGTCCCGGCCCGCGCTGTATCTGCGGTTCTGCAACAAGGAACACATCTTCCAGACGGTCCTGGGGGATTTCGCCGCCCGCACCCTGGAGCAGATCCGCGCCGGCCTGCCGGAATGCAGGACCCCCATGGACCAGTTGCACTTCGCGTTCGAGTGCTGGGCGGTGGGCCCCTTCACCCTGATGCAGGGCTCGCCGGACGCGCGCGACCTCACCTGCTGCAACCTGGCCTTCGCCGAGACGGTGAAGGCCCGCAACTACGCCGCCTTCGAGGAGCTCCTGGTGCCCATCCTGCGCGACCTGCCGGCCTTCGTCCAGGACGCCGGCAAGGCCGCCCAGGTGGCCCACGTGCTGGCGGTCTCGGTGCATGGGTTCACCACCGAGGCCCGGGATGCGGACGAGCTCCGGGGCATGATCGACACCCTGCTGGGGCTGGCGGTCTAGCTGCCGCCAGGCGGCACAGGACCGCCGGCGGCCGCCGGACCGGACCCGAGTTATTGCTTCATGCTGCCGGTTTCCAGGAACCGCTTGTGGAATTCGAAGGCCCGCCCCAGGGTCACCGGGGTGTGCCGGGCGCCGTCGCGCAGGCCCCGTTCCAGGTAGTCCAGGAGCATCGGCCGGTAGTCCGGGTGGGCGCACTTCTCGATGATCTCCCGGGCCCGGCGCACCGGGCCCATGCCGCGCACGTCGGCCAGGCCCTGCTCGGTGACGAAGATCATGGTGTCGTGCTCGGTGTGGTCCACGTGGGTGACCATGGGCACGATGGAGGAGATGGCGCCGCCCTTGGCGGTGGACGGGGTCATGAAGATGGGCAGGAAGGCGTTGCGGGTGAAGTCGCCGGAGCCGCCGATGCCGTTCATCATCTTGGTGCCCATGACGTGGGTGGAGTTGACGTTCCCGAAGATGTCCAGCTCCAGGGCGGTGTTCATGGCGATGATGCCCAGGCGGCGGGCGATCCCGGCGCTGTTGGAGATCTCCATCTGGCGGATGATGAACTTGCTGCGCCAGTTGTCCAGGTTGGCCTTGAACAGCTGCTGGCAGGCCGGGGACAGGGTCATGGCGGCCCCGGAGGCCACCAGCAGCTTGTCGTTCTGCAGCAGCTGGACCACCGAGTCCTGCATCACCTCGGTGTAGATGGACACCGGCTGCTGGGACGGGTCGCTGGCCATGCTGCCAAGCACCGCGTTGGCCACGTTGCCCACCCCGGACTGGTAGGGCTGGTCGGCGTTGAGCCGGCCCAGCTTCCGCTCACGCTTGAGGAACTCCAGGATGTGGCTGGCGATGGTCTTGGAATCCTGGTCGGGTTCCCGGAAGCCGCCGGTGCGGTCCGGCAGGCAGGTCTCCACCACCGCCAGGATCTTGGCGGGGTCCACCTGGACGTAGTCGGTGCCGATGCGGTCGCCGGCGTGCAGCAGGGGGATGGTCTGCCGGTTCGGCATGTCGGCGGGGATGTACACGTCGTGGTAGCCCTTCAGCCCGTGGCCGTAGAACGAGTTGAGCTCGATGAGGATCCGCTCCGCGGTCTGCAGGTAGGAGGCCGAGGCGCCGCCGGAGGTGCCCAGGTAGATGCGGCCGTCCTCGGTCACGTCCACCGCCTCCACCAGCGCCACCGTGGGCTTGGCCAGGAAGCCCCAGCGGACCATCTGGCCCACGTGGGAGAGGTGCATGTCGGTGAACTCGATCTCCCCGGCGTTGATGCCGGCCCGCACGTCGGGGTTGGACTGGTAGGGCAGCCGGCAGGACAGGGCCTTGGCCCGGGCCAGCACGCCGTCCAGCTCATCGCCGGTGCTGGCGCCGGTGTACAGGGCCACCTGGAACGGCTTGCCCTCCTCGTGGGCCTTGATGGCCCGCTCGGCCAGGGCGCCGGGGATCACTTTCGGGTAGCCCGAGGGGGTGAATCCGCTGGCGCCGATCACATCGCCGGGATGGATCAGTTCGGCAGCTTCCTGGGCAGTCATGGTTCGGGATGCGAGCAGCGCGTTCATGGGACCTCGTAGCGGGATGTTGAAAATGTATCGAGAAAATTATATCGATTATCGTACAACGAGTGTGGGAAGGTCTGCATTATTCTGTCACAAATAGGCTGTCGGCTTTCGGGTGGCGTCGGCCCCGGCTCAACGATCCGGCCCTCCCCCGGGTCCAAGCGTAGGTGGCTGGCTTCCTCCCGGCTTTCCCGGCATCCTGTTCTGAACAAGGCTCCTTAGAGGCACCCCATGGCAGACGCCCCGCTCATTCGCCTATCCGACATCACCAAATACTATCAAATGGGCGACATGGAAGTCCGGGCCTTGGACGGGGTATCGATCGATATCCACCGGGGCGAGTACGTGGCCATCATGGGGCCGTCCGGCTCGGGCAAGTCCACCATGATGAACATCATCGGCTGCCTGGATACGCCCACCCAGGGGACCTACCACCTGAACGGCAAGCTGGCCTCGGCCATGTCCGACGACGAGCTGGCGGGCATCCGCAACGAGGAGATCGGCTTCGTGTTCCAGACCTTCAACCTGCTGGCGCGCACCACCGCCCTGCAGAACGTGGAACTGCCGCTCATCTACGGCGGCGTGCACGCCCGGGACCGGCACCAGCTGGCGCTGCAGGCCCTGGAGAACGTGGGCCTGGGCCTCCGGGCCGACCACATGCCCAACCAGCTCTCCGGCGGCCAGCGCCAGCGGGTGGCCATCGCCCGGGCGCTGGTGAACAACCCCTCGATCCTCCTGGCCGACGAGCCCACCGGGGCCCTGGACACCAAAACCAGCGTGGAGATCATGATCCTGTTCGAGGAGCTGTTCCAGCGCGGCAACACCATCATCCTGGTCACCCACGAGGAGGACATCGCCCGCCACGCCCACCGGATCATCAAGCTGCTGGACGGCCAGATCATCCACGACGAACCGAACGTGCCCATCTCCAGCGCGGAGCATCTGGCCAACCTGCGGATCTAATCCAGCACCGGCAGCACCAGGCAGGACGGCAGGGCGGCGTTCCGGTAGACCCGGTGCTGGGCCTTGCGGAAGTCGCCGTCCTTGGCGTGGTAGATGTCCGTGAACACCTGGGGGTTGCGGTCCACCAGGGGGAACCATGAGCTCTGGATCTGCACCATGATCCGGTGCCCCTTGCGGAAGGTGTGGCAGACGTCGTTGAGGGCGAACGCCACGGCGGTGGGCTGGCCGGGCACGAACGGCTCCGGGGCGGCCAGGCTGCGGCGGAACTTGCCGCGCATCACCTCGGCGCGCACCAGCTGCTGGCAGCCGCCGGGGGCGAAGGCCGGCGCCGCGGGTTCCGGCTCGCCGCTTTCGCCCGGCAGCACGTCGATGAGCTTCACCACCCAGTCGGCGTCGGTGCCGCTGGTGCTCACCTGGAGCCGGGCCTGGAGCGGGCCGGCCAGGGTGACCGGGGCGGTCAGGACCGGGGTCTGGTAGACCAGCACGTCCGGCCGGCGGGCGGCGAAGCGCTGGTCCTCCACCATGAAGGCCGGCGACACCTCGGCTTCGGTGCCGGCGGTGTACGGCACCGGGTGGGCGGGATCGCTGACGAAGGCGTCGGCCCCGGCGCCGTCCGCGGGGGTCTGGAAGCCCAGCCCGCCGCCCGCCTGCAGGTACAGGGGGGTGGGCCGCAGCCCGGGCGGCGGCCAGGCGCGGAACTGGCGCCACTGGCTGGTTCCGGTGTCGTAGACGATGGCCTTGGCCAGGCCGGGGTCGGCGGCCCCCTTCAGGTGGTGCCGGAAGAACGGCGCCTCGATGCGGGTGCGGTAGAACGACGCGGTGCCGGAGCCGAAGCGCGCCCCGCCCAGCTGGTCGCCGTCGCCCTCGGACCAGCCGCCGTGGTCCCAGGGGCCCATCACCAGGATGTCGTCGGCGCCCAGGCGCTGGTGCACCTGGAGGGTGCCGAACAGGTCCTCCGGGTCGAACCAGCCGCCCACGGTGAGGGTGGCCGGGCGGATGGCCTTCAGGTGCGGGCGCAGGTCCCTGGCCCGCCAGTAGCCGTCGTAGACGCCATGGGCCAGCTCCTCGTTCCACACCGCCACCTGGCCGTGGAAGTAGCGGGCATTGACGTGGGGCAGGGCGCCCAGCTCCAGGAAGAACTGGTAGCCGTCCGGGTGGAACCGCATGAAGCCCGGGGGCGCCGGCGGCTGGCTGGCGGGCCGGGGCCGGGGCACGGCGAAGGTGGCGTCGAACCAGAAGGTCTGGGCCAGGAACAGGGCGCCGTTGTGGTGGTCGTCGTCCCCGGCGAACAGGTCGGCGATGGGCGCCTGGGGCGACACGGCCTTGAGCGCCGGATGGGCCCCCACCAGGGCGCAGGCGGCGTAGAACCCGGGGTAGGAGATGCCCCAGGCGCCCACCCGGCCGTTGTTCCCCGGCACCTGCTTCAGCACCCAGTCGATGGTGTCCCAGGCGTCGGTGGCCTCGTCCACCCCGCGCCCGTCCAGCAGCGGCGTCATCTCCTGGAAGCTGCCCTCGCTCATCATCTTGCCGCGCACATCCTGGTAGACGAAGATGTAGCCGTCCCGGGCCAGCTCCGGGTCGGGCCCCAGCTCGTCGGGGAACGCCTGGGGGCCGTACGGGCCGACTCCGTAGCAGGTGCGGTGCAGCAGCACCGGGAACGGGCCAGGGCGGTCGGGGGTGTAGATGGCGGTGAACAGGCGCACCCCGTCGCGCATGGGGATGCGCACCTCCTGCTTGCGGTAGTGGGCCCGCAGGAAGGAGGCGCCCTGGCCGGACAGCGGCAGGGCCAGGGCCAGCGCCAGCAGCGCGGAGGGTTTCACGGCAGCACCGGCAGCACCAGGTGCGAAGGCAGCCGGGGGCTGTGGTACAGGCGCTCTTCCGCCGCCTGGAAATCGGCCTCCCGGGCCTGGTAGATGTCCAGGAACACCTGGGGATTGCGGTCCATGAGCGGGAACCAGGAACTCTGCACCTGAACCATGAGCCGATGCCCCTTCCGGAAGGTGTGGAACACGTCGTTGAGGCTGAAGCGGACTTCGGTGGGGCGGCCGGGCACGAACGGCTCCGGGCGCTCGAAGCTGTTGCGGAACTTGCCCCGCATCACTTCGCCGCGCACCAGCTGCTGGTTGCCGGCCAGGCCCGCGTCGGCGCCCTGCAGGTCCTCGGGGAAGCCGTCGATCAGCTTCACCACCCAGTCGGAATCGGTGCCGCTGGTGCTCACCCAGAGGTCGGCCTGGACCGGCCCGGCCAGGGTGAGGTCGGCCTTCAGCGGCTCGCTGCGGTAGCTGAGCACGTCCGGCCGGCGCCCGGCGAAGCGCTGGTCGGCGGTCATGTAGTCCTTGGCCATGCCGATGGTGATGCCGTTGTAGTAGGGCACCGGCCTGGCCGGATCGCTGGGGTAGGCGTCGAAGCCCCCGTCCGGCTTCTGGAAGCCCAGGCGGGCCCGGGTTTCGAAGTACAGGTTCACCGGGCTCAGGTTCCGGGGCGGCCAGCTGTCCAGGAGTCGCCAGTGGTCGGCGCCGGTTTCGAACATCGTGGCCCTGGCCAGGCCGGGGTCCGGGCCGTCCTTGAGGTGCCGCAGGAAGAAGGGCAGTTCGATCCGGGCCCGGAAGTACGCCGAGGGCCTGCTGCCGTCGGCCCAGCCGCCGTGCTCCCAGGGGCCCATGACCAGCCGCAGGTCGGTGGCCGGGCTCTGCCGGGCCAGGGTCTGGAACAACTGCAGGGCGCCGAACAGGTTCTCCGCGTCGTGCCAGCCGCCCACGGCCAGCACCGCCGGGCGCACCCCGCGCAGGTGCGGCCTCAGGTTCCGGGCCTGCCAGAAGGCGTCGTAGCTGCCGTGGGCCATCACCTGGTTCCAGAACGGGATGGCGCCCTTGAAGTAGCGGCGGTCGGCGTTGGCCAGGGGGCCCAGGTCCAGGAAGAAAGCGTAGCCGTCCCGGGTGCCATGCTGGAAGGGCGGCGGCTCGCTACCGGGCCGGGCCCGGGGCCGGCCGAAGGTGGCCATGTAGTTGAACAGGTGGGGCAGCCAGAGCGCCCCGTTCCGGTGGAAATCGTCGCCCATGAACCAGTCCATGATGGGGCCCTGGGGCGAGACCGCCTTCATGGCCGGGTGGGCGTCCACCAGCCCGGCGGCGGCGTAGAAGCCCGGATAGCTCACCCCCCACTGGCCGGCCCGGCCGTTGTGGTTGGGCACGTGGCGCAGCAGCCATTCCACGGTGTCGTAGGTGTCGGTGCTTTCGTCCACCTGGGCCGGACGGCCGGTGTGGGCCAGGATCGGGGCCATCTCCTGGGCGGCGCCTTCGCTCATCATCCGCCCTCGCACGTCCTGGTAGACGAAGATGAAGCCCTCCATGCCGAACGCCGGGGAAGGGCCCAGGTCGTCGCGCACCCGGTCCGGGCCGTAGGGGGCCACCCCGTAGGGGGTCCGCTCCAGCAGGAACGGGTAGCGCCGGGTCCGGTCCCGGGGCGCGTAGATGGAGGTGAACAGCCGGGTGCCGTCGCGCATGGGCACCATGGTCTCCTGCTTGGCATAATGCTCGAGGATGTAGGGGGCGCCCTGGGCGCACAGGACGGCGCCCGCCAGGACCGCGGCCGCCGCGCGCCCGCCGAGCTTCAGCCTGTCCCATGCTTTCATCCAGTGCTCCGCGCCGCTTGAAGGTATTCTGAGAACATTACCTGGGAGTCGCGGTGTTTGGAAAGATTCGCTACATCCACTTCGTCGGAATCGGCGGCATAGGCATGTCGGGCATTGCCGAGGTGCTGGTGAACCTCGGCTATCAAGTGAGCGGCTCCGACCTCAAGGAAACCGCCACCACCCAGCGCCTGGCCGGGCTGGGGGTGCGGGTGCACATCGGCCACGACGCCAAGTGCATCGAGAACGCCCAGGTGGTGGTGATCTCCAGCGCGGTGAAGGGCAACAACCCCGAAGTGGTGGCCGCCCGGGCCGCCAAGGTGCCGGTGATCCCCCGGGGCGAGATGCTGGCCGAGCTCATGCGCATGAAGTACGGGATCGCCATCGCCGGGTCCCACGGCAAGACCACCACCACCAGCATGGTGGCCCAGGTGCTCAGCCAGGGCGGCATCGACCCCACCATCGTGATCGGCGGCAAGCTGGGCGCCATCGGCAGCAACGCCAAGCTGGGCAAGGGCCCGTTCCTGGTGGCCGAGGCGGACGAATCCGACGGCAGCTTCCTGCTGCTGTCCCCCACCATCGGCGTCATCACCAACGTGGACCGGGAGCACCTGGACCATTACAAGAACCTGGGCGAGATCATGGACGCCTTCGCCTCGTTCGGCAACAAGGTGCCCTTCTACGGCTCGGTGTTCGTCTGCATGGACGATCCCAACGTGGCCGCCCTGCGGCCCCGGCTCAAGCGCCAGGTGCGCACCTACGGCACCAACCCCCAGGTGGACATCCGGGCCCTGGACATCCGCAGGGACGGCTGGCGCGCCCACTTCCGCGTGCGGGCCTACGGCGAGGACCTGGGCGAGTTCTCCCTGGGCATCCCGGGCCACCACA
>JARLGP010000086.1 GCA_031292735.1 Holophaga sp.
CCTTCCGGATCACCCTGGCGGAGACCGGGGAGGAGGCCCTGGACCTGCTGGCCGCGGACCCCGCCGACATCCTGCTGCTGGACTACAAGCTGCCGGGCATGTCCGGGCTGGACGTGCTGCAGGCCCTGGGCGAGCGCAAGAGCGAAACCCTGGTGGTGATGATCACCGCCTACGCCACCCTGGCCACGGCGGTGCAGGCCACCAAGGTGGGGGCCTTCGACTTCCTGGCCAAGCCGTTCAATCCTGACGAGCTCAAGGCCGCGGTGCACCGCACCAGCAAGCACGCCATGGTCCAGCGCGCGGCCCGCAAGCTGGCCGGGGAGCGCCGGCAGATCCGCTTCGAGTTCCTGTCGGTGCTGGCCCACGAGCTCAAGTCGCCGCTGGCCGCGGTGGAAGGCAACCTGCGGATCCTGCGCGACCGTTCCCTGGGGGAGAAGATCGAGGCCTATGACGCCCTGGTGGGCCGCTCCATGCTGCGCCTGGACGGCATGCGCAAGCTGATCATGGACCTGCTGGACCTCACCCAGATCGAGTCCGGCCAGAAGAAGCGGGTGCTGCAGCCGGTGGACGTGTGCGCCGTGGCGGCCCAGGCGCTGGAGGCCCACCAGGGGCTGGCGGCAGAGAAGGGGGTGACCCTGGGCTTCCCGTCTCCGGGCCCGGTGCCGCTGGAGGCCGATCAGGGCGAACTGGAGATCATGTTCAACAACCTGCTGTCCAACGCCATCAAGTACAACCTGGACAACGGCTCGGTGACCGTGACGGTGGCCCAGGACGCCGACAGCGTCACCATCGCCGTGCGCGACACCGGCATCGGCATGAGTCCGGAGGAGATGGGCAAGCTGTTCGGCGAGTTCAGCCGGATCCGCAACGAAAAGACCCGCAACATCCTGGGCTCCGGCCTGGGCCTGTCGATCCTGCGCCGGCTGGCCGGGCTGTACGGGGGCACGGTGCAGGTGCAAAGCGCGCCGGGGGAGGGGAGCACCTTCACGGTGATGCTCAAGAAATGAATGCGGGAGCGGATAGCATGGACATGAGGCTCCCATGGATACCCCTTTGTCCGCCATCGAGATAACGGTCCCGCTCACCAGCTCCATCCCTGAAGTGGCTTTCGTGCTGGAGCTGGGCTACGCCATGCAGGCCTTCGGGGTCAGCGCCTCCACCCTGGAGAAGGCCCTGGGCCGGGTGGCCCAGCACCTGGAGCTGGAGGGCGCGGTGTTCGCCACCCCCACCGGCTTCCTGGCCTCCCTGCGCAAGGAGGGGCTGCACAGCAAGACCTACCTCATGCGGGTGAACACCGGCTGGTCCAGCCTGGAGAAGCTGGCCGAGGCGGAATCGCTGGTGGACCTGGTGCTGTCCGGGGAGCTGGACGTGTCGGAGGCCCGCCAGCACCTGGCCGCCCTGTCCGCCCGCCCCGGCCGGTTCGGCTTCTGGACCAAGGTGTGCGCCTACGGCTTCGCCGCCATGGGCATGGCCACCATCTTCGGCGGCAGCTGGCGCGAGGTGCTGCTGGGGACCGGGGTGGGCCTGCTGGTGGGATTCGCCGTGCTGCTGGCCCAGATGCGTTCCAACCTGGCCCGGCTGAGCCCGCTGGTGGGCGGGCTGCTGAGCGCCTTGGCAGGCGGGCTGCTGGCTCGCTGGCTGCCGGTCTCCTACCCGCTCCTGGTGATCAGCGGGATCATCGGCCTGCTGCCCGGGCTGGGGCTGCTGGTGTCCATGCAGGAGCTGGGCACCGGCAACCTGGTGTCCGGCACCGCGCGCATGGCGGGCACCGGGCTGGTGTTCATCCTGCTGGCCTTCGGGGTGGGGCTGGGCCAGCAGCTGGGCGCCTCCTGGGTGCCGGCGGCGCCACCGATGGTGACCGCCCTGCCGTTCTGGACCGTGGCTCCGGCCATCGCCCTGGTGGCCCTGGGCTTCCTGATCATCTTCCAGAGCCGCCCGGCGGACTACGGCTGGACCCTGGCGGCCAGCGCCCTGGCCTGGGGCAGCGCGCACCTGTCCGCCCACCTGCTGGGGCCGGTGGCCGGCGCCGGGATCGCCGCGCTGGTGCTGGGCGCCGGGTGCAACAGCTACGCCCGGGTTGCCCGGCGGCCCGGAGCCGTGCTGCAGTTGCCGTCCCTGATGCTGATCCTGCCCGGCAGCCTGGGGGTGCGCAGCCTCACCCTGCTGATGCAGAAGCAGACCCTGGAGGGCCTGGAGGCCGGCTTCCAGTCCTTGTCGGTGACCGTGGCGCTGATGGTGGGCCTGCTGCTGGCCAACGCCCTGGTGGCGCGCCGGACGTTCTGAAGGTCAGGCCTTGGCGGTCCGCTTGGCCATCCTGGAATCCAGGTACCAGATCCCGCCGCCCTGGTCCCCCACCGCCCGCAGGTGGTCCACCGCCTGGCCGACGTTGGATTCCTCCTCCACCTGCTCGGACACGTACCACTGCAGGGTGATCTCGCTGGCGTAGTCCTTCTCCGCCCGGGACAGCTCGAACAGGGCGTTGATCTTGTGGGTGATGCCCTGCTCGTGCTCCAGGGTCTTTTCGAACACCTGGATCACTCCGCCGAACTCCTGGGGCGGCGCGGGGATGGGCTTCAGCTCCAGCTTGCCCTTGCGGTCCAGCACGAAGTCGATGAGCTTCACCGCGTGGGCGGTCTCCTCCACGGCCTGCACCCGCAGCCAGTGGGCGAAGCCGCGGAAGCCGAGGGTTTCGCAATGGGCGCCCATGGCCAGGTAGAGCTGGGCCGAGTACTGCTCCAGGTTGATCTGGCTGTTCAAGGCGTTCTGCATGGTTTGACTGATCATGAAGGCCTCCGGGGACGGTTGTTGACGCCCATCATTGTGTCGCAGGATTTTGCGATTACTAGGTATAATCAATACCCGGAAAAAGAAAAGCCGGAAATTTCTGGGCGCGGGAAGGGCCCCGGTGGCCGGTCAGCGGGCCTTGGCCTTGGGCTTGCCGCAGGCGCCGCCGCCGCAGCAGCCGCAGTCCGCGCCCTTCTTGCCCAGGTTGCGGACCGCCTTGCGGCCGAAGAACAGCACCGCCGCTACCGCCGCGGCCAGCACGAGCCATCCTTGAACGTTCATGAGATCTCCTTCACACGAAACCGAGCAACCGACCGAGATTCACCGTGCCCCAGGCCATGATCCAGGCCAGCACCAGTCCGTAGCCCACGGAAAAGCCGGTCCAGGCCAGGCTGCGGGTCTCCTTGAGGATCATGCCCACCAGGCCCAGGCAGGGGGTGTAGAGCAGGATGAACACCATGAAGGCGAACGAGGTGAGCGGGGTGAAGCCGGAATTCTGCTTCAGGGTCTGCTGCAGCGGGCTCAGCCCGGGGGTGTCGGCGGCGTTCTCCGCCTTGGCCTGGTTCACCACGCCCATGGTGCTCACGACGATTTCCTTGGCCACGAAGCCGGCGGTGAGGGCCACGCCGTCCTTCCAGGCCTCGGGCCGCTTGTGGTCGGGGTCGAGGATGGGGGCCAGGGCCGGCTGCAGCAGGTGGCCGAAGCGCGCCGCCAGGCTGGAATTCATGATGCGGCTTTCGGAGCTCAGGTCCAGCTCCTCCAGCTTGCCCTTCTCGTCGGCCGGGGCCAGCTTCAGGGCGTGGATGGCCTGTTCCTGGCCCTGGCGCTCGGCCACCCATGCCTTGTTGGTGATGCCGGGATAGTGGGACAGGAACCACACCAGGGTGGCCCCGGCCAGGATCACCGTGCCGGCCCGGGTGAGGAACAGCCGGCCCTTCTCCCACATGTGGATGACGGTGGCCTTGAGCACCGGCATGCGGTAGGGCGGCAGCTCCATGACGAAGGGCGTGGTCTCGCCCCGGAACAGGGTGAGGCGCAGCAGCTTGCCCATGACCATGGCCAGGCCGAAGCCCAGGATGTGCAGGGCGATGATGGCCAGGGCCGCCTGCACCGGGCGGAAGAAGGTTCCGGCGATGAGGATGAACACCTGCAGCCGGGCCGAGCAGGACACCAGCGGGGCCACCAGGATGGTGATGAAGCGGTCGGTGCGCGACTCGATCGTGCGGGTGGCCTGCACCGCCGGCACGTTGCATCCGGTGCCCATGATCAGCGGGATGAAGCTCTTGCCGTGCAGCCCCATGAGGTGCATGAGCCGGTCCATCATGAACGCGGCCCGGGACATGTAGCCGGTGTCCTCCAGGAACGAGATGCA
>JARLGP010000087.1 GCA_031292735.1 Holophaga sp.
GTTCCTGCTCCTTATCGCGTTTTACATGCTGCCCAAGGTTCACGAACGCTTGGTAGAGGCCAAGAAGGATGGGGTGCGACACCTTGTGGAGGCGGTCCAGACGCAGGTGACCCACTTGGCCCAGGAGGCTAAGGACGGCAAGATGAGTCGGGAGGAATCTCAGACCCGGGCCAAGGATCTGGTGGATGCCATCCGTTTCGCCGAAGGTAATTACGTGTTCATCTTCGGCCCCGGGGATGTGACCCTGGTCAACTCCAATGTGCCTCAGTTTGTAGGCAAACCGGCCGATCAGGAACCGCCCAAGCTGGTGGAGGTCTACCAGGGCCTGCGGGCGGCCTCCGGCGCGACCGGGGGCGGTTTCTACGACTACCGATTCACCAAGGCAGGGAAAGAAGGTCTCTTCCCCAAATCGGCCTACGCCAAGCGGGTCGATGACTGGAACTGGGTGATCGGCGCGGGTATCTATCTGGACGACATCGACGCGGAGATGCTGAAGATCACCGTGGCGGTGCTGAGCGTGGCGCTGGCGGTCGCCGTGCTGGTGGCGTACATCTCCAGGCGCCGCTCAAACACCATGGTCCGGCCCTTGCGCCAACTGGTCGATGGGCTGCGCGACAGCGACCTGTCCAGGCACATCGACGTGGCCACCCGAGACGAGATCGGCGAGGCGGCCGAGGCCTTCAACGCTTACAACGGCAAAATGTTGAACACAGTACGCAACATCGCTAGTCTCGCCGACCGGGTGGCATCTGGCAGTGTCGAACTGGCAGCAACATCGCAGGAAATGGCCCGGGCCGTTCAGGACATCGCCAAAGTCAGCGAAGACCTGAAAGACGCTGGCGAACAGGTCACTTCGGCCATGGGCGGATTAAACCGCAACGTTGATTCTATGAGGGAAAGGACTCTCCAAACGGGAACCCAGAGCAAAGAAGCGGTCCAAGATGCGGCGCGGAGCGCAGAGGCAGGCCATGGGGCTGCTCAAGGCATGGTTCAGATCAAAGAAGCCACCTCTCAAGTATTCAAGGCGGTGCAGGTGATCCAAGACATCGCCCGCCAGACAAATCTTCTATCCCTGAACGCCGCAATTGAGGCCGCGAAGGCAGGAAGCCTGGGCAAGGGCTTTGCCGTTGTTGCCGAGGAGGTTCGGAAGTTGGCCGAGCGTTCCCGCACCGCTGCGTTGGAGATAGCACAACTCAACCAACACACCCAGGACGCCGTCGCCGGAGGGGTGGATGGTATGACTACGAGTCTGGCAAATCTCGATTCGATCCGGGTGAAGATCACCGGGATTGCGGAGAGCATCCAAGAGATTGCTTCCCTAAGCACTTCCCAGGCGGACACCAGCCATGAGGTCGCAAGGCGGATGGACCAGACAGCCTCTCAGTTGGCCCAGAATGCCTCAGCAACTCAGGAACTTGCCGCAACCGTGCAGGAAATCACCAAGACCTCCGATGATCTGGCCGGGGTAGCCGAGGGTCTTCGTCAAGTGGTGGAGGCATTCAAAGTTTAGGCAGAATGGGGTTGGTGGGATCGATGCCTTGCAGCACCAAGAATCTGCCATTCGATTATATTGCGAATTCCCAACCCGGATCTATCCTTTGCCATGGCCAAGATTCTCGTAATAGACGACAGCAAAATGATGAGCCTGTTCCTTCGCCGATGCCTCGAAAAGGCTGGCTATGAGGTGGAGGAGTGGTTGCCTTATTCGGCCTTGGAAATTCCTCATTACCTCAAAACGTCGGCACCAGATCTGATTCTCACCGATTTCTTTATGCCCGGACTCAGCGGTGCCTCGGTTGCACGAGCGGCTTATGAGGCACCACGCCGAATTCCCGTGATCGTGCTAACCGCCTTGCATGAGGAGGACAGCATATCCAAACTGCTTTACCTTGGAGTCAGACAAGTTCTCACCAAACCGATTGAACCCGAGGCCCTTGTTGATGCCGCGAGGAATGCCTTACTGGGTTCCAAATCGGCATCCTGAGCAATGGGATGGAACGGTCTGACTCAGAAGAGCTTTTACCGCTTGGTCAGGGTGCGTTGAGCCGGCCTTCGAACTACGGTCCCACTGAGTATTGAGTTAGGTCGGGCAGTCTCAAACGGTCGTAGGTCGTAGCATGAAGCGGCAGCAAACCATCACCATTCCTATCCCCGAAGTCCCCTCGCCCATCCCCAAACTGGCCTACACTGAACTCTGTCGTCTACCCGATCGATTTGATGGGCATGTAGTGCTTCGACGCTCGCCGAGAACCGACCGGGTCTGCTCTCCAAAAAGCGACCACCCGGGCTACCGGCTGCTCGGCATGAAACACCCGCCTGGCCGGGGGTGAGGCTTTGGGCTGCTGTGCTCGGCTGAACTGACCCAAGTCTGTTCTCCCAAATTGGCCCACCCCAGCCCCTTATCCCTGGTGCGGCAATTGAAGGGCGGACAGCCTGGAGGGATTCATCCTCCAGGAGGCATGGCACGTACAAGGCCCGGCCCTGCCGGATTTGCGACAACCTCCGATGACTGACTCAAGCTGCCTTATATCCACTTGTTTGCCTTTCAGTGAAAAGGATAGGGCTGGGTAAATTAGGGGTAAGATGAAAACATAAACTGATAATCACAACATTCGTTATGACGGTTTCAGAAGCTGGGTTCAGGTATCTTTCTGCTGAGCGTTGGGAATCAGCCAAAAGTCAGTAACAAGTTGCATGAGACACGCAACCCAAACCCAACCCAAGATGAACCGTGAGGAGCTTGCACAAACCCTCTGTAACCTTGACCTCAATCTCAGCCCTAAGGATGCCCTACGGGTACTTGATTCCATCTCTGGAACCACCCGCGATACCCTCAAGGCCGGTCGGAAGGTGTGCCTCTCTGGCTTTGGAACGTTCGAGGCTGAACTACTTATGGCCAGACGAGTAAGAAATCCTAGGGTCGCAAGTGGCCCCGATGCCTTCAAGGTGGTTGGGCCTAGGATTCGCTATAGATTCAGGGCCGGTGCCGGTTTCAATGCCAGCTAGGCTGTGCTAGGCTAGGGCTCTGCTGGCCCCTTGGCGAAATGGCAGACGCGAAGCACTCAAAATGCTTTTCCCTCCGGGAGTCTCGGTTCGAGTCCGAGAGGGGCTACCAAGAAAAATCAACCCCGCTTACCGAAGCGGGGTTGGTTTTTTGTGGCAAGGGTGTGGCAAATCCCAGGGGTTAAAAGCGTAACTGCAAGTAAATCAATATTGAGCGATATCTTTTGAGACTGTCGCGTCTGCCATTTCGCCACGCCGGCGGCAGGCTTCAGTCTAGCCCAAGGCCTCCGGTCCGGCCAAGGGTTTAGGTGCGGCGCGTGGTGAGCAGGTGGCCGATGGCCACGGCGGCGGCGTCGGAGGCGTCCACCGGGAGGGCGGTCTTGAGGTTGAGGATCACCATGACCATCTTGCCCACCTGGGTCTTGTCCGCCCAGCCGTAGCCGCTGACCGCCTTCTTCACCTGCATGGGGTTGTAGTCGCCCACGGGCAGGCCATGCAGGCCGGCGGTGAGCAGGATGCCGCCCCGGATCTGGCCCAGCTTGATGGCGGTGGCGGCGTTCTTCTCCACGAACGGGGATTCCACGGCCATGAACTGGGGCGCGTGCTGGGCGATCACGTCGCTCAGTTTCAGGTGGATGCCCAGCACCCGCTGGTCGAACGCGGCGCCACGCGGGGAACGGATGACGCCGGAATCCAGCAGCTCCATGCGCGAGCCCAGGCGCGACACCACGGCCCAGCCACAGGCCAGGGATCCGGGGTCCACGCCCAGGCAGATGGATGCTTTGGCGGCTGGCACCATGGTCCCGTCAAACTTTCTTGCGCTTGGGCTGGGGCTTGCCGAACCCGGTCACCGGGGAGGTCTTGGGCTTGCCGCTGCGGACGCTGCCCTTGGGCAGCTTGGCCCTGGATGGGGGACGGCCGCTGCGCTCGGTCTTCCCGCCGGCGGATGGACGTCCGCCGCGCTCAGGACGCGCGGGACGCTCGGCCTTGGCCGAGGTGGCCGGTCGCGCGGGACGCTCGGTCCTGGCCCGGCCGCCGGGGGTCCGCTCCCGCTCTCCGCCGGTCCTGGGCTTGGCCCGGAACGCCGGCCGGGCATCGGCCACGAAGTCGGCCTCGCGCAGGCTGGCGGGGGCGGCGAGGCTGGGCACGAAGCTGCGGCTCTTGCCCTTGCCGTCCTGGGCCGAGGCCTCCACCACCCAGGCCGAAACCCGGCGCAGGTCCTCGTCCACTCCGGTGATCTCCACCTTCACCTTGTCGCCGATGGACAGCACCACGTTGGCGCCCTGGCCCACGGCCTTGGTGCGGTTCTGGTCCACGGTGAAGCTGCCGCCCAGGGCGCCCAGGGGAACCCCCACTTCCAGGAACGGCGCGTCCAGGCGGATGAAGGCGACCTTCAGCGAGAAGCCCTGGATCCGCCCGTCGAACCGGTGGCCGATCTTGGTCTTCATGATCAGGCAGGTCTTCCACCGGTCATTCTCCCGCTCGGCCTCGGTGGCGGTCTGCTCGGTGTCGGTGCAGGTCTTGGCCACCACCACCAGTTGGGTGTGCAGCCCGTCCGGCAGTTTTTCGCCGCGCAGGGCCTTGCGCAGCAGGCGGTGCACGGTCAGGTCCGGGTAGCGCCGGATCGGGCTGGTGAAGTGCAGGTAGTCCTCCAGGGCCAGGCCGGAGTGGCCGATGTTGTCGGCGCTGTACTCGGCCCGCTTCAGGCTGCGCACCAGCAGGGTGTTGAGCATGGCCTCCAGGGGGCCGCCGCGGATCTTGTCGAGCAGCGCGTTGAGCACCTCCGGGGTGGTGTCGTCGTAGGCCCGCAGCAGGCCGAAGGCGCTGGCCACCTCCTTGAAGGCTTCCAGCTTCATGGGGTCGGGGTTGTCGTGCACGCGGTAGATGGTGGGGATCTTCCGGCGGGTGAAGTAGCGCGCCACGGCCTCGTTGGCCAGCAGCATGAACTCCTCGATCATGCGGTGGGCGTCGTGGTGGGCGTAGCGGCGGGCGTCCACCGGATGGCCTTCGGCGTCGAAGATGAACTCGGTCTCCTCGCTGTCCAGGTTCAGCGCCCCGCGGCCCAGGCGGATCCGGGTCAGGCCACGGGAGACCTTGAGGGCCTCCTCCAGCATGGCGCAGATCTCGGCGCCCAGGGTCTTGCGCAGCGGCCTGGCGAGGTCGAGGCAGGCCTCCTTCACCTG
The DNA here is from genome assembly GCA_031292735.1 of Holophaga sp. The sequence continues at coordinate 5,187 of JARLGP010000087.1, forward strand.
GTCGTAGCTGAGCCGCTTGCGGGAACGGATGACCGTTTCGCTCAGGCGGGTGTCCACCACGGTGAGGTCGCGGGCCAGGGTGATCCAGGCGGTCATGGTGAGCCGGTCCACGCCTTCCTGCAGGCTGCACAGCTCGCCGGAAAGCCGTTCCGGCAGCATGGGAATGCACTGGTCGGGGAAGTAGACGGAGGTGCCCCGGGCCAGGGCCTCCTGGTCCAGGGGGCTGCCCGCCTCCACGTAGTGGCTCACGTCGGCGATGTGCACGCCCAGGATCCAGCCGCCGCCTTCTTCATCGGGCAGGCTCTCCAGGCTGATGGCGTCGTCGAAATCCTTGGCGCTGGGCGGGTCCACGGTGACCGTCAGCAGTTCGCGCAGATCCTCCCGGCCCTGGATCCACTGGGCGGGGATGACGGTGGGGAAGGGGGCCAGCTGTTCCATCACCGCGGCCGGGAACTCGGTGCGCAGGTTGAACAGGGCCGCGGTGAGCTTGTTCTCGATCTTGAGGTCGGTGAGCCGGCCCAGGCGCGCCACAACCCGTCCGCGGATCTGCTGGGCGGCCGGATCGGCATCCAGCTGGATGCTCACCAGGTCGCCGTCCTGGGCCAGGTCGGTGGCCGGGACGGACACGATCTGCGACAGCCGGGGCTCCAGCGGCACCGCGCTCCAGCCCCAGGCCTGCTTCTGCAGGTGGGCCGGAATGGGATTGGGGTTGCGCGAAATGACGTTGACCACCCGGGCCCGGGGCCGGCCGTCGAAGGTGAGCCCGGTCATCTCGGCCAGCACGCGGTCGCCGTGGATGGCGCCGTGGCCCTCGCGCCAGTCCACCAGGAGGTCCAGGCCCTGGCGCTTCTGCGCGCCGATCGGGCGCAGGAAGCCCACCGCCCCCTCGGGATGGCCCAGGAAGGTGGCCTCGAAGGTTTCCGAATTGCGGAACGCCTGGGCCGCCGGCGGCTGCGGGCTGGACGGGCGCTGGGGCGGGGCGGGGCGGCCCGGCCTCTCCCCATGCCGCGGGCGGCCGGAAAAACTGGAGGATCGGGATCCGGGGAACTGCTTGCTTCTGACCATGATTAAAGCCTATCGGGCTTTGCCGCCTGGGAGTGGGATAAACGGGGAGGGCTTCGCTAGTATGGAACAATGCGCGTCGCTTTGCTCCGCCTCTCGGCCCTTGGGGACATCCTCCGGGTGCTTCCCGCCTGGGCCAACCTGCGGGCGGCCTTCCCGGAGGCCCGGTTCCAGGCGGTGGTGGAGGACCGCCACGCCTTCCTGCTGGCGCCCATGCCCTGGCTGGAGCCGGTGCTGGTGGCCCGCCGCCGGCTGGGCGCGCCCTGGACCGCCCTGGGCGAATTCCGCCGGGTGGCGGGCGCCCTGCGCGGCTGCGAGGCCTCCCTGGACTTCCACGGCATCCTCAAGTCGGCCCTGGTGCCATGGCTGGCGGAGATCCCCGAGCGATGGGGCGACGGGGTGACCCGGGAGGGCGCCCGGCTGTTGCAGACCCGGCCGCTGGCGTTCCGGCGCCAGTCCCGCTACCACCAGGCCCTGGGCCTGGCCGAAGCGTTCGGTGCCAGCCGGGGGGTCGCCGGCCTGGGCCGGTTCCACCCTGCGCTCAAGGACGCCCCGCTGCCGGACCCCGGGCCGGTGTGGGCCGGTGACGGCCGGCCCCGGGCGGTGCTGGTGCCCGGCGCCTCGCGCCGGGGGGCCGGCAAGCGCTGGCCGTTGCGGCACTGGCTGACCCTGGCGGAACAGCTGCGGGGCCGGTTCCAGCTGCGCTGGTCGCTGGGGCCGGAGGAGCAGGCCCTGCGCGCCTGGCTGCCGGAAGCCACCGGGGTGCCGGCCCTGCCCGAATCCGATCTGTGGACCCTGGCCGCGGCCCTGCGCCAGGCCGACCGGGTGATCGCCCCGGACACCGGGCTGCTGCATCTGGCGGTGCTGCTGGGGGTGCCGGTGCTGGGCCTGTTCGGCGGCTCCGATCCGGTGGTTGCGGGGCTGCCCGCCGGCACCGGGCGGATCCTGCGCACCGGGATCGAGTGCTCCCCCTGCCGGGAACGGCTCTGCCAGCGGCGGGAATGCCTGGAGGGGCTGGCCCCGGAAGGGGTGGCGGCCGCCCTCTAGCCCCAATACCGTCCAATCAACAGGAACCCCTATTCAGAGACTCCGCGTTCCTGATGGCGTCAGTGTCGCCATGGCCCGCCACCCTCTAAGCCGTTGTGATGGAATAACCCTTCCCGTTTCGCGCGGTCCCTTATGCCGGGGCTGTACCAAAATGTTCAAGTAATTTTTGCGCAACGGCTTATTCCGTAACGGCCACTAACCGCGAACCGGGGGCTTTCGCCAGCTTTTCGTTGGTGATTTTTTTGGGGCAGACAAATTAAAAATGTTATGTCAATATTTGAAATTCATTTCGGACCACCCATTGCTCTCTGCAGAGAGCGGCTTCCCAGGAGGCCGACCGTGGTGGCTCCGTGGCAAACGGAAATAATCAGGAGCCATGGAATGTTCAAGGATGCCTTTGGTCCGCCCGGCCACATTAAAACTAATTCATCACAAAGCCCGTTTGCCAAGGCGCGCCGGATTTGGGTTGCCCTGGGTCTGGTCGGATTCGTGGGTGCCATGGGCTGCATCCAGCAGTCCGGCACCGGCACCCCCTCCGGATTCACCCTTGCCGCGAGTCCCAATGGGCTGCAGATTCCCGCCGGCGGCAGCGGCTATGCCCAGGTTGCCGCCACTCGGACCGGCGGCTTCACCGGCGCCATCACCCTGGCTCTTGCCAACCTGCCCGTAGGAGTGGTCGCCAGCGGATCGATTCCGGCCGGTGCCGCCTCAGGGCGGTTGACCGTCGTGGTGGATGGCAGCGTCGGCAGCCAGTCCCTGGGCACTCTTGCGCTGCTGGGGCAGTGCGGAACGCTGCAAAGCAGCACCGGGTTCTCCCTGACGGTGGCTGCGGCACTCCCGGTTTCGACCTTGCCCACGGCCCAGGTCCATGCACCGGGCGGTGCCCAGAGCGGCGGAGCCTGGAGGAATACCGGCATGGCCATGGAGCCGGTGGCTCATAGCCCGGCCAGCAACAGTTCGGGGACCATCCAGAACCGGCCTGGCTTCCTGCCTGATCCGTCACCCAGTGCGCCCTGATTTTCCCGGTTTTTCCATTGCCCACCCTTGCGAGGTCCCTGCCCATGCGTTCATGCCTGCTTGCCCCAATCACAGCCGCGCTCCTCGGGCTTTTCACCCTTGCCGGGGCAGAACCCGCCACCGCTGGCGCGCTGCCTGCTCCGGAGATCCCCTACCAGGGGCGATTGCTGGAAAACACCCTGCCGGCCACGGGGACCCACCAATTCCAGTTCCAGATCCTGGACAGTTCCGCCAATGAGCTGTGGAATTCCGGCTCCCTCGCCGTTTCGGTGGACAGCGGGCTCTATGCGGTGACCCTTGGGGACGGCACCATGACCGCCATCCCTGCCGCAGTCCTGGGTCAGGCCAACCTGAGCCTGCAGGTCACCGTGGACGGCCAGGCCCTCAGTCCGAACGAGGCCCTGGTGCCGGGCCTGCAGGCCCGTTCCGCCTTCGAACTGAGCGGATCGTTCTCGGGGGATCTGGGCGGGACCCAGTATGCCACCGTCCTCCAGAACCTCCAGGGTATGCCCCTGGACCTGACCAGCACCGCCCCCATCACCGGCCAGGCCCTGGTGTTCAACGGTGCCAGGTGGGTGCCTGGCACCGTGAGCAGCAGTGCCACCGGGGCCACTGGCGCGACTGGCGCGACTGGTCCGGCCGGAGCGGCTGGCGCCACTGGCGCGGCCGGTCCCATGGGTCCCATGGGGCCCGTGGGGCCCACGGGAGCGACCGGCGTGACCGGTCCGGCCGGACCGACCGGGGCCACAGGAGCGACTGGCGCGACCGGAGCCCCGGGCGGCAGCACCAAGGTTCTCCAGATCGTCCCGATCACCGGCTCCCCCTTCACCATCAATGCCGATACAGACGTCTTCATCATCGATTGCAATGCCGGCGGCTATGGCGGTGAAACGATCACCCTGCCCACCGCTCCCGCGGATGGCAAAGTGGTTCTCATCATCCATGCCAACTATTCCGTGGGCGCAGCCTGGACGCTGAACACTTCCGGTTCCAACAATGCCATGAAATACGCTCTGGCTAACGTCACCGGCGCCCTGACCACCTACGGCGGAACCGCCCTCAACAAGATGGGCATGGTCTACAATGCTGCCGCGCAGATGTGGTACGAGTGCCAGTGAAGGGCAGGCGGGAGGCTCAGGCCCGGCGCCAGCTCACGGTGCCGTCCTTGCGGTCCTCCAGCACGATGCCCATGGCCTTGAGCTGGTCGCGCACCCGGTCGGCCTCGGCCCAGTTCCTGGCCGCCTTGGCGGCCTTGCGCTGCTCGATCAGGGCTTCCACCTCCGCGTCGGCCTGGGCCTCCTCGTGGGGCCAGCAGGCGAAGATGGCGTCGGTCTCGTCCAGGAACGCCAGCGCCGCGTCGCGCTCCTCCCGGGTGAGCGCCACCCGGTCGTCCTGGCCGTTGAGGTCGGTGATGAGGGTGAACAGGGTGGCCAGGGCCTCGGGGGTGTTCAGGTCGTCGCCCAGGGCGGTCCAGAACGCCTGCCGGGCCTCCTGGATGCGCTGGCTGGGATCCAGCGTCTCCTTCCATTCGCCCTGGCCGCTGAGCTGGCCGTCCCCCTCCATGCGCTTGCGGAACAGCCGGATCCGCTTCAGGGCGTTCTCGGCGGCCTTGAGCCCGTCGAAGGAGAAGTTCAACACCTTGCGGTAGTGGTTGCTCTGGATGGTGAAGCGGAACGCCTTCGGGTCGAAGCCCTTGGCCTGGAGGTCGCGCAGGGTGTAGAAGTTGCCGGCGCTCTTGGACATCTTCACCCCGTCCACCAGCAGGAATTCGCCGTGCACCCAGCTGTTCACCCAGGGGTGGCCCAGGCAGCCCTCGCTCTGGGCGATCTCGTTCTCGTGGTGGGGGAAGATCAGGTCCACGCCGCCGCTGTGGATGTCCATGCGCTCGCCCAGCAGGGTGATGCCCATGGCCGAGCATTCGATGTGCCAGCCCGGCCGGCCGTGGCCCCAGGGGCTGTCCCACCAGGGCTCACCGGGCTTGGCCGCCTTCCACAGCACGAAATCCTGCATGGAGTCGCGCTCGTACTCGTCGGCGTCCACCGACACGCCCGCCTTCATGCCGTCCCGGTCCAGCCGGGCCAGACGCCCGTACTGGGGCAGGCCGGCGATGCGGTAGTACACGCTGCCCTCCCGGGAATAGGCCAGGCCGCGGGTTTCCAGCTTCTGGATCAGGCCGATCATCTGCGGGATGTATTCGGTGGCTTTGGGCGTGTAGGTGGGCGGCATGATGCCCAGGTGCGCCAGATCCTCCAGGAAGGCCGCGGTGTAGCGGTCGGTGAGGGCCTTCATGGCCGCGTGCCGCTCCGGGTTGCCGGTCTCGGGGGGCAGGCCGGCCTGGGAATCCCGGATGATCTTGTCCTCCACGTCGGTGATGTTCATGCAGTGCCGCACCTGGTAGCCGGCCGCCAGGAAGGTGCGCTTGAGCAGATCCTGGAACAGGTAGGTCTTCAGGTTGCCGATGTGGGCGAAGTTGTACACCGTCGGGCCGCAGGTGTAGAGCGAGATCACGCCCGGCACGATGGGAACCACCGGGTCCACCGAACGGGTGAGGGTATTGAACAGGGAGATGGGGCGCAAAGGGGTCATCCCTAAAGCTAAACACCAAACCGGCCCGGTTACAAAGCGTTGTTCACTACCGCCAGCATGGCCTCCGGGAGGGTGCGGTTGTGCCCGTCGCGGCCCATGACCACGTGGACGGTCTCGCCCTCGGCCAGGCGCACCTCGCCCCGGGTCACCGCGTAGCCGAACACGATCTTCCGGCGTCCCGCCTCCTTCACCCAGGTGCGCACCTCCACCTGCTCGTCGTAGTGGGCGGGCGCCCGGCACTTCACCCGCAGTTCGGCCACGGCGATGAACACGCCCTGGGCCTCCCATTCCGAGTAGCCCTGGCCCAGTTCCCGCAAAAGGTCGGAACGGCCCAGTTCCATCCACACCGGATACACCGCGTGGTGGACGATGCCCATGGCATCGGTTTCTGCGTAACGCACCCGGATGGTTGTTTTACTGGATATGGCCATGGCACCGCCCAAGGTTCCATGGTGGATCGTTCCGGCCGCCCCATCCAAGCACTTTCTGGGACCGGGCGGTCCTCGGCGCCCCGGCCGGATTGTCCTGAGTCTCGATCTCCGCTACACTCGGGGCCGGGATCCAGAGCGTCCCCGTAGGAGCAAACCATGAAAACCCTCGCCGTCCTGCTGTTGGTCGCCGGCACCCTCGCCGCCGCTCCCGATGTGCGCTGGGAGACCAGCCTCCCGGCGGCCCAGATGCGGGCCAAGGCGGAACACAAGCTGATCTTCCTGGATGTCTATACCGGCTGGTGCTACTGGTGCAAGAAACTGCAGCAGGAGACCTTCCCCAGCGCGGACGGACGGGCGGCCCTGGCCCGGATGGTGCCGCTGCGGATCGAGACCGAGGATGAGAAGTACAAGCCGACCAAGGATAATGAATTCGAGAGGCGGTTCAACATCGAAGGCTTCCCCACCATGCTCATCCTGAACGCGGAGGGCAAGGAGGTGGCGCGGGAGCCCGGCTACCTGCCGCCCCAGCAGTTCGCGGCCTGGATCGGCAAGGTGGCGAAGAACTAGCCGATCCCGTGTCCGGTGTTGTGCCCCGGAGCGGGATCGTTTAGTTTATTCCATAAGGCAGCCTCCGCTCGTGCCTCGGCGGCGCCTTCCACCCGGGCCAGCGTGCCTGCGCCTGGATGCCCTTCCCGTCGAAGGGCCATTCAAGGAGGTTTCATGCGCTTTCCCCTGGCCTGCCTTGTTCTGCTCACTGCCCTGCCGGCCCTGGCCCAGGGCGTGGAGCGCCACTTCTACCTGGATGCCCACCGGTTCACCCCCACCCTCTCCGGGCACTTCCAGAAGGTCTCCGGCAGCAGCCCCATCGATGTGGACGTTCAGGACGATCTGGCCCTGGCCAAGGACAAGACCCGCATCGGGTTCGGCCTGGGCTACGAGGGCCCCCGGTTCGGCCTGGAACTGTCCCGGGACGAGCAGGACTACGCCGGCCGCAACACCGTTGCCCGGGCCGTCACCATCAACGGCCAGACCTTCGGCGCCCGGACCCTGGTCACCTCCAGGCTCAAGGCCACCAACAACACCCTGAACTGGACCATCCGCGCCATCCGGTGGCCGCAGTTCTGGCTGGGGGTGGACCTGGGCGCCCGGGCCACCCAGGTGCAGATCGACGCCACCGGGATCGATTCGTCCACCAGCCTCACCGCCTCCACCGACTACAAGTCCACCTTGCCGGAACCCCAACTGGGGCCCGCCCTGGGCTTCCAGGGCTGGAACGGACGCCTGGTGGGCCGGGCCTCCTACCACCTGCTGGCGTACAAGGGCGCCACCTACTCCCACACCAGCGCCGATCTGCGGGTGTTCCCGATCTCCTGGCTGGGGGTCATGGTGTTCGCCGACGCCGAGCGGCTGCGGGTGCCCAAGGGCTCCATCAAGAGCGACCTGGATGTCACCATGGATCGCAGCGGCACCGGCCTGGGGTTGGTGGCGCGTTTCTAGGGACCTCGCAAAAATAATCTGCTCTTTTCAGATTATTTTTCGCAATGGCTTAAAAGGGCGAAAAGGGTATTGTGCGGCTCCAATAAAGCATTAATGTAATACCGTGCCGCCATCCTTCCTCCCCCCCGGGGAGTTTCCCCGGAGGTCTGCCATGAAGATCGGCCTCGCCATGGGTTCGCTGGGGATCCTCGGGATTCTCGCCCTGGCCGATTGCGCGGGCACGTCCGGCAGCGTTTCGGTTTCCGGCACCGACCCCGCCTCCCTGCGCGCCGCCCCGGCGGGGACCTCGATCTTCGTCTTCATGGACCTGGAAGGGATCCGTCCGGACCAACTGCAAAACGCCGTTCCGGCCAACCTGCCCGAATGCGTCCAGGCCGAAGCGGCCGGCGGCACCACCACCTTCAGCTACAACCAGTGCAAGGCCGCCAACAGCGGCGTCCTCACCGGGACGACCGCGGTCACCGGTCCCACGGCGGGTACCGGCGGCACCCAGACCTACACCCAGACCTTCAACCTGACCGTCACCACCACCCTGCCCGGCAACGCCACCCAGGTCTGGACCTACACCGGCAGCCAGCTGGTCACCTTCAACGGCGCCGTCGCCAGGGTGTCCCTGGCCAACCCCGCCGCGCCCATCCGGGCGGTCTTCACCGACCGCGCCACCCCGGCCAACAACCGGACCTATGCCTTCACGCCCAGCCTCACCGAGAACACCGGCGACGCCACCCGGCTCACCATGTCCGGCGGCTACACCCTGGCGGGGGACAACGGGGACACCATCACCGGCACCATTTCGGCCGGGAACCCGCTGGTCTGGATTCCCACCGCCTGCAAATACCCCAGTTCGGGGGCGCTCACCCTCAACCTGGTGGGCAACGCGGGGACCGACCAGACCACCGCATCCTTCGCTTCCGGCTGCGGCAACCTGAACGTGGGCGGCGCCACCGTCGCCCTGGGCGGATCCTGAGGAGGTTCCATGCGCAAGGCCCTGGTTCTGCTGATCGCCCTTCCGGCCTGCGCCCAGGGGGTGGACCGCTTCTGGTACGTGGATGTGCACCGTTTCGCCCCGGACCTGAGCGGGCACTTCCGGGGGGTCTCCGACGGCAGTCCGATCAGCGTGGATTTCCGCAACGACCTGGCCTTGTCCCGGGACCAGTCCAAGCCCGGCGCCTCGCTGGAATACCAGGGGACGCGGTTCGGGCTGGAGCTGTCCGGCGACGTGCAGACCTACGCCGGCAGCAACCTGGTCCCGGCCAACATCACCATTGAAGGCCAGACCTACCGGGCCAACACCCTGGTCACCTCCAGCGTCCGGGCCACCAACTGGAATTTCAACGGCACCGTCCGCTACCTCACCTGGCCCCAGTTCTGGCTGGGGGCCGACCTGGGCGTCCGCTACACCACCCTGGAACTGCAGGCCAGCGGCGCCAACGGCTTTTCCGGCGCCACCGCGACGGCGAGCTACCGGGCCAACCTGCCCATTCCCCAGGTGGGCCCCTCCCTGGGCTTCAGCGCCGCCGGGGGCCGCCTGGTGGGCCGGGGCATGGTCCACCTGCTCACCTACAAGGGCGCCACCTACAACCACCTGGGCGTCGATCTGCGCTACTTCCCCATCTCCTGGCTGGGGATCCGGGTGTTCGGCGACGCCGAGCGGTTCCGGGTTCCGGACGGATCCATCAAGAGCGACCTGGACATCACCCTGGACCGCACCGGAACCGGCTTCGGGATCGTGGCGCGGTTTTAGAACCGGTAGCTGAGGCTGGTCTCCAGGGTGCCGAAGGTGGTGCCGAGAATGTTGGCGGTGGTGAAGCGCTCGCTCAGGGCCAGCCCCCGGTAGATCTCGAAGCCCACCCCCACCGCCAGCCCCAGCTTGAATGAGGTCTTGTCCTTGTAGCGGATGACCCCGGGGATGGGGATGCCGTTCTGGTCGATCAGGTTGCTCACCGAGGAGGACTGGAACTCGTAGCGGATGGCGGTCATCCCGATCAGCCCGTAGAAGCCTTTGAGCCCGGGCAGCGGATGGCGCAGGTCCACCCCCAGGGCGGCCGAATCGATGGACAGGGTGATGGGGTTGGCCGAGGTGTAGCGGGCGATCATGGCGGCGGTGGGCCGGTTGGTCTGGGGGTAGCTGATGTAATCCAACCGGGTCTGGGCGACCCAGCCGGAACCCACCGGGGTTTCCACGAACAGGCCGCCGCCGAACCCGGTCCGGCTGCTGATGTCACGGAAATCCTGCGCGGGGGAGGAACTGGTGATCCGGATTCCGTAGCGGTACGGGTCTTCGGATTCCGCGGCGCCGCAGGCGCAGGCTAACGCCATCAGCAACCAGGCCAATCGCTTGCAATGGTTCATTAAATTCTCCCGGAAGGGGGGCACGATAGTTTAAAAATATTAACAAGTAATAAAATAGGATTCCCAGGCCCTTCCGCAATCCCCTTCGAAAGAAATGTTTGCTAGATATCCTTCACCCCGCCGGCGGCATGGGGTTTGCTCGGCAGCCGCTGCCGGAGCCCTTCCAGCTCGTCCTCCCTGGCGCCGTTGCTGGGCCTGGGGGGCGTCGGCTTGGGCGGGCTGGGGGGCGGCGGGTCCTGCAGCAGGGCCTGCAGGTCGTGACCGGCTTCCGGCCTTCCGGGCTGCTCCAGCAGCAGCCGCTCCAGCAGGGTCCGCGCCTCCCCGGGGCGGTGCAGTTGCACCAGGGCCCGGGCCGCCATGAGCAGGGCCGGGGCCCGCCAGGGGGGCAGGGGCCGGGGCGCGCCCTGGCCGGTCATCGGGGCGAGGGTGTCCAGGGCCTGCTGGAAGGCGCCGGCGCGCAGATCGATCTGGGCGGCCAGCAGCCGGTGGCCGGGGGTGCCGTCGGTGGGCTTCCAGCGCTGGGCGGCGGCCAGATCGCCCCGCTCCAGGGCGGCCTGGGCGGCCCAGGCCTGGATGGCCCGGGGCACCGGCAGGGCCCGGGCCGGATGGGCCAGGCCCAGGCCCAGGGCCAGGCCGAGGATGGGACGCCAGGCGCGCAGGGGCTTGCCCGCCCCCAGCAGCCACAGGGTGAGCCCGGCCAGGGCCGCCCAGGCGCCCCACTCGGGGTGGGCCGGGAGCAGGGAACGGACCGCCGGCAAGGGTTCCCGGCCCTGGGCCAGGGCCTGGAACAGCGCCGCCGGGTCTTCCCCGGGCCGCAGCAGGCGGCCGCCGGAGGCCGCGGCCAACTGGCCCAGGAAGTCCGGCCGCGCCGTGCTGGACAGCGCGGCCCCGGGCACCGGCTGGGCCTGGGGCTGGCCGAAGCCGATGGCGAACAGGGGCAGCCGCGCCGCCTTCAGGGCGGCCCCGGCCCGGCCCAGGGCGTCCGCCGGGTTCTGCACGGTCTCCTCGCCGTCGCTGAGCAGCAGCATGACCGCCGGTTCCCCGGGGCTGGCCAGGGTCACGGCCTGGGCCAGCCCGAGGCCGAAGGAGGTGCCGGGGGAGCCGAGGTCCCCGGCCTGGGGGGCCCGGAGCGCATCCCGCAGCAGGGGCTGGTCCTCCCCCGGCGGCAGGACCGGCACGGCGTCGCCGGTGAGCAGCTGGAGGCTGAACCGCACCCCGGGGTTGGGCCGGGACCAGAGCCGGTCCAGGGCGGCCGTGGCCGCCTGCCATCGGCTGCCCCCCGGGCCATCGGGCACCAGCATGGAGCGGGAGGCGTCCAGCACCACGTGCACGGTGAGCCGCGGCACCTCCACCGTGCCCCAGCGGGGCTCCGCCAGGCCCAGGCCGGCGCCGCCCAGCAGCAGGGCCAGGCCCAGCCCCTGCAGCAGCGGACGCTGGCCCACCACCCGCACCCCCAGGCCGGGCCGGAGGCTGGCCCGCAGGCCCAGGGCCAGGGCCAGCAGGGCCAGGGCGGCTGCCGGCCAGAACAGGAGGGGGTGGCTGAAGGTCATGGCTGCGCCATCCAGGCGGGAGGCCGCCGCCCGTGCTTGCGGCCCAGGTCCAGGGCCAGGGGCAGTGCCAGCAGGGCCGCGGCCAGAAGCAGCCAGCGGGCCAGGGGCCGCCCTTCGCTGGGCGGATCCACCGGCAGGATGGTGGTTTCCAGCCGGCTGATGGCGGCCATGCTGCGGGCCAGGCCGGCCGGGTCGTCGGCGGGGAATTCCTCGCCGCCGGTGGCCTGGGCGATGCGCTTCAGGGTTTCCGGGTCGGTGTCCACCTTCAGCCAGGCGTTGCCGCCGCCCTCCAGCGGGTACAGGCTTTCCCGGGAGGTGCCCAGGGCCACGGTGTAGACCCGGATCCCCTGGCCGCGGGCCTCCTCGGCCGCCTCCAGCGGCTGCACCCGGCCCCGGTTCTGGGCGCCGTCGGTGAGCAGGAGGATCACCCGGCTCTGGGCCGGGCTGTCCCGCAGCCGGCGCACCGCGGTCATCAGGGCGCTGCCGATGGCGGTGCCGTCGTCCGGGCTGTCGATCTGCAGATGCTCCAGGATGCTCCACAGGCGGGCGTGGTCGGCGGTGAGCGGGCTGAGGGTCACCGGGTGGGCGCTGAACTGGATCAGGGCGAAGCGGTCGTAGGGCCGACCGGCGATGAACCGCAGGATCAGCCGGCGGGCGGAGTTCCAGCGGCTTTCATGGCCGTCGTCCAGGGCCCGCATGGAGCTGGACCCGTCCAGCACCACCACGAAATCCACCACCGGGGCCCGGCCCTTCACCACCACCCGCTGCTCCGGCCCGGCCGCCGCCAGCACCAGCAGGGCCATGACCAGGGTGGGCAGCCAGCGGGCGGAACCGCGGGCGATCCGGGAGGCCGGGCGGGAGTTGGGAATGCCCCAGCGGTAGCTGGCGCGCAGGGCGAACCACAGGCCCGGCACCAGGAGCAGCAGCAGGGCGGGGTAGCGCAGGTCGAAGCTCATGGGCGCTCCAGCGCGCCCAGCAGGGCGGCCAGCGGCGGAAAGGCGGGCCGGGCCCCGGCGAACCGGGCGGCGTCCAGGCTGCGGCTCCAGGCCGCCCACGGCTCCAGGCCCCGGGCCTGGAAGGCCGGGGGGCCCCAGCTGAGCGCTTCGGGGCCGAAGTGGGCGGCCAGCAGGGCCCGGCCGGCGGCGTGCGTAGGCTCGCAAGGCGAGTCCTCATTGACCGATCCTCCGCCGGCGTCGCCGTAGACACCGGTCGAACTGA
>JARLGP010000088.1 GCA_031292735.1 Holophaga sp.
CATCGCCACCAGCAACCTGTCCGGCGGCCAGCCCAACACCAAGCTGGTCCTTTCCGGCACCGGGTTCACCGACGTCCAGCAGGTGTGGTTCGGCCAGACCCCCGCCGTCGACTTCAGCCCAACGTCCGACGGGACCCAGCTCACCGTCACGATTCCGGCCGGAACCGGGACCGTGACCTTGACCGTGACCACGTCCGCCGGGACCAGCCCCGTCGGGCCGTCGTTCACGTTCCAGCAGGTACCGCCCGCCGTCACCGCCTTCACCCCCGACACCGGCGAACCGGGCACCAAGGTGGTCTTCAGCGGCACCAACCTCAACGCCTCCCTGCAGGTGACCTTCGGCGGCGTCCAGGCCGTCACGCTGCCCAGCGCCGACGGCACCCAGCTCATGGCCTGGGTGCCGGACCAGCTGGGGCTTGGCCAGGCGAACGTGGCCATCGGGCCGGCCCAGCCGGCCGGCAGCCCGGCCTTGCGGGAGGGCCAGTTCACGGTCCTGGCCCGGCGGCTGGACACCCTCGGCGGCGCGCTGGTCCCGGTGGCGGGCCTGGACTTGGGATTCTACGGAAAGGAATTCGACTTCCCCAGCGCGGGGCAGCGCACGGCCCAGTACCAGCAGTATTCCCTCCCCAAGGCGCCGGTCCTGCATCCCTACAATCCCGGCCTCGATGTCCGTCCGGAGATCTTCACCGGGATTCCCAAGTTCACCCTCAACCTCCAATTCCCCCAGGTGTTCAACGCGGCGTTGCCGGATTCGCTCGCGGCCCAGGCCCGGACCGCGGGGATCGATCCCAGCAAGCTCGCCATCTTCATGGAAAGCCAGGACCAGATCTGGACGGGGGTGCCCATGCTGTTCCGGCCCCACTACTGGACCGACCCCGGCGCTCCGAACTTCGGCATATACAGCACCTCAAGCAGGATCAGCGTCGGCATCTTCGAGGCCGAGAACGGAGTGGTGTTCACTGGACATCCGGCCAACGACTTCTTTTCCGATCCGGCCGATATCAGCGTGCACAGCGCGAGCCTTGCGGTTGACAGCCAGGTGCTTTCCTCGCCCAACAACTATCCGGTGTCCGGCTTCGATTCCGCCACCAGCACCAGCTTCTGGTCCCTGGTGGTGAAAGGCAACCAGGGCGCCGCGACCCTGCACCTGCTCTTGAACGACGCCGACCAGGCGGCGCTGGAGAGCATCTTCTCCGGCTCCACCCTCACCATCGGCCAGCTGGGGCAGGCCCTGCAGGGAGTCACCCTGAGCAACCCCAGGATGGTCACCCAGAGCCAGGCCCTGTTCCGGCCCGTGATCACCGGCGCCGTCCTCGGGTCCGCCCCCCAGGACGGAGATCCCACCCTGACCATCCTGGGCTCGGGCTTCACCGGCGCCACCGGCGTCACCGTGGGCAGCGCCAACCAGGCCGGGGCAGCGTTCACCGTGGTCACCGATTCGTTGATCACCGTGACCATCCCCCAGGCCGTCGCCGCCCAGGGCAACATCATCGTCACCAGCGCCTTCGGCGCCAGCGGGCCGGCCGCGCTGGACTGAAGACGGGGCGCCGGTCTTGGTTTAGACTGGGTCCATGACCAGCGACCGTCTTTCCGTAGGCCTCCTGTTCGGCGGCGAAAGCCCCGAGCATGAAGTGAGCATCGTTTCCGCCCGAAGCATCGCCACCCACCTGGACCCCGCCCGGTTTGAAGTCCGGCCCATGGGCATCGCCCGCAACGGGGTGTGGGTGATGAACGGCGATCCCATGGCCCGCCTGGCGGCGGGGGAACTGCCCCAGCGCAGCGAGCACCCGTTCCTGCCCCTGGAGCGGGGCGCCGAATCCACCCCGCTGCCCGATGTGTTCTTCAACGCCATCCACGGCGCGGGGGGCGAGGACGGCCAGATCCAGGGCTACCTGGAGCCCCTGCACCGGCCCTACACCGGCGCCGGCCTGCTGGCCATGGCCGCCGCCCTGGACAAGTGGATCACCAAGCGCATCTGGGAGTCGGAGGGCCTGCCGGTGGTGCCCTACCAGGGGCTCACCGAGGAACGCTGGCACAAGTCGCCCGAGGCTATCCTGCGCGGCCTGGAGGCGCTGGGGCTGCCGCTGTTCCTCAAGCCGGCCAACCTGGGCTCCAGCATCGGCATCGAGAAGGTGACCCGCCGCGAGGACCTCGCCCCGGCCCTGGACCGGGCCTTCGGCTTCGACCGGCGGGTGCTGGTGGAGCAGGGGCTGCGCGCCCGGGAACTGGAAGTGGCGGTGCTGGGCGGCGACGACCCGTTCGTCAGCGTGCCCGGGGAGATCATCGTCGCCGGCGAATTCTATGACTTCAAGGACAAGTACCTGGACGGCAAGAGCTCCACCCGGATCCCGGCCCAGCTGCCCGAAGGCATGGCCAACCTCATCACCCGCCACGCCGTGGCCGCCTTCCGGGCCCTGGACGCCTACGGCATGGCCCGGGTGGATTTCTTCCTGGACCGGGACACCGGCCAGCTGTTCCTCAACGAGATCAACCTCATTCCCGGCTTCACCAGCATCAGCATGTATCCCAAGCTCATGGAGGCCAGCGGGATTCCCTACCCGGAGCTGCTCAGCCGGCTGATCGACCTGGCGGTGCAGCGGCACCGGGACAAGGCGGCCAAGACCCGGTTCTTCCAGAGCGGGAGCCAGTGGTTCGCGTAGCTTGAAACTTGGCTTATTCAACCTATGCTTGAAGCCGTGGGGGTAGGGCCATGGATGGAATACCAGCGAGCCTGTCCGGATTGCAGACGGCAGGCCAAAGCATCGCCCTGTCGGCCAACAACGTGGCCAACCTCAACAGCACCGGCTACCGGGCGCGGAGCCTGACCCAGGAGGACCTGCCCCAGGGCGGGGTCTACGGCGCCGCCGTGCAGCAGAGCCAGGCGCCCCTGAATCCCGGGGGCGGCAACGTGGACCTGGCCACCGAAGCGGTGAACCTGGACACCCAGGGCACCGCCTACCAGGCCGATCTGAAGTTCCTGCAGGTGCAGAACAAGATGCTGGGATCCGCACTGGATCTGAACGCCTGAGGAAATTGATGGCATCCTAGGGGGATGTCTGACCCCCGCCCCGCCTTTCGGCTACCTGTTCTGCTGACCGTGGGCGTGTTCGGCTTCACCTCGGGCGTGCCCCTGATCCTCACCCAGTCCACCCTCCAGGCCTGGATGGGCGACGCCGGGGTGGACCTGAAGACCGTGGGCCTGTTCGCCCTGGCGGGCCTGCCGTACACCTTGAAGTTCCTGTGGTCGCCGCTCATGGACCGCTACCAGCTGCCCTTCCTGGGCCGGCGCCGGGGCTGGATGCTGGTGACCTTCCTCATGCTGATGGCCCTGCTGGCGCTCCTGGCCCGGTCCGATCCCCGCGCCCACCTGCACGTGGTGGCCCTGGTCGCCCTGGCGGTGGCCTTCTTCAGCGCCAGCGCCGACATCAACGTGGACGCCTACCGCACCGAGCTGCTGCCCGGCAAGCTGCTGGGCCCGGGCACCTCGCTGCACATCACCGGCTACCGGCTGGGCATGGTGTTCGCCGGCGCCCTCGCGCTGATCCTGGCCGACCGGATGCCCTGGCGGACGGTCTACCTCATCATGGCCCTGGGCCTGCTGCCCGGCGCCGTGACCACCTTCCTGGCCCCCGAGCCGGAGGGCCTCAAGGCGCCCCGGAGCCTCCGGGAGGCGGTGGTGGAACCGTTCGTGGAGTTCCTCCGGCGCAAGCGGTCCCTGGAGGTGCTGGCCTTCATCCTGCTCTACAAGGTGGGGGACAACCTCTGCGTTTCCCTCAACCTGCCGTTCTTCCGCTCCCTGGACTTCTCCAAGACCGAAATCGGCCTGGCCACCAAGGGGGTGGGCATGGCCTGCCTGATCGGCGGCGGCCTGCTGGGTGGGCTGCTCATGAGCCGCTGGAGCCTACGCCGGTCGCTCTGGGTGTTCGGCCTGCTGCAGATGGTCTCCATGTCCGGCCACCTGGCCCTGGCCCTCACCGGCCGGAACCACGCCCTGCTGCTGCTCACCATCGCGGTGGAGAACTCCATCTTCGCCATGGGCACCGTGGCCTACCTGGCCATGATCCAGCGCTGCTGCGAACTCAAGAGCACCGCCACCCAGTTCGCCCTGCTCACCAGCCTGTCCGCCATCGCCCGGGTGGTGTTCGCCAGTCCGGCCGGGTACCTGGTCAAAGCGGCCGGCTGGCCGGTGTTCTTCATGGTCTGCATGGCCCTGGCCGTCCCGGGCCTCCTGCTGCTGCACCGGTTCGACCGCTGGGAGCTGCCGGAACCGCGTTAACCATGTCATTTGCGGTCGTACGGGACTAGTATCTCAGCACCACTGCCTCCTGGAGCCGCCATGTTCGAATCCGCTGAACTCGGTCATCGCGTGGACAAGGCCGTCTACGACCAGGAAGTTCCCGCCCTGCGGGAAGCCCTGCTGAACGCCCAGTTCGACCTGGAAACCAGCAAGAAATGCCCGGTGATCATCCTCATCGCCGGCCTGGACGGGGCCGGCAAGAGCGCCACCGCCAACACCCTCAACGAGTGGATGGACCCCCGGTTCATCCAGACCCACGGTACCGACGCCCCCTCGGACGAGGAACTGGAGCGGCCGCACATGTGGCGGTTCTGGCGCCAGCTGCCGCCCAAGGGGCGCATCGGCATCTTCGACGGCAGCTGGTATGCCTGGCCGATCTTCGAGCGGGCCGCGGGCCGCATCAAGAACCCCAAGCTGGACCAGGCCCTGGAAGAGGTGCGCCGGTTCGAGCAGATGCTCATCGACGAAGGGGCGATGATCCTGAAGTTCTGGATGCACCTGTCCAAGGCGGCCCAGAAGAAGCGCCTGAAGAAGCTGGAAAGCGACCCCCTCACCCGCTGGCGGGTGACCGACCGGGACTGGCAGCACTTCGAGCTGTACGACACCTTCCAGGAAGTCAGCGAGCGGGCCCTGCGCCGCACCAGCACCGCCGCGGCCCCGTGGATCCAGGTGGAGGCGGTGGATCCGCGCTACCAGAAGCTGGTGGTGGGCAAGACCCTGCTGGAGCAGCTCCGGCTCCGGCTGGACGGCCCCGCCCCCCAGCCCAGGACCATCCAGGCCCCCGCCGCCGTGCCCAACCTCGACGGGATGAACATCCTCAAGTCCCTGGACCTGACCCGGAAGCTGGACAAGCCCGACTACGAACGGGAGCTGGAGCAGTACCAGGGCAAGCTCAACCTGCTGACCCGCCACAAGGCGTTCCGCGACCACAACGTCATCATGGTGTTCGAGGGGGTGGACGCCGCCGGCAAGGGCGGAGCGGTGCGGCGCATCACCCAGGCCATCGACGCCCGGCTCTGCCACATCACGCCCATCGCCGCGCCCACCGAAGAGGAGCGGGCCCAGCCCTACCTCTGGCGGTTCTGGCGCAACCTGCCGCGCAAGGGCCGGCTGGCCATCTTCGACCGCAGCTGGTACGGCCGGGTGCTGGTGGAGCGGGTGGAAGGCTTCTGCAGCGAGGCCGACTGGCTGCGGGCCTACGGCGAGATCAACGATTTCGAGGAGCAGATCCACGACAGCGGCGGGATCATCCTGAAGTTCTGGCTGAGCATCAGCCAGGAGGAACAGCTGCGCCGCTTCGAGGAACGCCAGAACAGCCCGTTCAAGCGCTTCAAGATCACCGAGGACGACTGGCGCAACCGCAAGAAGTGGGACAGCTACGAAACCGCCATTTGCGCCATGCTGGACCGCACCAGCACCGAGATCGCCCCCTGGACGCTGGTGGAGAGCGAGGACAAGTACTTCGGCAGGATCAAGATCCTCCGGACCCTGTGCGAGCGGATCGAGGAAAGCCTTTAAATCGTTAGACTCCCTCAACCCTGGAAGGGGTTCCCTGGGTCAGATCCGGTGAGCTTGAACCCGCTCCCCCTTCGAGGATCCCCCCATGAGAATCATGCATTCCCTTACCTTGCTTGGCCTCGCCATCGCCCTGCCGGCCATGGCCCAGGCACCGGCTCCCGCTCCCCAGGCCCCCATGCAGCAGCCGGGGCACTCCTGGGACAAGATGATGGGCCGGATGGCCGAGAAGCTGAACCTCACCGATGCCCAGAAGGCCAGTTGCAAGGACATCGTCGCCAAGCACAAGGACAACCTGGCGAGCAAGGGCAAGGCCGCCAGGGAGGCCCGCCGGGCCTTCTCCGAGGCCGTGGAGAAGCCCGAGAGCACCCCGGACACCCTCAAGACCCTGAACCGCGCCGCGGCCGACGCCCGCATCGAAGCAATGCTGGAGGGCCGGGCCATGCGCCAGGAACTGCGCGCCGTGCTCACCCCGGACCAGCGGGAAAAGGCGGCCTACCTGATGGGCCGCCGGGCCGGGATGGGCATGGACCGGGGCTGGGGCGGCCACGCGGGCATGATGATGGGCGGCGGCATGGGGCAGTGCGCCCCGGCCATGGCCCAGAAGTAAGGACGGCGGAGCCGGGGGCAGGGTTATAATCCAGCCGTGACCCACCCCAGCTCCGCTTTCGTATGGATCCTGCTCGGCCTCCCACTGGTCATCGTGCTGGTGGGCCTGTTCATGTTCCTCACCCGCTGGCTGCGCCTGCGGCCGCGCTCCGGGGGGGAATCCGAAGAACTGCTGCTGGGGGCCGTGTCCCAGAGCCTCCAGGAACGGGGCCGGCTGGCGGCCTCGCTGGGCGAGCTGCGCACCGTCCACGAGCGGCTGCTGGACGCGCTGCCTTCGGGCATCCTGTGGGTGGACCAGCGCCAGCGGGTGGCGGCCCTCAACGGCCCCGGCCTGGCCCTGCTGGGGGTCAAGCCCGGGGTCATCGGGCTGGACGCCAGGTTCGTGCTGGAACCTTTCCCCTGGCTGCTGGCCGGGCTCGGCCAGGCGCCCGGCGCGGCCTGGCGCTGCGACGGCGGCGGCCGCCGCTGGCGCCTGCGCCGGATCGAGGCCCCCGACATGGTGGGCACGCTGCTGGAGTTCGAGGACATCACCGAGTGGGAGCAGGACGAGCGGCGGCGGCAGCTGCGCGACCGGTTCGCGGAGCTGGGCGAGATGACCGCCGGGGTGGCCCACCAGCTGAAGAACAGCCTGGCGGTGCTGAAGGGCCACGGCCAGCTGCTGCAGCGGGCCGGCCAGCTGGAATCGGCCCAGGCCGTGCTCGAGGAGACCGACACCCTGGAGCGTCTGGTGCAGCGCTTCCTGCAGTGGGCCAAGCCGCTGGAGCCCCAGTGCGTGGAGCTGGACCTGGAGGAGGCGGCGGCCCAGGCGGTGGCCGAGGTGGGCCGGCGGCCGGCGCTCCGGGACCGCACCGTCACGGTAACGGGCCAGGGCCGGGCCCTGGCCGATCCCATGCTGCTGCACCAGGCCCTGGTGAACCTGCTGGAGAACGCCGCCCAGGCCACTCCGGTCGGGAGCCGGGTGCAGGTGCTCATCGCCGACGGCCTGCTGGAGATCCTGGACGAAGGGCCCGGGCTGGATCCGGAATCCGCCGCCCGCATGCTGAAGCCGTTCGAGAGCGGCCGTCCCGACGGCACCGGGCTGGGGCTGCCCCTGGCCCTCAAGTGGCTCAACGTCCAGGGGGCGGACCTGGTCATCGGCCTGCGCCCGGAAGGCGGCAGCCGGCTCACGGTGCGGTGGTAGGATGCAGGCACCCCAACGCGCGCCGAGACCCCTCCATGGCTGAACCCTCCAAGGACAAGCGAATCAGGCCGGCCGCCCAGAAGCAGAGCGCCGAGGCCGAACTGCGCCGGCGCAGCTGGGAGCTGGGGGAGCGGGCCAAGGAGCTGGCCTGCCTGTACGGCATTTCCCGCCTGCGCGAAGGCGACGACCTCACCCTGCAGGAATTCCTCCGGGAGATGGTCAAGCTGCTGCCGCCGGCCTGGCAGTTTCCGGAGGCGGCGGTGGCCCGGATCCGGGTGTTCGACGACGAGTACGCCACCGGCGACTTCGGCGCCTGCGCGGCCACCCAGAGCAGCGAGATCCGCAAGCAGGGCGAGGCCATCGGCTTCGTGGAGGTGGGCTACCGGGACCCGCTCCCGGTCCTGGAGGAGCCCTTCCTGCCTGAGGAACGCCACCTGCTGGACAGCATCGCCGAGCGGGTGGGGGCGGTGGTGGTCCACTACCGGGCCAAGGAGCGGATCACCGAATACCAGGCCCAGCTCCGCTCCCTGGCTTCGGAACTCGCCCTCACCAGCGAGCGCGAGCGCCGCCAGATCGCCCAGGAACTGCACGACCAGATCGGCCAGAACCTGGCCGCCATCAAGTTCAAGCTGGGCCTGCTGGCCCAGACCTCCCAGGTCCCGGAGCTGGTGGAAAGCCTGGCGCTGCTGGAACGCACCATCCAGTCCTCGCGCAACCTCACCTACGAGCTGAGCCCGCCGGTGCTGCACGAGCTGGGCCTGTGCGCCGCGCTGGAATGGCTGGTGCACCAGCTGCGGGCCAACTTCGGCATCGCCGGCCAGTTCTTCGACGACCTCCAGCCCAAGCCGCTCACCGACGACCTGCGGATCGTGCTGTTCCAGGCGGTGCGCGAGCTGCTCACCAACGTGGGCAAGCATTCCCGGGCGAACATGGCCCGGGTGACGGCCAAGGTGGTGGCCGGGGAACTGTGGCTGGAGGTGATCGACGACGGGGTGGGGTTCGACCCGGCCCAGCACCGCGCCGTGCGCCAGGGCACCAGCGGCATGGGCCTGTTCAGCGTCCGGGAGCGCATGGCCCACCTGGAAACCCGCATGGAGATCATCTCGGCGCCGGGGCAGGGCACCCGGGTGCTGCTGCGCGCTCCGCTGCTGGACCGGGGGGCGGAGAAGAGCCTGCCCGCGGCCCCGGCCGGGCCGGAGGCCGCGCCCAGCCGGCACATCCGGATCCTGCTGGCCGAGGACCAGGGCCTCACCCGGGCCGGGCTGCGCTCGCTGCTGGAACAGTCCGCGGACCTGGAGGTGGTGGGCGAGGCCGCCGACGGCGAGGCCGCGGTGGCGCTGTGCCGGGAAATCCGTCCCGACGTGGTGGTGATGGACATCGCCATGCCCAAGCTGAACGGCATCGAAGCCACCCGGCGCATCCTCAAGGAGCTGCCGGCCACCAAGGTGGTGGCCCTGTCCATGCACGCCGACAGCCAGTACGTGCTGGAGATGCTCCGGGCCGGGGCCACCGGCTACCTGCTCAAGGACTGCGTCCGGGAGGACCTGGCCCAGGCGATCCGGGTGGTGCAGGCCAACTTCTCCTTCCTGAGCCCGGGGCTGGCGGCCCACGTGGCCGACGAGGTGGTGCGGGGCTCCGCCGCGGCCCCGGCCCGGGGCACCGACAAGCTCACCCGCCAGGAACGGGTGGTGCTGGGCATGCTCACCAAGGGCGGATCGGCCAAGGCGATCGCCGCCGAACTGAAGCTCAGCCCCAAGACCATCGAAAGCCACCGCCAGCACATCATGGAGAAGCTGCGCATCAACAGCGTGGCCGGGCTCACCCGGTTCGCCATCAAGGAAGGCCTGATCGAGCTGGACGACTAAGGCATCGGCTGACCCGCCGCTCGGCCATTGGATGACAGGAACTGCCCAATGGCAGGGTCTGGTCCGACCACCCATAGTTGTTTCATGAAAGGGAGGCCGGGATGCGAGTGAGAAACGTCATGGAACGGGAGCCCGAAGGCTGCCGGTGCGGCACCTGGCTGCAGCATTGGGACACCTTCAGCCGGCAGCGGGCCAACTTCTGCATGGTGGTGGACTGCAACAGCAAGCCCGAGGTGGGCGGGCAGGTGCGCAAGGAAGGGCAGGACCGGGTGTACATCGTTCCCCTGTGCCGGGCCTGCGCCGCCAAGGCCGGCCAGCTGCTGGAAGTGGTCAACAACGTCAACCTGGTGCCCGCCGACCTGGAAGAAACCTGCGCCCGGAAGGCGGCCTCAGGTTATTAGCCGCCGGCCGTCCATGGCCCGGTCCAGGGTGAGGTCGTCGGCGTACTCCAGGTCGCTGCCGATGGGCAGGCCCAGGCCGATGCGGGTGGTGCGGATGCCCAGGGGCTCCAGGATCCGGGCCAGCCAGGCCGCGGTGGCCTCGCCGTCCAGGGTGGGGTTGGTGGCCAGCACCACCTCCTTGATCCGGGCGTCCTCCAGCCGCTTGAGCAGCTCGCGCACCCGCAGCTGATCCGGGCCTACCCCCTTGAGCGGGGAGATCAGCCCGCCCAGCACGTGGTAGCGCCCGTGGAAATGCCCCGAACGCTCGAAGCTGATCACGTTGCTGGCCTCGGCCAGCACCACCAGGGTATCGGTGTCGCGCTTGGGATCGGAGCAGATGGCGCAGACCGGGCGGTCGGTAAAGGCGCCGCACTGTTCGCAGAAGCCCACGGAGTGGGCCGCGTCGCGCAGCAGGTCGCCCAGGTGCTCCATGGCCGCCGGGCCCTCCTTGAGCAGGTGCAGCGCCATGCGCTGGGCAGACTTGGTGCCCACCCCGGGCAGTTTCTGGAAGGCGTCGACCACGGCCTCCAGGGAATCCGGCAGCCGCACCGGGTCAGAACCCCATGCCGGGGATGTTCAGGCCGCCGCCGAGGCTGCCGGTGACCTTGGCCATGCCGTCGTCGGCCTTGGCCGAGGCGTCCTTGAAGGCGGCCAGGATCAGGTCCTCCAGCATGCTGGGGTCCTCGGGATCCATGGCTTCCTTGGCCACCGAGATGGCCACCAGCTCCTTGGCGCCGTTCAGGGTCACCTTGACCATGGCGCCGCCGGCGGTGCCTTCGGCGCGCAGGGCCTTCTGGGCCTCCTGCATCTTGGTCTGCATCTGTTGCGCCTGTTTCATGAGAAAGCGCATGTCCATGGGCAGCTCCTATTCAGGTTGGTCGGGATTGGATTTGGGCAGGTGCAGGATGGGGAGCTTCACGGCGGGCCGGTGCAGGTGGATCTGGCGCAGCCGGGTGGCGATCTTCAGCATGACGTAGTAGCCCACCGGCAGGGCCAGGGCGCTGAGCACCACCCCGCCCAGCAGGTAGGGGCCGAGGATGGGCTTGAGCATGAGGTACATGTGGTCGAACCCTTCCTTGCTGACGAAGCTCTGCCAGCCGATGGTGTCCCAGCGGATGCCGTGGAACTTCGGCCGGCAGCCGCGCCCCATGAGCAGGTTGCCCACCAGCCCGCTCAGCGAGGCCATGGGCACCATGGTCCAGGGGTTGTTGATGAAGCAGGCCAGCAGCATCAGGGGCCGGTGCAGCCGCTTGAACAGGAAGCACAGCAGCACGATGGCGAAGGTGTGCAGGCCGATGAAGGGGTTCCAGGCCAGCGAAAAGCCGATGGCGAAGCTCAACGCCACCTGCTCCGGGGTCAGTTCCGGGTGCAGGATCATGCGCTTCAGATGGAATCGGAGCCCGCCCTTGAAAAAGGATTTCAGGGAGGCGGGGGCCTGATCGTCAGTCATGAGTCGGGGGTGCTCCAGATGGCTTCAACGGGCGAAATGATCGAAGCCCAGGTCCGGGTAGGGACCTAGACTCCTTCCATCATAGTGGAGAAGCGGGGCCTCCGCTCGTTCCACGGCTAACCCAACTGGTATCAAGGGAATGCCCAAGATGTCCTGGAGCTCGTCCTGGGGCAGCGACGAGGAAAAGCAGCGGGCGTAATCCTCGCCCCCCTCCAGGCTGTCGGGGCCGAGCCCGGGGTCCAGGATCACGCTGAGGCCCGCGGCCTCGGCCAGGTTGCGCAGGTCCCGGCTGATCCCGTCGGAGATGTCGATGCAGGCGTGCACCTCGGGGATCCGCGCCAGCCGCGGGCCCAGGCCGAGGTTCGGGCTGGGGTCCAGGTGGGCCGCCAGGTCCGGGTCGATCCGTCCGGGATCCCAGCGGGCCCCGGCCATGAGCTTGCGCAGGCCGCGCAGGCTCGCCCCCAGTTCCTGGTCGACGAACAGCCGGTCCCCGGCGGCCATGGCCTCCCGCTTGAGCCAGCGCGAGCAGCAGCCGAACGCGGTGATGCCCAGGCCCAGGCCGGTGGCCCGGCCCACGGTGTCGCCGCCCAGCACCGGCACCCCGGTCTCGGCCGCCGCGCCGGCCAGGCCGTTCAGGAACTGCTCCAGCCATTGCGGCTCCAGGTCCCGGCCCAGGGCCAGGGTGAGGGTGAAGCCGGTGGCCTGGGCGCCGCTGGCGTCCAGGTCGGACAGGTTCACCATGAGCAGCTTGCGGCCCAGCAGGGCGGGGGGATGCCAGTCCATCCGGAAGTGCTGGCCGGACTCCATCAGGTCGGTGGTCACCAGGAGCTGCTGTCCGGGCGGCGGCGCGGGGATCCCGCCGCAGTCGTCCACCAGCTCGCGCCCTCCGGGGAAGCTCTCACGGATCCGACGGATGATCTCAAGCTCGGAAAGCCTCACGAAACCTCCAGCAGCCAGGATACTCCAGGGTTCCGGATGGGCGCATTCTCGGCTTGGTCGCGGGCCATGCCGGTGCTAGCGTTTAAATGTGCCAGAACGGGTTCGACCCGGTCTGCAAAAGGAGAACGCTCATGGCCATCACCAAGGTTTGGATCGAAGAAGGTTGCATCGTCTGCAACGCCTGCGAAGCGGAGTGCCCCGACGTTTTCCTGGTCACCGACACCACCTGCGTGATCAAGGCCGACGTGCGGGTGGACGGCGTGGAGTCCGAGAACCGCGATGAGATGGCCGCCCTGAAGGACGAGATCGGCGGCGCGCAGGAAGCGGCCATCGAGGCCGCCGCCGCGGGCTGCCCGGTGGAAGTGATCAAGTTCGAAAAGGCCTGAGCCCCTCCCGGGGTTCCCTGCCGCGGGGCGCTTCAGTGCGCCCCGTTGCATGTGCCACAATCGCTCCATGGCCGATCCCGTTTCCCGACCTCCACGCAGGGTGCGCTACCGGGGCACCCACCCCCGGCAGTTCCAGGAAAAGTACAAGGAGCTCGATCCCGCGGCCCACGCCGGTGAGCTGGAGAAGGTGCGCGAGCGCGGCCATACCCCGGCGGGCACCCACCGGCCCATCTGCGTGCGGGAGATCCTGGAGGTGCTGGCGCCCGGGCCCGGCCAGGTGGGCCTGGACGCCACCCTGGGCTACGGCGGCCACGCCCAGGAACTGCTGGCGCGGCTGGTCCCCGGCGGGCGCCTGTTCGGCATCGACGTGGACCCGCTGGAGCTGCCCCGCACCGAGGCCCGGCTGCGGGCCCTGGGCTTCCAGGAGGACATCCTGGTGGTGCGCCGCATGAACTTCGCCGGGCTGCCCAGCCTGCTGCTCGAGGCGGGCGGCGCCCTGGACTTCATCCTGGCCGACCTGGGCGTCTCCTCCATGCAGATCGACAATCCGGCCCGGGGCTTCACCTACAAGGCCGACGGGCCCCTGGACCTGCGGCTGAACCCCAACCGGGGCCGGCCCGCCTCGGCGCTGCTGGCGTCGCTGGACCGGGAGCAGCTGGCCGCCATGCTCACCGAGCTTTCCGACGAGCCCCACGCGGAGGCCATCGCCGCGGCCCTCTGCGGCCAGCCGGTGGCCGGCACCCGCCAGTTGGCGGCCCGGGTGGCCCGGGCGCTCAAGCCCCTGCTGGACCCGGACGACTGGCAGGACCAGCTGCGCGGCTCGCTGCAGCGCACCTTCCAGGCCCTGCGCATCACCGTGAACGACGAGCTGGGCGTGCTCGACCAGTTCCTGGCCCAGCTGCCCAGGGCGCTGAAACCCGGCGGCCGGGTGGCCATCCTCAGCTTCCATTCCGGCGAGGACCGGCGGGTGAAGAAGGCCTTCCAGGCCGGGCTCCGGGACGGGCTCTACGAGGCCGTCGCCGCCGATCCGATCCGCCCGTCCCCCGAGGAACGCCGGGCCAACCCGCGCTCATCCAGCGCCAAGCTGCGCTGGGCCAAGAGGGCCTAGGAGCCCGTCTACGTATTGATCCGTGTCCCAGACTGTCGCCAGAGTCGTTTTTCTGGGAACGTTCCGGCCTTCCGCTCCTGCGTCGCTCCAGGTCAGACCATTCCCAGAAAAACGGAGAGCGGAAGTGTCGGTAGGC
>JARLGP010000089.1 GCA_031292735.1 Holophaga sp.
GGCCGGGCTGTCCAGATCGATCTCCAGCCCCAGGTGGCACGCTTCCGGATCGAAGTCGTCCCGTACCGGCAGGGTGCCGAACAGGGAGGTCAGGTGCACGATCTCGCCCAGGGTGCCCAGGAAGCGGATGAAGGACAGCGGGTCCATGCCGTTGCGCAGCACGTCCCGGCCGAAGCGGAGGGACAGGTGCCAGCAGTCCCGGCCCGGGGCGGAGCCTTCGGGCGCCTTGGCGGCCTCCGCCGGCGCGGCCTTGGCCAGGCTGCCGCGCAAGTGCGGCGCCAGCTGGGCCAGGATCCGTTCGCCGGCGGCGGTCAGTTCCGGGGCCGGTTCGGCCTCCGACTGGATATCGGTGACGAGCTGGGCCAGGTGGTCGTGGCACTCCAGCAGGATCCCGGTCAGCTCGGGGGTCAGCGGGATGGTCTGGCTGCGCACCCGGTCCAGCACGCTCTCCACGGTATGGGCGAACTGGACGATGCCGTCCAGGCCGAACAGCCCGGCGGAGCCCTTGACCGTGTGTACCGCCCTGAACATGGCGTTGATGGGTTCCGCGGGATCGCCCGCCTCCTCCACGGTGAGCAGGGCCTCCTCCATGGAGTCCAGCAGCTCCCGGGCTTCGATGATGTAGGTCTTTCGTGCCTCGAAGAGATCCATGGTTCGGCCCTTATGCGACGGGTGGCGCGATGCTGGGATCGCCGAACAGGCCGGTCACCTGCAACAGATGGCAGACCTCGGCCACGGCCGGGCTGGGGCCGGACAAGGACAGGGCCTTGCCCTTGTGGCGGGCTTCCTGGTCGAGCCAGACCAGCAGCTGCACTCCGGCCGTGTCCAGCCTTTCGATGCCCGACAGGTCGAGCTGAAGGCGGGCCGATTGGTCCAGGGCGGCGCAGAGCCGCGCCTTGGCGTCCACCACGTCGTGGATGGTGAACTCCCCTGCGAGGGCCCAAGCGGCCTCATCCTCATGGGTGGATTGGACGATCCTGAGCATGGCACTCCCCGGCCCGGCGGCCCGACGGAAAAGTAGCTCTCATGGCTGGTACGGATCATGCTCCGCCCAAGCCCAGGCCTCCCTCTTCATCATGAGTGAGGAAGTTTCACCTATTTTCTTAAGCCGATCGCTCCGCCA
This sequence comes from Holophaga sp., assembly GCA_031292735.1. Next base: position 1,124 of record JARLGP010000089.1, read on the forward strand.
CAGATGCTCGCAGGACCAGCACCCCGATTCTAATACTTCCCGGCAATGAGTGTTAACACTTTTTCCCTTGATTGGGACCACGTGCCAAGTAGCGAAAGAGAATGTCACTTTCCCGTTCCAGCCGGTCCACCGGCGGAACATCTCGCGTTCACATCAGCATGCCGCCCGTCGCGTGGGAGGACCTTCCTGGGGGCGGAACGAACGAGGAATCAGATGCCCTGGCCGTAGCACAGCCGTCCCCGCACGTAGCTGGCCCGGATCATCCCGGCCGTGCTGCGGTAGACCAGCCGGTCCAGCACCTGGTGCGCCGGTTCCGGATCCCGGTGTGGGGCCGGGTCCACCCGGGCGGGATCGACCACGATGAAGTCGGCCTCCTTGCCGGCCTCCAGGCTGCCGATGCGTTCGCCCAGCCCCAGGGCCCGGGCGCCGCCGAGGGTGGCCAGGGCGAAGGCCTGGGTCGGGTCGATGGGAAGATCCGGTTCCAGTCGCAGCGCATGGTGGATCCGGGCCCGTTCCGCTTCCGGCAGCCCCAGGTCGCGCAGGTGCCGGCCCTGGGTCTGCTGCTCGGCCCAGCGCAGCTTGGAGGCGGTGCAGGCCATGGCCATCTCCGCCCACAGGTCGAGGCTGGGGCCGCCGCCCACGTCGGTGCCCAGGCCCATGCCGAGGCCCTCGTCCAGCCACCGGCGCAGGGGCATGATGCCGCTTTTCAGGAAGGCGTTGGAACGGGGGCAGTGGACGATGGTGGCGCCGGCGGCGCGGAGGACCTCGCGCTCGGAGGGCGCCAGGTGGATGCCGTGGCCCAGCAGGGTGCGCGGGCCCAGCAGTCCGGCGCGGGCGTAGACGTCGGTGTAGTTCTTGGCGGCCGGGAACAGTTCGTGCACCCACTGCAGTTCGTCCAGGTTCTCGCTGAGATGGGTCTGGACGAAGGCGCCGTGCTTTTCCGCCAGCCGGCCCGCGCCGCGCAGCAGCTCCATGGAACAGGTGGGGGCGAAGCGCGGGGTGAAGGCGTACTGCAGCCGCCCGGCGTCCCGGCCGTGCCAGGTGGCGCAAAGCTCCTCGCTCTGGGCCAGGGAGGCGGCGGTGGACTCCTGGAGCGGGCCGGGGCTGTTCTGGTCCATCATGACCTTGCCCAGCACGCCGCGGATGCCGCAGCGCTCCGCCTCCTGGAAGGCGCGGTGGGCGGCCTCCTGGTGCACCGAGCCGTAGACCACCGTGGTGGTGGTGCCCAGGGCCAGCTGGTCGCGGAAATAGGTCCGGGCGGCCAGCGCCGCCCATTCCGGATCGGCGAACCGGATCTCCGCCGGAAAGATGTGGGTGTTGAGCCAGGGCAGCAGTTCCTGGCCGTCCATGGCCACCGCCGGGTGCTGGGGCAGGTGGGAATGGAGGTCCACCAGGCCCGGCAGGATCCAGTGCGGCCTGAGGTCCCGCAGCTCATGCCCGGGATGGGCCGCGGCCACCTCGGCGAAGCTGCCCACCGCCTCGATGCGCCCCGTTGAATCCACCACCATGGCGCCGTCGGGGAGATCCAGCAGGCGCGAAGCATCGCAAGGGCTCAGCAGATGAGCTCGGAACAGCACCAGGGAGTCTCCATAAAAAGAGCGGCCGAGCCGCTTGCAAATTCTTCGCCATGATAGCACCCCCGGGCCGGCCCCCCGGAATGGGCCGGTTCTGGATGGTTTGTTGCTGGTAACATGGCCATTGACTGGATCCATTCCTACCCGCAACGCTGCCAAAGTCGCAGGATGCCATCGATTTAGGGATACAAGGCTAATGACGATATTTCATATCCTGATTCTAGCCATCATCCAAGGTGCCGCCGAACTGTTGCCCGTCTCCAGCTCGGCCCATGTCATCGTGGCGGAAAAGCTGTTGGGGCTGGATCCCACCCGGCCGGAGATGACCCTGCTGCTGGTCATGCTGCACACCGGGACCATGTTCAGCGTGCTGTTCTTCTACTGGCGGGCGTGGCGTACCAGCTTCTTCCAGTCCGGGAAGGACGCCTGGGCTTTCCTCAAGCTGCTGGTGATCGCCTCCGCGCTGACCGGCGCGCTGGGGCTGGCGCTGAAATTCGTCATCGAAAAGGTGGTCCTGAAGGGCATGCCCCATGCCGAGATCGAGATGATCTTCGGCAACCTGACCCTCATTTCCGCATCGCTGGCGGTGGTCGGCTGCGTGATCATCTACTCCGGCCTCAAGGCCCACCGGGCTGCGGGCAAGGGGAGCCCGCTGGCCCTGCCCGGGGCCTGCTGGATGGGCCTGGTCCAGGGCCTGTGCCTGCCGTTCCGCGGCTTTTCCCGCTCCGGCGCCACCATTTCGGTGGGGCTCATCCTGGGCCACTCCAGGAAGCGGGTGGAGGAGTTCAGCTTCGCCATGGCGGTGGTGCTCACCCCGCCGGTCATCGCCCGCGAGGTGATGCGGCTGCTCAAGGCCCAGCACGCCGTGGCGGGCGGGGCATGCGGCCTGCACCTGTTCGTGCCCAGCCTGATCGGCATGGTGTTCAGCTTCGGTGCCGGCCTGCTGGCGCTCCGCTGGCTTTCCACCTGGCTGGAACAGGGCCGCTGGCACCTGTTCGGGATCTACTGCCTGTGCGCCTCCCTGCTGGTGTTCGTGCTCAGCTGGAGCGGAATGTAGGCTGCAGGGAACCTGCGGCGGGCCGGAAGACGGGCCATGCACTCGAACCCCGGCGCGGAGCACCGGGGTGGCGGCGAGCGCGGCCATCCATGGGGAAAGGCCTTCACGCCGGCCGGCCGGAAGGGCCCTTTCTCCCTAAAAGATAAATTGTTCCTTATTGATGGAACCATTCATGGTCTCGTCGCATAAATGATGCATGGCTCACGTGCTTGCCACAACTTAAACCCTACAAGGAGGTTTTCTCAATGAACACGGCACCCAATCACCTTCGTCACGACCCGTGGCCCAAGCTGCGCCTGGGCTGGGCGGGCGCCGCCATGGTCCTGGCTCTTGCCCTTGCGTGCGGCGGGGGTGGCTCAAGCTCCGGCTCCAAGCCTGGGGCCAGTCCCAACCCCAGCCCCAGCCCCATCCATGCTCCAGCAATCCCGGAACCCACCATCCTCGGGATCACGCCCAATGAATTCAGAGCTGGGCAAGAGGTCACCATCGAACTCGATCGATGGGAGGCTAGTGATGAACTCTACATCGACGGCAAACGAATTGAAGTCCTTTCCTCTTCCCAAACCCCTTCGGATCGCTCATGAAACCCAACCTCTTACCCGCCGGCCTGGCGCTCTTCCTTGCAGCAGGTGTCCAGGCTTCAGCCCAGACGCCCAGCGTCGGGAACGACCAACCTTCAATCAAGCTCAGAGTCAGGATCCCTGACAATGCCACCGGGACGCAGTTCACCGTGAAATCCAGCCAGGGTTTCACGTCGGTGAAGATGGATCCCAGGGTTCGGATCACCCTCCTTCCCGCGACCAATCCCCTTCCCCCCGGGTCCAATGCGGACGGCTTCAACGAGTCGGGAATCCACCAGGACACCGGGACCGCATACAATCCAGGCGGGTTCAACGCCAAGGGCTTCAATTCCACTGGCATCCATCAGGCCACTGGCACCCTCTACGATTCCGCTGGCTTCAATGCGGCCGGCTTCAATAACTCCGGATTCAATGCCACAGGCATCCACCAGGCCACTGGCACCCTTTACGATTCCGCTGGCTTCAATGCAGCCGGCTTCAACAACTCCGGATTCAATGCCACAGGCATCCAC
>JARLGP010000090.1 GCA_031292735.1 Holophaga sp.
CGCGAAGACGAACGCGTTGTTCGCTTGGTTCATTACAGCCCCTTGCGGGACTCAAAGCATTCCCATTCTCTTTATCCGGCTTTCAAAGATGCCCGGGATGATCGCGGCCTGCCCTTCCGGGCCTGCCCGCTTTCCTTCCGATCACCGCAACCTCGATCGCGGCGAAATCCAAGATTACTACATTTTCACAACGATGCGAGGTTTTTTTTCAAGACTTTGTGCTCTGCCATTGACTGTGCGGGGATTGCCCTAATGTAAAAATTGATATTACGATGGTTGACTTCCTCGGCATTTTTCATCGGGAAGGTTGCCAGGCCTGGCCCTGGGCCACGTCCTCGACGATCTGGGCACGCAGCGCTTCCATGTCGGCGAACTTGCGCTCGCCCCGGAGGCGGTGCAGGAAGCGCACTTCCAGATGACAGCCGTAGAGGTCGCCCTCGAAGCCCGGCAGATGGGTTTCCACGGTGACGTTGAGGCCCTGGAAGGTGGGCTTCAGGCCCACGTTGGTGAGGCCCCGCATGGGCTGCGGCAGGTGCGCGCCGCGCACCTCGGTGACGTAGACGCCGTTGCCCGGCAGTTGCTCCTGTTCCCAGGCCAGGTTGGCGGTGGGAAAGCCCAGGTGCCGACCCCGGCGCTCCCCTTCCACCACCACGCCGCTCAGGGCGTAGGGATGGCCCAGCAGGGCCGCCGCCTGCTCCACGTCGCCGGCGTCCAGGGCCTGGCGGATGCGGGTGGACGACAGGTGGCCGTCGTCCGGCGCGCGCAGCGCGTGGCCATGGATCTCGCAGCCGATCTCCTGGCCCCAGGCCTCCAGGGTGGCCAGGTCTCCGGCCCTGTCCTTGCCGAACCGGAAGCCCCGCCCCACATGCAGTTCCATGGGCGCCAGCACCCGGTGCAGGCCGTGCAGGAAGGCCTGCGGGCTGAGTTCCGAGAAGGTGCGGCTGAACGGGATGATCCAGGCCAGGTCCATGCCGGCGGCGGCGAACGCGTCCAGCCGCTGGGGCAGGGTCATCAGCAGCTTCGGCCGGCGCTCGGGCGCCACGATCATGGCGGGATGGGGATCGAAGGTGACCACCACCGCCGGGACACCCCGGGCCCGGGCGCGCAGGGCCGCCAGTTCGAGGATGCTCTTGTGGGCCGCGTGGACTCCGTCGAAATTGCCCAGGGTGAGGATGCAGGGCCCCTCGGGGGGCGCGCAGTCCAGGGTGTGGCGCCAGACCTTCATTGTCGTTTTCCTCCCTCCGGCTGGGGCCAGGCGAGGCTCCCGGCCACACAGCCTATCAATACCAGGGCGATCACGCCCAGGGAAACCACGATGGGGATTTCCACCAGGTGGGCCAGGCACATCTTGGCCCCCACGAAGACGAGGATGATCGCCAGGCCGACGCTGAGCAGGTGGAAGCGGTCCATCATCCGCGCCAGCAGGAAGTAGAGACTGCGCAGGCCGAGGATGGCGAAGATGTTGGAGGTGTAGACCAGGAAGGGGTCCCGGGTCACGGCCAGCACGGCGGGCACGGAATCCACCGCGAACAGGAGGTCGGTGGCCTCGACGATCACCAGCAGCATCAGCATGGGGGTGGCATGCCAGCGGCCTTCCTGGTGGATCCAGAACCGCTCGTAGCCGGCCTCGGGAGCGAACGGCATGATCCGCTGGAAGGTGCGCGCCAGCGCGCCCCGGCGCGGATCCGCCGGTTCCTTGCCGCGCTGCGCGAACAGCCTGATGCCGGTGTAGACCAGGAACGCGCCGAACAGGAAGATCGTCCAGGCGAAGCGGTTGAGCAGGGTGATGCCGGCGGCGATCATGACCGCCCGCAGGAGCATCGCCCCCACCACGCCCCAGTACAGGATCCGGTGCTGGTTGCGGGCCGGCACCTGGAACGAGGTGAACAGCAGGACGAACACGAACAGGTTGTCCACGCTCAGGGACTTTTCCAGCAGGTAGCCGGTGAAGAATTCGGCCGCCTGGCGACCGCCCATGGTCTTCCAGACGACCCCGTTGAAGGCCAGGGAAAGCAGCACCCAGACGGCGCTCCACCAGGCCGCCTCGCGCCAGCCGGGAGTGTGGGCGTCCCGGTTGAACACGCCCAGGTCCAGGGCGAGCATGATCACCACGAGGAGGTGGAAGCCCAACCAGGCCCACCAGGGTGCGGAACTGAACAGGGCTTGGAACAAGTCGCCTCCGGACGCACAGTTTAACGTTAAGCTGGCGCCCCCTGCGGTATGGTTGACCGTCCTTGTTCCATTCCCTGAAAGTGCCGCCATGAGCATTCCCCGCTTCTTCATCCCCTTTTCCGGATCCGCCCACGAAGGCCTCCAGATGCCGCTGGGCGCCGCCCAGGCCCGGCACCTCTGGGTGCTGCGGACGCCGCCCGGCTCGGCCCTGGAACTGGTGCTGGAATCCGGCCCCTGGCGGGCCGATCTTTCGGAGATCGACAAGGACCACGCCATGGCCCGCCTGGTGGCGCCGCTCCGGGAGGACCGGGAGGCGCCCGTGGCCATCACCGCCTACATCCCGGTCACCGCGCAGCTGTCGCTGCTGGACGATCTGCTGCCGCCCCTGGTGGAGCTGGGCGCCACCCAGATCCAGCCGGTGGCGTTCCGGCGCAGCGAATACGACGCGGCCAAGACCGCGGCCCGCTTCGAGCGCTGGCAGCGCATCGTGCACAGCGCCTGCGAGCAGAGCCACCGGTCGAAGGTGCCGGGGTTCGCGCTGCCGGTGTCCTTCGAGGCCCTGCTCGAGGTGACCACCGCCCAGCGCTGGGTGGCCCATGAGCTGCCCTCCAGCCAGCCCAACCCGGTCCTGACCCGGGATCCGGTGGCCTTCACCAGCGGGCCGGAAGGCGGGCTCACCGACGGGGAGTACGCCGCCCTCACCGGGGCGGGCTGGCAGTCGCTGTACCTGGGCGGCAGCATCCTGCGGGCGGTCACCTGCCCGGTGGCGGTCCTGGGGGCGATCCGCTTCCTGTTGCCGCGCTAGGCAACGGCTAGGTTTTTTCCGGCGCCTGGCCTATGATCATGCCCTGCCGCCGCAGCGGCGCAGGGTGGAGGGTCGGTCATGTTCAGACGTAGCGTGGTGGCGGGGTTGCTGGGGACCCTGGGGCTCATGGCCCCGGCCGCCGACCTCGCGGCGGGGATGAAGGCCCCGGAATTCGAGGCCCTCGATCAGAACGGGAGCACCGTCAAGCTCGCGGACTATCGGGGAAAAGCCAACGTGGTGCTGTATTTCTACCCCAAGGACGACACCCCGGGCTGCACCGCGGAGGCCTGTTCCCTGGCCAAGGGCTATCGGGAGATCCAGGCCACCGGGGCGGTGGTGCTGGGGGTGAGCGCGGACGACGTGGTCAGCCACAAGGCCTTCGCCGGGAAGTACGAGCTGCCCTTCTCCCTCCTGGCCGACCCGGACGGCACCCTGATCAACCAGTACGGGGTGAAGATGCCGCTGCTCAAGATGGCCTCCCGGGTCACCTTCATCATCGACAAGCAGGGCGTCATCCGGTTCAAGGTGGCCAAGGTGCGCACCAAGACCCACGACCAGCAGGTGCTGGAACTGCTGAAGACGCTCTAGGCGGATACGTTGCGCGGGCCTCCGGGGCTCAGGCCTTGGCGCAAACCTCGGCCAGCCGCCGTTCCCGGCGCCCGGCCCAGTTGCCCTGGTGGTAGGCATAGCCGGCCAGCAGGGGGAAGGTGATGGTGGCCTCGCCGTAGACCATCTGCTCGTGGGTGGTGGACACCTTGCCCCAGGAGCTGGCCTCCTGCAGGGTGGACCCGGACAGGGCCCCGTCCCGCTCGTCGGCCACGGTGAGCTGGACGGCGTACTTGTGCATGGGGGCCGTGTGGCCGAGCAGTTCGGCGGCCACCACGGTGTCCTGGGCGAAGTTCTTGGGCACCCCGCCGCCCACCATGAGCAGGCCGGTGTCGGCGCAGGCGAGCTTGACCCGGGTCAACTCCAGGAAGTCCCGGGCGCTGTCCAGGGTCATGCAGCGGCCGGGGCGGGCCACCTGGTGCATGACGAAGCCGAACCCGGCCGAGCAGTCGCTGAAGGCCGGGCAGAAAATGGGCACGCCCTTCTCGAACGCGGCCCGGACAATGCTGTCCGCCCCCAGGTCGCGCTCCTGCAGGTGGCGGCCCATGGCTTCGATGAACTCCCGGCTGGAGTACGGACGGGGCTCCAGGCCGTCGGCGATGTGGCCGATGGCCTGGTCGCACACCCGCAACTGGTCCTCGTCGATGAGGGTGTCGTAGATGCGGTCGATGGCCAGGTCACGCAGCTGGTTGTCATCCAGGGCCGGGCTGCCCAGGTAGTGCCGGAAGCCCAGGGCCTCGAAGAAATCCTGGTCGACGATGTTGGCGCCGGTGGAAACGATGGCGTCCACCATGTTGTTGCGCACCAGGTCGAGGATCACGTGCTTGAGCCCGGCGGAAACCAGGGAGCCGGCCAGGGTGAGGATCACCCCGCATTCCGGCTCGGCCAGCATCATGCCGTAGATGCGGGCGGCGCGGTTGAGGTTGCGGGCCTGGAACGCCATGTGTCCCATGGCGTCCACCAGGGGACGGGGATCGAAGGCCTTGAGCTCCAGATGCTCGATGGGGGCCACGAGCAGTTCGGCCTTGGCCAGGGACGTTTTTTCCATTTTCAACTCCAGACGACCTTGGGTTCCCGGTGGTCCAGGTCGTGCGCTTCCGCCGGGGGCGCCCTACGGTTGCGGTTCCGCAATCCGCCATCGGAGCGCCGGGTGGCTGGTGAACGCCTATTCTACCTCCCATCGGTCGCGGCGCAATGGCAATCGACAACAGGCTTTTGGACCAATTACCTGCGTCGCGGCGCCGAATTTCGGGCACACTCAAGGGATGGCTCCAGATCGGTTTGATCTTCCCACCACTTTCGTCGACTCGCCCGAGACCCTGGCGGACGCGCTGCCCCACTGGTTCGCGGCGAACCTGCTGGCGGTGGACATCGAGTGCAGCCTCACCGGATTCCACCACTGCGTGCTGGCCCTGCTGCAGGTGGCCACCCACGACAAGGCCTGGCTGGTGGACCCCCTGGCCATTCCCGAACTGATGCGGCCGGCCCTGCTGGCCATGGCCGAAGTGCCCTGGATCGTCCACGACTTCTCCGGCGACGGCATCGTGTTCAAGCGGATCTACGACGTGGTGCCTGCCTCGGTGATGGACACCATGCTGCTGGCCCGCACCCTGGGCTACCCGCAGCCCGGGCTCAAGACCATGGCCCGGGTCAAGCTCGGCCTGGAGATTCCCAAGGAGGAGCAGGACTCCAACTGGATGCACCGGCCCCTGCGCGAGGCCCAGATCAGCTATGCCGCCCGCGACGCCACCCTGCTGCTGCCGCTGCTGCGCACCCTGGCCGCGGAGGCCGAGACCAAGCGCGAGGACCCGGTGGTGGGACCGAACCTCCGCCAGTTGCCGGGCGAGATGCGCCGCCTGCTGCACCGGGTGCGCCACTACCAGACCCCGGAAAACAATCCGGTGCTGGACAAGGTGCGCCACCTGGGGCTGGGCGAGGCGGCCATCGAGAAGGCCAGGCGGCTCACCGACCTGCGCCATCGCTGGGGCAACCAAGGCGATGTGGCGGCGGTGATGGAACTGGGCAACCGGTGGATCGTGGCCCGCCTGGAACATCCACCCCTCACCAAGGAGGCCCTGGAGCGGTGCATGCCCAACCCGCGCTTCCGCCGGGCCCGTCTGGAGGCCCTATGGGAAGTCCTGGGCGAAAGGTAGCCAGCCGTTCACGTCAGACGCCAGCAGGTCCCGGAGATCCCATGGTTCAGGACGATGTCATTCTCAGCTTCCCGAAGGGGCTCATCGGCTACCCGGCGTTCAAGGCGTACCGCCTGTTCGAGCCCAAGGACGGCTACCCGCTGAAGTTCCTGCAGGCAGTGGAGCGGGAGGACATCTCCTTCACCTGCATCGACGTGGGAGCCATCAAGCCCGACTACGTGGTGCCCCTCAGCGAGGTGGAGGCCCAGGACCTGGCCATCCGGGAACCGTCGGACGCCCTCATCCTGGCCCTGGTGGTCATCCCCGCCGATCCCACCCAGATGACCGCCAACCTGGCCGGTCCGCTGGTGGTAAATGTCAAGACCTTGAAGGCTCGGCAGATTGCGCTCAACATCGACCAGTTTCCCCTGGCCTATCCCGTCTTCTCAGGAAAGTAGGGCACCATGCTGGTCATCTCCCGGAAATTGGACCAGTCCATCATCATCAACGGCAACGTCGAGGTGGTGGTGACCGGCCTGGGCAAGGACGGCGTGCGGCTGGGGATCATCGCCCCCCGGGAGGTGGAAGTGCACCGCCGGGAGGTATTCGAAGCCATCGCCGCCGCCAACCGCGCCGCCAGCGTCTCCCCGGCGGACGCCCCGCCCATCCACGATGTGGCCGCGCTGCTGCGCGCCCGGAATCCCAAGATCCCCCCCGCAAAGGAGAAATAACGCCCGGCGAACCTGGCTCGACGTTGGGCCCCGGCATCACGCCATTGGCGTCAAATGGGTGACTTTCCCGCTCGAGGATTGCATTTTGGAAGGGAACCGTCCCTTTTGAAATGGCCCTCCCATGGTAATCAACGAGTGGTTTTCCAGCATCCGCATCAAGGTATTCGGTTCGAGATTGAAACGAACCCAATGGAATGCCGAGCACGGCATGGCCTCCGCCCAGTGCGATCTCGGCCAATGCTACTTCAAGGGCCAAGGGGTGGCGCGCAACTACTCCGAGGCGGTGAAGTGGTACCGCAAGGCTGCCGCCCAGGGGATGCCCGAGGCGCAGTTCATCCTGGCCAACTGCTACTACGTGGGCCGAGGGGTCGTCCAGGACCGCGCCGAGGCCATGAAATGGTTCCGGAGGGCCGCCGGCCACGGCCACCCGGAGGCCCTGTCGATCCTCAGCATCTGGGGCATGGAATGAACGCCGGAGCCATCAGGACCCGGATTCCAGGTAGGGCTTCAGATACTGGCCGGTGATGCTGGCCTTGTTCCGGGCCACCTGCTCGGGGGTGCCGGTGGCGATGATGGTGCCGCCCTGGGCGCCGCCTTCGGGGCCCATGTCGAGGATCCAGTCGGCGGTCTTGATGACGTCCAGGTTGTGCTCGATGACGATCACCGTGTTGCCGGCCTCCATGAGCCGCTCAATCACCTCCAGCAGCTTCTGGATGTCCTTGAGGTGCAGGCCGGTGGTGGGCTCGTCCAGGATGTAGACGGTGCGCCCGGTGGGGCGCTTGGAAAGCTCCTTGCCCAGCTTCACCCGCTGGGCCTCGCCGCCGGACAGGGTGGTGGAGCTCTGGCCCAGGCGGATGTAGCCCAGGCCCACATCCATGAGGGTCTGCAGCTTGTTGGCCAGCACCGGGATCGGGCCGAACAGGGCCAGCGCCTCCTCCACGGTCATGGCCAGCACGTCGGAGATGCTCTTGCCCTTGTAGTGCACCTCCAGGGTCTCCCGGTTGTAGCGCTTGCCCTTGCACTGCTCGCAGGTGACGTAGATGTCCGGCAGGAAGTGCATCTCGATCTTGAGCACGCCGTCGCCCTCGCACTTCTCGCAGCGGCCGCCCTTGACGTTGAAGCTGAACCGCCCGGGGCTGTAGCCCCTGGCCTTGCTTTCCGGCAGCTGGGAGAACAGTTCGCGCAGGGGGGTGAACAGGCCGGTGTAGGTGGCCGGGTTGCTGCGCGGGGTGCGGCCGATGGGCGCCTGGTCGATGTTGATCACCTTGTCCACCAGGTCCAGGCCCTTGATGGCCCGGTGCTTGCCCACCACGTGGGCGCCCTGGTGCAGCTGGTTGGCCAGGGCCTTGTATAGGATCTCGTTCACCAGGGTGCTCTTGCCGGAGCCCGACACCCCGGTGACGCAGGTGAACAGCCCCACCGGAAAGGACGCGTCCACCTTGCGCAGGTTGTTCTCCTGGGCGCCCACCACCTGGATGTGGCCCCGGCTGGACTTCCGGCGGGTGCGCGGCACCTCGATGCGGTCGGTGCCGCGCAGGAACCGCCCGGTGATGGAGGCCTCGTTGCGGCTGATCTCCTCGGGGGTGCCCTGGGCCACCACGTAGCCGCCGTGCTCCCCGGCCCCGGGACCCAGGTCCACCACGTGGTCGGCGGCCAGGATGGTCTCAAGGTCGTGCTCCACCACCAGCACGGTGTTGCCCAGGTCGCGCATCTCCTTGAGGGTGTGCAGCAGCTTCTGGTTGTCCCGCTGGTGCAGGCCGATGCTGGGCTCGTCCAGCACGTACATCACCCCCTGCAGCTTGGAGCCGATCTGGGTGGCCAGCCGGATGCGCTGGCCTTCGCCGCCGCTGAGGGTGGCGGCGGACCGGTCCAGGGTTAGGTAGCCCAGCCCCACGTCGTCCAGGAAGCCCAGCCGCTCCTGGATCTCCTTGAGCACCTTCTCGGCGATGACCGCGTCCTTGCCCTCCAGCTTCAGTTCGTGGAACCAGGCCCGGGCGTCGCGCACGCTGAGCGCCGACAGGGCGGCGATGTGCAGGCCGCCCACGAACACCGACAGCACCTCCGGACGCAGGCGCTGGCCTCCGCACGCCTCGCACGGGGTGATGCGCATGGACTCCTCCATCTCGGCCCGGATCTCCTCGCTGGAGGTCTCCCGGTAGCGCCGCTCCAGGTTGCCCACCACCCCTTCGAAGTTGTGCATGAACTCGTAGCGGTTGCCCTTGTTCTGGTAGACGAACTTCATCTTGCGGTCCAGGCCGTGCAGCACCACCTGGCGCACCTCGGCGGACAGCTTCTTCCAGGGGGTCTCCAGCTTGAACGCCAGCGCCTTGGCCAGCTGCTCCAGGAACTGGCCGCGCCAGCCGTCCTCGCCGGCGCTCTTCCAGCCGCTGGCCTGGATGCAGCCCTGGCTGATGCTCAGCTCCGGGTTGGGCACGATCAGCTCCTCGGCGAACTGGCGCTTGAAGCCCAGCCCGTCGCAGGTGGTGCAGGCCCCGAACGGGGAGTTGAAGGAGAACGAGCGCGGCTCCAGGTCCGGCAGCCCGATGCCGAAGCGCTGGCACTTCGCGTTGTTGCAGGCCAGCTTGGAGGAGAACAGGCGCTCCGTGCCGTCCAGGTCCACCAGGGCGGTGCCTTCGGCCAGGTTGCAGGCGATCTCCAGGCTGTCGGCCAGCCGGCTGCTGATGCCGGGGGCCACCTTGAGCCGGTCGATGACCACCTCGATGCTGTGCTTCTTCTGCTTGTCCAGGTCGGGCAGGCCCTCGGTGAGGTCCAGCATCTCGCCGTTGACCCGGGCGCGGATGTAGCCCCGCTTCATGAGGTCGGCCAGCAGCTTCTTGTACTCGCCCTTGCGCGCCCGCACCACCGGGGCCAGCAGCTGGACCCGGGTGCCCTCCTTCTGGGCCAGGATCTGGTCGGCCATCTCCTGCACGGTCTGGCTGGCGATGGCCTCCCCGCAGGCCATGCACACCGGCCGGCCCACCCGGGCGTAGAGCAGGCGCAGGTAGTCGTAGATCTCGGTCACCGTGGCCACGGTGGAGCGCGGGTTCCGGCTGGTGGTCTTCTGCTCGATGGAGATGGCCGGGGACAGCCCGTCGATGCTGTCCACGTCGGGCTTCTCCATCTGGTCCAGGAACTGCCGGGCGTAGGCGCTGAGGCTCTCCACGTAGCGCCGCTGGCCCTCCGCGTAGAGGGTGTCGAAGGCCAGGCTGGATTTGCCGCTGCCGGACAGGCCGGTGATCACCACCAGTTGGTTCCTGGGGAGGACCAGGTCGAAATTCTTGAGGTTGTGTTCCCTGGCCCCTTTGATGTGAATGCAATCCATGCTGACCTCGAATCTGAATCTTACGCTAATTTTTCGTCGTGGACGGCAGGCGATTGATTCATCAACGTTTGCCGCGCGGAGCGGCGAGGGCCCTAGAATGAGTTCATGTACTGTCTGGAGCTGTCCATCCTGCTGCACCGGGCCCTGGAAGGGCGGGTGGAAACGCTTATGAACAACTTGTCCGTGCCCCAGTGGGAGACGGATCCGGAGGGGCTGCACGAGGTGCGGGTGGCTTCCCGGCGGGTGCGCGCGGTGCTGGACCTGGTGCAGCCCGGGCTCTACCCGGGCTACAAGCGCCAGTGCCGGAAGCTGAAGGACCTGACCCGGGCCCTGGGCCGGCCCCGGGAGATGGATGTCCATGTGGCGATCCTGGAGGAGCTGGGCGCCCGGGTGCCGGGGCTCACCACCTGCTCGGGCATGGAGCACGCCCTGGAGGTCATCGAGCGGCGCCGGCGCAAGGCCAGGCGGACCATGGCCCGGGAGCTGGCCGGGCTCAGCCTGAAGAACCTGCCGCAGATGCTGCAGGTGCCGAGCCTGCCCGACCCGTTCCGGGCCGGCGATCTCACCGGCACCATCTGGAACTGCCTGGAGCCCTGGCTGGAGGGCGCCTTCCCCGGCGAGGCGCTGCTGGACCAGGAGGACGCCCTGGCCATGCACGCCCTGCGCATCCGGGTGAAGCGGCTGCGCTACGCCCTGGAAGTGCTGGGGCCCGGCTTCCCCGCCCCGCCGGAGGCGCAGCTGAAGCATCTCCGGGCCCTGCAGACGGCCCTGGGCAGCCACCATGACCGGGCCACCCTGGAGGCCCTGCTGGACCGCCTGCACCAGGGGCTGCGCGGCCGCGGCCGGGCGGTGCTGGCCATGGGGATCCAGGACGTGCTGGTGCACATCACCGAGGAGCGGGTGACCGCCTTCGAACAGTTCCGCGCCCTGGGCGTGGGCACCCCCAAGGCGGCCTTCGTCGCCGAGCTCCGGCGCGACCTGGGGCTGGAGTCCGGGGGCGCCGACACCCCATGAACTTCCATCCGTTCGCCTGGTTCCACAGCCTCCACGCCAAGCTGTTCACGGTCACCGCCCTGGTGACCAGCGTGCTCACCGTGGCGGTGGCCTTTTCCATCACCCGCAACAGCCGCCGGGAGCTGGAGAAGTATTCCAAGAACCTGTCCATCGAAACCTCCCAGGCGGTGGAGACCGAGATCCTCCAGCGCTGGAACCGGGATTTCCATGATTTCAAGGACCCGGCCAAGCTCAAGGAGCTGCTGCAGAGCCTGGCCGGGCCGGACCGGAGCATCTTCCAGATCGACGTGTTCCGGCGCATGCCCAACACCAACCAGGTGGCCCTGGTGGCCTCCTCCGAGGACGAGGACAAGGTGGACTGGGGCAAGGAGATCGGCAGCCACATGGAGATCAGCACCGCCCAGTCGGAGCTGGTGCAGCTGACCACCGGCACCCGGGCCTGGAAGATCTACCTGCCCATCCGCAACCTGCGGCCCAAGCAGCCGCCGTACGGGCTGATCCGGGCCTACTGCGACCTGGAGCGCTGGGAGACGGTCTGGCAGAACAACCTCAACAACACCCTGCTGCGGCTGCCCATGGTGATCCTGGGCGAGTTCATCCTGCTCTGGGTGATCCTCGGCTCGGTGGTTAGCGAGCCGATCGCCTCCATCACCGCGGCCATGTCCCGCCTGGAGCGAGGCGATCCCTCGGCCCGCACCGACGTGGCCAGCAACAACGAACTGGGGCTCATCGCCAACCGGTTCAACCTGATGGCGGCCGAGCTGCAGCGGGCCGCGGAGGAGCGGGAATCGCTCATCGACGAGATCCGCGGGCTGAACACCGGGCTGCAAAGCCGGATCCAGGAGGCCCTGGCCGCCCTCCAGAGCAAGAACCAGGAGCTGGAGAAGCTCATGGAAGGCAACGCCCTGCTGCGCGAGGAGCTCAGCCAGCAGGAGCGCCTGGCCGTGGCCGGCCAGCTCACCGCGGCCTTCGCCCACGAGGTGGGCACCCCGCTCAACCTGGTCAACAGCCACCTGCAGCTGCTCCAGGGGCAGAGCGATGTGAGCGAGAAGACCCGCGAGCGGCTGGGCGTCATCCACGCCCAGATCGAGCGGGTGGGCGACATCGTCCGCAAGATGATGGACCTCACCCGCCGGCGCGGCATCCAGCAGGAGCCGGTGGCCCTGGGGCCGCTGGTGTCCGACCTGCAGCGGCTGTGGAGCCCCACCCTCGCCATCCACGGCATCGACTTCGAATGGGAGGCGCCGGAGCCCTGCGTGCTGTACGTGGACCGCAAGCAGATGGAGCAGCTTTTCATCAACATGGTGAACAACTCGGTGGACGCCATGCCCGAAGGCGGGCACCTGCGCCTGTCCGCC
The DNA here is from genome assembly GCA_031292735.1 of Holophaga sp. The sequence goes on from JARLGP010000090.1 coordinate 12,141, forward strand.
AAGCCGGATCCCGGCAGCACCCGCTGGCTGGTGCGGCTCAGCGACACCGGCACCGGCATTCCCGCGGAGCTTCTGGCCAAGGTGTTCCGGCCCATGTTCACCACCAAGCCGGAAGGCCAGGGCACCGGGCTGGGCCTGGCCATCTGCCGGGAGATCGTTCGGGCCCACGGGGGCGAGATCCACATCGAAAGCGAGGAGGGCCAGGGCACCACCATGAGCTTCTCGCTGCCGGGGCTGCCCAGCCTCGATAGCCAGGGCGTCTGATTCCAGGGCTTCCGCTTTGAAGCGTTTGCAGGATAATTTGCCATGCGCAAAATCCGGAAAGCCGTCATTCCCGTGGCCGGTCTCGGCACCCGGTTCCTCCCCGCCACCAAGGCCCAACCCAAAGAGATGCTGCCGCTGGTGGACAAGCCGGTGATCCAGTACGTGGTGGAAGAAGCCATCCACGCCGGGATCCCGAACATCATCCTGGTCACCGGCCGGGGCAAGCAGGCCATCGAGAACCACTTCGACGTGGCCTTCGAGCTGGAGGACGCCCTCACCCGGCGCGGCAAGACCGACGAGCTGGAGGAGATCCAGAGGATCACCCGGCTCGGGCAGTTCGCCTACGTGCGCCAGGGCGAGCCTTTGGGGCTGGGCCACGCGGTGCTTTGCGCGCACAACACGGTGGGCAACGAGCCGTTCGCGCTGCTGCTGGGCGACGACGTGTTCGACGAGGCCGATCCCGCCCTGAGCGCCCTCATCGCCGCCTTCGAGGCCACCGGCAAGTCGGTGGTGGGGGTGCAGGAAGTGCCCCTGGCCCACGTCTCCCGCTACGGCATCGTCAACCCGCCCGGAGCCCCGGGGCCCTGGTGGGATGTGGACCAGATCGTGGAGAAGCCGGCCCCGGACCAGGCCCCCAGCCGCTGGGCGGTGGTGGGCCGCTACGTGCTGAAACCGGAAATCTTCAAGCACCTGCAGCGGGTGAAGCCCGGGGTGGGCGGCGAGTACCAGCTCACCGACGCCCTGGCCGCCCTGGCCAACGAGGGCCAGCTGGTGGCGGCGCCGATCCCGGCCAGGCGCTACGACACCGGCGACAAGCTGGACTACCTCAAGGCGAACGTGGAGTTCGGGCTGAAGCGGGAGGACCTGGGCGGGCCGTTCCTGGCCTACCTGAAGGAGCTGGTGGCCGGGCGGTAGGCCGTCAGTTTGCAGGAATTCCGCCGGGCGGCAGCGGGCGTTTCTACCGGGGCAGGGTGCCGGTCCGCTCCCAGCGAGTCCAGCTGAGGAAGTGCCGGGCGCCGTCCAGGAAGTTCATGAGCACATCGCCGGGGTTCCCGGGCACCCGGGCGTCGGTGTCGTCGTTGCCGCCCTCCCGGAAGCTCCACCAGACGATGAAGGGACGGCCGCGCAGGTGGTCCATGGGCAGGAAGCCCCAGTAGCGGCTGTCGGCGCTGTTGTCCCGGTTGTCGCCCATGGCCATGAGGTGGCCGGCCGGCACGGTCACCGGCCCCAGATCGTCCCGGAACCCGAACACGAGCTCGTGGCCCGGGCGGGCCGCCGGGTCGGCAAAGGGCCACACCAGCGGCGGGACGTAGCCGCGGGGCAGGCCCTCCCCGGGGCCGGCGTTCCGGCTCCAGGGCCAGGGACCCGGGACCGGCCCCTCGGCCCGCTTCACGATGTGGTGCTCCCAGGGGCCGGTGACCAGCAGGCCGTTGACGAAAAGCCGCTTGTCCCGGATCGCCACCGAGTCGCCGGGCAGCGCCACGCAGCGCTTCACCCAGTCCTCTTCCCGGTTGCCGGGGTAGCGGAAGATGACGATGTCGCCCCGGGCGGGGGCCCGCATGGGGAACAGGCGCGCCTCCCAGGACCACTGGGGCACCGCGAACAGGAACTTGTTCACCAGCACGTGGTCGCCGATCTGCAGGGTGTTGCGCATGGAGGCGGAGGGGATGGTGAACTGCTGGCCGACGAAAGTCTTGAAGAACAGGATCAGCAGCACGGCGAAACAGACCACTTCCAGGTTGTCGCGCAGCATGCCCTTGGCCACCCCCGGGGGGGCCTGCGGCGGTGCTTGAGATTCATTCATGGACCCCTCTCACGGCACTACTATAAAATGGTTATTGAGCGCGTTCCAGCAGCATGTGCAGCAGGGTCACCGCCGCCGGGGTGATCCCAGGGATGCGCGAGGCCTGGCCCAAGGTTTCCGGGCGATGGCGCTGAAGCTTCTCCTTCACCTCGTTGCTGAGGCCCGGGAGGTGCTCCACCCGGAAGTCCACCGGGATGCGCACGTGGTCCCAGGCCCGCTGGCCCTCCAGCAGGCGCGCCTCCCGGGCCTGGAAGCCCTGGTAGCGGATCTCGAACAGCAGCAGGTCGCGTTCCCATTCCGGATCCCAGGCCGGATCCGCCAGGGCCTCGGACCATCCGGCCAGCAGCTCCAGCGCGGCGTCCGCCAGGGGCCCGGTGATCTGCTGGCGCCGGAACAGGTCCGCCAGGGTCATGCCCGAGGCGAGGGTGAGGCCGGCCTGCTGGGCGATCCCGCCGAACGGCGAGGTGGGCGCCACCCAGGCCTCCTGGCACTGCTCCCGCACCCGCTCGCGCCGGTCCCGGGTGGCCTCCACCCGGGCCAGCTCCGGGGCGGTGAGGGCGCCCACCTGGCGCGCCACCTCCAGCAGGCGCACGTCGGCCAGGTCGCAGGCCAGGCCCAGCCGGTGTTCGGCCCGGGCGGTGAGCATGCGGTAGGGCTCGTCGGTGCCCTTGGTGACCAGGTCGTCGATCATCACCCCGATGTAGGCCTGGTCCCGGCCCAGCACCACGGGCTCCTGGCCGCGCAGCCAGCGCACGGCGTTGATCCCGGCCATGATGCCCTGCCCGGCGGCCTCTTCGTAGCCGGTGGTACCGTTGATCTGGCCGGCGAACCAGACCCCCTCCAGGCCCTCCATGGACAGGTCGCGGCGCAGTTGCAGCGGGTCGAAGCTGTCGTACTCGATGGCGTAGCCGGGGCGGAGGATCCGGGCGGCTTCGAACCCGGGCAGGCTGCGCACCATGCGCAGCTGCACGTCCGGCGGCATGGAGGTGGACATGCCGGCCAGGTAGATCTCGTCGGTCTCCAGGGAATCCGGCTCCACGAAGATCTGGTGGCTGGCCTTCTGGGGGAACTTGACGAACTTGTCCTCGATGGACGGGCAGTAGCGCGGGCCCACCCCGTGCACGTGGCCGCCGTACATGGAGGACCGGTGCAGGTTCTCGCGCACGGCCTGCTCGGTTTCCGCGGTGGTGTGCACCACGTGGCAGGGCACCTGGGGCAGCCGGATGCCCGGGGTGAAGAAGCTGAAGGGGCGCGGCAGCGGGTCGCCGGGCTGGGGCTCCAGCCTGCTGAAATCGATGGAGCCGGCGGCGATGCGCGGGCTGGTGCCGGTCTTGAGCCGGCGCCCGCGCAGGCCCAGGGCCCGAAGCTGCTCGGCCAGCTGGGTGGAGGGCGGTTCGCCGGCCCGGCCCGCCTCCAGCTTCCGTTCCCCGATGAGGATCCGGCCGTTCAGGAAGGTGCCCGAGGTGAGCACCACCGCGTCGCAGGGCAGGAACGACCCGTCCAGCAGGTCCACCCCCTCCAGCCCCCGGGTGCCCTCCCGCCAGCGCAGGCCGGCGGCCATGCCCTGGGCCAGTTCCAGGTTGGCGGCATGCTCCAGGTGATGGCGGGCGGCGATGCGGTACTTGACCCGGTCGGCCTGGGCCCGGGGCCCGCGCACGGCCACCCCGCGGCTGGCGTTGAGGATCCGGAAATGGATGCCGTTGGCGTCGGTGAGCCGGCCCATGGCCCCGCCCAGGGCGTCCAGCTCCCGCACCATGTGGCCCTTGCCCACCCCGCCGATGCTGGGGTTGCAGCTCATCTGGCCGATCTGGTCCAGGTTCATGGTCA
>JARLGP010000091.1 GCA_031292735.1 Holophaga sp.
CGCGAAGACGAACGCGTTGTTCGCTTGGTTCATTACAGCCCCTTGCGGGACTCAAAGCATTCCCATTCTCTTTATCCGGCTTTCAAAGATGCCCGGGATGATCGCGGCCTGCCCTTCCGGGCCTGCCCGCTTTCCTTCCGACTGCCACAACCTCGATCGCGGCAGACATTCAGATTACCTGGGGATCACCTGATTGCAAGTACTTTTCTTCGTCAGAAGCACTGGAACCGCGCTTCGCGGCAGCCATGCCATGACGAGATCGCCTTGAGCCACAAGTCAAAGTCCGCGCCATGCGGCAGCCGCACGGGGCCTCATCTTTTTTCTTCAAACTCAGTAGCGCAGGGTGGGCGGATGGCCGCGGGCCCAGCGGAGGAAGGTCTGGGCCTCGCCGGACAGGCCGCCGCCGCCATGGATCCAGGAAAAGGTCCGCTGGATGGTCAGGTCCGGCAGGGGGATCACCTCCAGTTCCTGGTGCATGAGCTCCCGCTGGATGCTCCACCGGGACAGGAACCCGATGCCCAGCCCGGCCAGGACGCTGGTCTTGATGGCCTCGGTGTCGGACAGCACCAGGTCCCCTTCCCGGGGCCCGCGCCGCAGGTGCACCCGCTGGAAGGCCCGCTCCACCACCGCCCGGGTGCCGGAGCCCTCCTCCCGCCAGATGAGCGCCGCCTGGGCCAGTCCGGCGCAGGAACGGATGGCCGCCAGATGGGCCGGACCGTCGGTGGAGCGCACCGCCACCAGTTCGTCCTGCAGGAAGGGGTCCATGGAGACGCCGGGGGCCCGGGCCAGGCCCTCCGCCATGCCCACCGGAACCCGGCCTTCCCGCACCCAGGCCAGCACCTCCTCGGTATTGCCCACCTCCAGGCGCAGGCTGCGCGGCGAGCGCTGGTCCAGGTAGCCCCGGAACAAAAGGGGCATGATATGGGCGGCGATGGTGGTGCTGGCCGCCAGGTGCAGCTCGCCCCCGGCCCGGCCTTCCTGGGCCGCATGGGCCCCGGCTTCCTCCAGCAGGTCGTGGATCCGCCGGGCATAGCCCAGCAGGTCGCTGCCGGCCTCGGTGAGCCGCATGCCGCCGGCGTGCCGGGTGAACAGGGGCTTGCCGGCCTGGGCCTCCAGCAGGCGCACCTGCGCGGTCACCGCCGGCTGGGACAGGTTCAGGTGCCGGGCGGCGCCGGAAATCTGCCCCACGTCGGCCACCACCCGGAAGGTTTCGAGGCGGCGGGGATCCAGGCAGGAGGTCATGGGCAGTCCAGGTATCAGATTTAATTATATTATATTACCCAATGTGATTCGACCAGGCCTGGGTTCTTGGCTGAGAATGGATCTGTTCCTAACCTTTGCGTTAGATGTCACCTATTTGTTTTTGTGATTACGACAGGATCCCGCATGAACCCAGCCAGCCCCACCCCTCCCTCCCGGTTCGCCCTGCCGCTGCTGCTGGCCGGCGGCGCGGTGGCCGTCGCGCCCTTCACCTCGGCGGCGGCCGGGCTGCTGCTGGGGGCCTTTCTGGGGCTGACCCTGGGCAACCCGCGCACCCGGGAGACCCAGGTGTGGACCCGCCGGTTGCTCCCCCTGGCGGTGATCGGCCTGGGGGCGCAGATGAACCTCATCGCGGTGGCCAAGGCGGGACTCCATGGCCTGCTGATCACCGCCTTGAGCATCACCCTGGTGCTCAGCCTGGGCCTATGGCTGGCCCGCAGGTTCAAGGTGGACCGGGACGCCGGGCTGCTGATCGCCGTGGGCACCGCCATCTGCGGCGGCAGCGCCATCGCCGCCGTGGCCCCGGTGGTGCGGGCCCGGGCCAACCAGGTGTCGGTGGCCCTGGCCACGGTCTTCCTGCTGAACGCCGTGGCCCTGCTGGTCTTTCCGCCGGTCGGCCATGCCCTCGGGCTCAGCCAGGACAGCTTCGGCCTGTGGGCCGCCCTGGCCATCCACGACACCAGCTCGGTGGTGGGCGCGGGCCTGGCCTACGGCCCCAGGGCCCTGGAAGTGGCCACCACGGTCAAGCTGGCGCGGGCGCTGTGGATCGTGCCGGTCACCCTGTTCATCGGCTACCTGGACGCGCGCCGGCGCCGGAACGAGGGCGACCCGGCGGATACCGCCGACACCCCGCCGGTGAAGAAGCCCTGGTTCATCGCCGGCTTTTTGGTCATGGCCGGGCTGGTGACCTGGATCCCGGCCCTGCACGTTCCCGGCCACTGGGTGGCCTTCGCCGCCCAGCGGCTGCTGGTGCTCACCCTGTTCCTCATCGGCGCGGCGCTCAGCCGGAAGGCGCTCAAGGATGTTGGGGTCCGGCCCCTGCTCCAGGGGCTGGTGTTGTGGGTCGTAATCTGCCTGGCGGGTCTGGTGCTGGTGCGCTTCGGCCTGCTGGCCTAGCAGCCTGACGGCACCGCATGGGCGCCCTGGCACATGGCGTAGCGCAGGTAGCCCCCCGACAGGTTGCGGACCTTGTAGCCGTGCTGGCTAAGCAGCCGCGCGGCCACGTAGCCGCGCAGGCCGGCCTGGCAGAACACCAGCAGTTCCTTGTCCTGGGGCAGGTCCTCCAGGCGGTCCCGCAGCTCATCCAGCGGCGCGCACACGGCGCCGGGGATGCTGCCCTGGGCGTGCTCCTGGAAGGTGCGCACGTCCAGCAGCATCTGGCCCTCGGTCAGCCCGGCCAGCTCCTCCGGCTCCCACAGCTCCACGTCCCCGCGCAGCACGTTGGCGGCCACGAACCCGGCCATGTTCACCGCGTCCTTGGCGCTGCCGTAGGGCGGCGCGTAGCACAGCTCCAGGTCCTCCAGGTCGAACACGGTGAGGCCCGCCCGCTGCGCCACGGCGATGACGTCGATGCGCTTGTCCACCCCGGCCTTGCCCACCGCCTGGGCCCCCAGGATGCGCCCGGTCTCCGGATGGAACAGCAGCTTCAGGCTGATGGCCTGGGCGCCCGGGTAGTAGCCGGCGTGGTCCGCCGGGTAGAGGTAGACCCGGCGGTAGGCCAGGCCCTTGCGCTGCAGCGCCGCCTCGGACAACCCGGTCATGGCGAAGCTCTGGTCGAACACCTTGCAGATGGCCGTGCCCTGGCTGGCCTTGTAATGGCTGTCCCGGCCGAAGATGACCTCGGCGGCGATCCGCCCCTGGCGGTTGGCCGGGCCTGCCAGCGGGATCAGCGCGGGCTCGCCGCTGACGAACTCGCGCACTTCCACCGCGTCGCCCACCGCGTAGATGTTGGGCTGGCTGGTGCGCATCTGGTCGTCCACCAGGATCCCGCCGGTGGCGCCCAGGGCCAGGCCCGCCGCCCGGGCCAGACGGGTCTCCGGACGCACGCCCACGCTCAGCACGGCCAGGCCGCAGGGGATCCGGGCGCCGTCATCCAGCACCGCCACCAGGACCTCGCCCTCCGGCTCGAAGGCGGTCACCGCGCGGCCCAGGCGCAGGTCGATCCCTTGCCGGACCAGCTCCTCCTGGAGCGGGAAGGCCATTTCCGGATCGGCCACGGCCAGCACGTGGGGCAGCTTCTCCACCAGGGTGACCGGCAGCCCGCGGTGCCGGAGCTGTTCGGCCAGTTCCAGCCCCACGTAGCCCGCCCCGACGATCAGCACGCGCTGCTCGCCGGTCCTGGCCAGGGCCGCCAGGATGGCGTCGCTGTCCACCAGGTTGCGCAGGGTGAACACCCGCTCGTGGCCGGCGCCGGGGATCCCGGGCCGGATGGCCTCGGCTCCGGGGCTCAGCACCAGGGCATCGTACGGCTGCCGGGTCTCCTTGCCCGTCTTCAGGTTGCGGGCCACCACCACCTGGGCCTCGGGCTCGATGGCCACCACCTCGGTGTTGACCCGCACGTCCAGGTCGAACCGGGCATTGAGGCTCTCGGGGGTCTGCAGCAGCAGCCGGGAGCGCTGCTCGATCACCCCGCCGATGTGGTAGGGCAGGCCGCAGTTGGCGAACGACACGTGGGGCCCCCGCTCGAACAGCACGATTTCGGAATCTTCCGAAAGCCTTCGGGCCCGGGCGGCAGCACTGGCGCCGCCGGCGACCCCACCCACAATGACCAGCCGGAGTGAACGAGACATGGGACTCCTTTCAGCATGCTGCTTGGCAAGGCTAGCGCTGACTCATTTTGTGCGTAGGAAAGCAAATCTTGTATGCATGACAATTGCATTGCCCTGGTTCGATATGCTCATTAGATACAAGATTCTTGAAAAGGCAAACATGGCTTGCCTGGTTCGGTAATCAAAACACTCGGCCCTGCGCCTTTTCCGTTGGAACTCGGGACGGGGCCGACCCACAGGAAGGATGACAAGATGCAGAAATCAACGATGACGCATTGGGAGCGCATAGAGGCCGCCGTGGCCGGCCAGGCCCTGGACCGGGTGCCCGTCAGCCTGTGGCGCCACTTCCCGGTGATCGACCTGGACCCGGTCAAGCTGGCCGAGGCGAGCATCCACTGGCAGAAGACCTACGATTTCGATCTGGTGAAGTTCATGTCGCGGGGCACCTACAGTGTGGAGGATTGGGGCGCGGTGAGCGCCTACCATGACTCGCCCATCGGCACCCGGGTGATCGCCAAGCCGGGCCTGACCTCCGCCGACGCCTGGCCGCGCCTGGCCAAGCTCAACCCCAACGAGGGCGTCCTGGGCGGCGAGGTCAAGGCCCTCAGCCTGACCGCCGAGGCGCTCAAGGGCGAGGTGCCCATCCTCTTCACCCTGTTCAACCCCCTGACCACCGCCTACAAGCTGGCCGGGGACCGGCTGTTCGCCGACCTGCGCCGGCATCCCGACCTGGTGGAAGCCGGGCTGGCCATCATCGCCCAGACCACCATCGACTTCGCCCGCGCCTGCCTGAAGGCCGGCGCCCACGGGCTGTTCTATTCCACCCAGATGGCCACCTACCGCCTGCTGAACGAAGCGGAGCACCTGCGCTTCGGCGCCCACTACGACCGCCTGGTGCTGGACGCCCTGGCCGGCGAAGCCAAGTTCACCATGCTGCACCTGCACGGGAACGACGTGATCTTCAACCAGGCCCTGGACTATCCGGCCAACATGGTCAACTGGCATGACCGCCACACCGAGCTCAACCTGGCCGCCGCCATGAGCCGCTTCCCCGGGCTTCTGGCCGGCGGGATCGACCAGGACGCCCTGCCGACCAGTTCCATCGCGGCCATCAAGGCCCAGGTGCGCGACGCCATCGCCCAGACCAAGGGCCGCCGGCTGCTGATCGCCCCCGGCTGCGTGGTGCCCATCGCCACCCCCGACGCGCACTACCGGGCGGTGCTGGAAGCCGCGGCCGAATAGCTCCGGACGCACCAAGCGGGCCCCGAAACCTTCACCGGTTCGGGGCCCGCTTCCATGAAAGCCTCAGCTGAGGACGGGAGCCACTTCCGGAGAACTGGCGGGAAGGTCCTTCCGCCCGGGCATGAACGCGGCGCCGAGCAGGCCCAGCGCGATGCCGCCCATGACGTAGTAGACCGGGCTAAGCGGCGAGCCGGTGAGCTTGAAGATCCACACCAGGAAGAACTGGGCGAACCCGCCGAACACCAGCACGGAGATGTTGTTGGCGACCGACAACCCGGTGGAGCGGATGCGGGCCGGGAACAGTTCCGACATGGTGGTGCAGTAGACGCCCAGGAACAGCGCCGCGAACGGGCAGATGCACAGCTGCACCACGATCAGCTTGGTCAGCGAAGGGTTGACCATCTGCCAGGCATAGAGAGGATACATGACGACGAAGTACAGGCCGAGGAAGAGCAGGAGCATCTGCTTGCGCTGATCCTTGAACCGGTCGCACAGCAGGCCGCCCAGGGGGATCACCACCAGCAGCACCAGGGCGCCCACCAGTTCGGCCAGGAAGCCGTCCTTGACCGTCAGCTTCAGCACGACCTTGGCGTAGGTCACCGTGTAGGTGAAGATGCCGTAGAACGAAACGGCGCTGGCGGTGATCATGCCGATGCTCACCAGCAGGTGCCGGGTGTGGCCCACCAGGTCCTTGCCCATGCCCTTGCCGGGGTTGGCCTTCTGGTCCTTCTTCATGTCGATGAAGGCCTGGGTCTCCTGGAGGTAGCGCCGGATGTACCAGGCGCCCGGGATGATGACTAGGCCGAAGCCGAAGGGCACCCGCCACAGGCCGGAATCGAGCTGGGCCGGGGTGAAGATCTGGGTCATGAACACGCCGAAGCCGGCGCCCACCACCAGGGCGGCCACCTGGCCGGTCATCTGCCAGGAGCCGTAGATGCCGCTCTTGCCCTTGGGCGCCATCTCGATGAGGTAGGAGGTGGAGGTGCCGAATTCACCGCCCACCGAGAAGCCTTCCAGCAGCCGCGAAACCAGGATGAACAGCGGCGCGGTGAGGCCGATCTGCTTGTAGGTGGGGGCGAAGGTCATGATCACCGTGGCGATGGCCATCAGCACCATGCCCATCAGCATGGCTTTGCGCCGGCCGAACTTGTCGCCGATGATGCCCAGGACCACGCCACCCACCGGACGCATGAAGAAGCCCACCCCGAACACCGCGGTGGTGGCCAGCAAGGCGTTGATGTGGGAGGCCGGATTGTTGGGATCCACAGGGAAGAACAGGCGGCTGATGATCGGCGTCATGAACGCATAGACCATGAAGTCGTACCATTCCAAGGCATTGCCGATCACAGCGCCGGAAACGCGCATCAAAATACTTGGTTGTCCACTCAACGAAATGCTCCTAAGGATGTAGCCATTAATTGTTTATTAGACGACATGAGTAAAGCAAGTATTGAAAGTTTCCACAATTTGCGAGTTTTTGACTACTTTTTCTTTTTGCTCTGCATCGCGGCGATGTCGCGCACGCCGGCAATGGCCGCGTCGATGTGGGCCTCGGTGTTGAAGGCGCCAATGCTCAGGCGCACCGTGCCGTGCAGCTTGTCGGTGCCCAGGTGCTCGTGCACCATGGGGGCGCAGTGCAGGCCGGTGCGGCAGGCGATGTTGTGGTCCACGTCCAGCATGGTGCCGGTGTCCGCCGCCTCCAGGCCGTCC
>JARLGP010000092.1 GCA_031292735.1 Holophaga sp.
GAACTATTGGAAACCGAGGTCGCCTTCTTCCTTGGGTTTGAGGAGGCTAATTCCTTCACCCGGGCTTTCCGCAAATGGGAGGGGATGTCACCGCGCCGGTGGCGTCAAAGCGCCGCTGGGGCAGGCGCTTTGGCAGGATGCCAGCAGTTCCGCTTGGATCGTTTCCAGGAAGGCGATGACCGCTTGGGGAAGAACCCGGCCGGCGAGAGTCTGTAGCTCGACATTCATGGGCAGCAGCCGGCGGCTCCTGAGCCGGACAGCCACCATGTCGTTGCGGGCCAGATAGTCGTGCAGCAGCTGGGCGAAGCCGATGACAATGCCGCCTTCCGAATGCGCAAAAGCAAGCAGCGGGGCCAGGGAATTGGACGAAAAAACGGTATTCAGGACAAGGCCTTGCCGGGCGCAGCAGGCCTCGAGGGCCAGGCGCGTCCTGATGCCGGGGGAGGGCAATCCCAGTTCCTGTCTGGCCAGTTGCGCCAGTGTCAGGCTCGGCTCGGCCGCAAGCGGGTGCTGGCGGTGCATGATCGCCATGATCGGGGTTGAATCCCGGTATTCCACCTTCAGCCTGGCTTCGGGGATCTGGCTGAATGCCAACCCGATGTCGACTTCCCCTTTGCAGAGCATGCTCGTGATTTCCCGGGAGAGCATCTCCCGCAGGTGGAAGTGGATTCCCGGGTGGACCTGCCTGAATTTGACCACGGCCCGGGGCACCAGTTCGAAGGCAAAACCGACGTTGCAGGCCAGGCGGACCTCGCCCTGTTTCAAGCCCTGCAGCTCAAGGATCTCGCTATTGACCCGCTCGGTCTCCAACTGGTTCCGGAACGCATACTTGGCCAGCAGTTCGCCGGCGGCATTGGGAATCATGCCCCGGCTGTAACGGTCGAACAACCTGGTGTTGAGACCGGCCTCCAACTGGCCGATCTGCTTGCTGATGGCGGACGGCACCACATTCAGGCGCCTGGCAGCTTCGGTGATGGAACCACACCGGACGACCTCCAGGAAATACCGCACTGAGGTTTCCTGCAAGGCGCATGGATTCATTCAAGCCCCCCGCCGTTCCCGGCCGATGTTTTCCATTTTGGAAACAATACCATGAGAAGACTGAACTATTCAGAGGTCGCGGTCCCGCTACACTTCATTTGAATCCACATCTTATGTCGGAACCGCCCACAAGGATCATGAAGCCAGAACGGTTCTTAATCCCAGCGTCCCGATGAGGTGAACATGAAACAAAAGGCGTTTGCTTTCATCGACGGACAGCGCGAAGCGATGCTGGCGCTGTGGCAGGAGTTGGTCAATGCCGAGAGCGGCTCGTCGGACAAGCCTGGTGTGGACGCGCTGGCGCGCAGGATCCGCGGCATCCTCAGTGCCGATGGTGCGCAGGCCGACATGATCGAATTCGAGAAGGCCGGCAACATGGTCGTGGCGACCGTCGGCCCGGAGCGGAAGGGCGCTCCGGTGGGGCTGCTGGGGCATTTCGATACCGTGTTCCCCAAGGGCACGACGGCGCAGCGCCCGTTCGTGATCAAGGATGGCAAAGCCTATGGGCCGGGCGTGCTCGACATGAAGGGCGGTGTCGTGATCCTGCTCTACGCCATCAAGGCGCTGCAGGCGGCGGGCTATGCGAGCCGCCCGCTCAAGGTGCTGCTGGCCGGGGATGAGGAAGTGGGCCACATGGATTCGCGGGCCGCCGAGATTTTCCAGCAGGAGGTCAAAGGCTGCGCCGCAGCCTTCAACTTTGAAACGGGTTATGTGGACGACCAGATCGTCGTCGGCAGGAAAGGTGGCGGGATATTCACCATGGAAGTCCGCGGCGTCGCGGCGCATGCCGGCAATGCCCCGCGCACCGGGCGCAGCGCCATCCTGGAGATCGCGCACAAGATCATCGAGATCCAGGCCCTCACGGATTGGAAACTGGGGACCACCTTCAGCGTCGGAACCATCAAAGGGGGATCGACCTCCAATACGATTCCGGACTACGCGGCCATGGAGATCGACGTGCGTTGCGTCAACCTGGCCGCGGCCGCGGAGCGGTTGGCGAGGCTCCAGGCGATTGCCGAAAGCAGCCACATCGAAGGGACTCGGACCACCCTTTCCGGCAGGATGGTTTTCCAGCCCATGGAAACCACACCGGACATCATGCGGCTGTTCGAGCGGGTCGCGGAAGTGTCGGTGGAAAACGGCTTCAACCGGCCGGTGCCGACCCAGTCCGGCGGGGGATCCGACTCATCGAACGCAGCCATCGCCGGCGTGCCGACCATCTGCTCCATGGGCGTCAAGGGGGGAAGAAACCACTCGCCGGAGGAGTTTGCCCTGGTCGAATCCTTGTTCGAGCGCTGCAAGCTTGCGGTGGCCGTGATCCTGGACCTGGATCAGCAAGTCTGAATGGGAGGGACGAATGATGGAAAAAGGGGCGAGAACGACGGGCAAATACATCGCTTTTGCCTTCCTGTACCTGGGATGGTGCATCGCGTATATCGACCGGGTGGCCATCAACCTGGCCCTGGTGTCGATCAGCAAGGATATCCACCTGGCGCCGTCCGCGATGGGAGTCGTGCTCAGTTCATTCTTCATTGCCTACGCCATCATGCAATTGCCAGGCGGGTGGCTGGCCGACCGGTACGGCTCGAAGAAAGTCATCGTCGTGACGCTCCTCCTGTGGTCGGCGTTCACCGCCTTCACCGGTTTTGCCTGGTCGCTGACCTCGCTGATCGTGATCCGCTTCATGTTCGGGATTGGCGAGGGAGCGTTCCCGTGCGCCACCTTCAAGGGGATTCCTGAATACTTTCCGCGCGCCGAGCGCCCCAAGATGGTGTCCTTGCTCATGTCTTCCAACTACAGCGGCCCTGCCCTCGCCCCCTTGCTGGTTGCGCCGCTGCTGCTGGCCTTTGGCTGGCGGAACATGTTCTACATCATCGGTTTTGTTGGAATAACCTATGTGCTGTTCTACGGAATCATCGTTCGACGGCCCGCGGTCAGGGACGAGGAAGTAAAATCCGGCACCGGGCACAAAGTCAGCGGGAAGGAACTGCTCCGGATGCCCTTCATGTGGCAACTGGTGATCGCCTGGTTCTGCCTGAGCATGGTCAACACCGGGCTGAATTCCTGGATGCCCACCTACCTGCTGACGGTTCGCCACCTGAATCTGAAGAGCGTCGGGCTCTTCACATCGATTCCTTTCGTGGCCGCCGGCATTTCCACGGCCATCGGCGGCTGGGTCATGGACAAGTTTTTCGACAAGAAGGAGAAGTACCTCCTGGTCATTGCCGGATCCTTGTCCGTGGTGTTCCTGTACTGCATGTATTCGGCCAAGGACGTCCACATGATCGTCCTGTTCCAGAGCCTGCTCTATTTCTCCAAGACCTTTGTGGCCGCCGCCACCATCGCGCTGCCCCTCAAACTGCTGCCCGGGAACATCGTCGGCACCGCCACCGGGATGATCAATACCGGCGGGCAGGCGGCGGGGTTCGTGGCGCCGATGGTCATCGGGGTGCTGGTCGGCGCGTTTCACGGCTCCTACAGCGCGGCCTTCTGGTTCCTGATCGGCGCGGCCGGCCTCTCGGTCCTGACCAGCATGACCATCCGGAGCAGCGGCCGCAGCCAGCTTGCGGGAAACCCCGCGTAGACAAAATGGAATTCGGCCAAGAGGGAGGAACCAACCTGTGAAAATCGACCGCATCGACATCATCCGCGTGAACAACCCGTTCAAGGATCCGTTCGAAACCAGCTTCGTGCGCTTCGTGGTGCGCGACGCCCTGCTGGTGAAGGTCTATTCAGAAGGCACCTTCGGCTACGGCGAGTGCAAGGCGTTTCACGCGCCCCTCTACAATGCCGAAGACAACGGCACTTGCCTGCACATCCTGAAGAACATCCTGGCGCCGCGCATCCTGGGCGAGAACCTCGCCGGGCCGGAAGATTTCCTGCAGCGTGTGGCTTTCGTTCGCGGCAACAAATTGGCCATCGCCGCCATCGAGAACGCGCTCTGGGACCTCCTGGTCAAGACCACCGGAAAGTCGCTCAAGACCCTGATCGGCGGCACGCACGACGAAGTGAAGACCGGCATCAGCCTTGGTATCGAGCCAACGATCGACGCGCTGCTGGCGAAAATCGCGAAATACCAGGGCGAAGGCTATCACCGCATCAAGATCAAGATCAAGCCGGGCAAGGACATCGACATCGTCCGGGAAGTCCGCAAACACTTCCCGGACATCACCCTGACCGTCGACGCCAACTCGGCCTATACCCTCGCCGACCTGGACCTGTTCAAGGCCATGGACGAGTTCAACCTCTGCTACATCGAACAGCCCTTGGGCGAAGACGACATCGTCGATCATGCCGTGCTGCAGAAGGCGATTCGCACCCGGATCTGCCTGGACGAGAGCATCACCTCGTTCGATGATGCCCGCAAGGCCATCGACCTGGGCAGCGCCCAGGTCATCAATATCAAGTCCAGCCGCTGCGGCGGCATCCACGAAGCGATCAGGATCCACGACCTCTGCCTGAAGCACGGCATTCCGGTGTGGTGCGGCGGCATGACCGAAACCGGCATCGGGAGGGTGCAAAACATCACCATGGCCAGCCTGCCGAATTTCACCCTGGCCAATGACATCCCCCCGGCCCATCGCTTCTTCAAGGAAGACATCACCGTGCCGATGGTCGACATCACCCGTCGCTGCACGCTGATTGTTCCGGACGAGAAGAACGGGATCCATTACGCCGTGGACGAAGCCGCTATCGAGCGGTTGATGGTCGGCCGGGATGTCATCCGGAAATTCTGAGGGGAAAAGGCAAAGCCGCGCCAGCGGGGAGCCTCCGGGGAACGTGGTGGTTCCTCTGCCGGAGAGCCGGCCTGTCCTGGCAGTGGGAGGTCGGCCGTGCAGTTCCGGACCCTGATGATCTTTCCACCCCAGCGGCCCGTTTCGGAGCTGACAAGCAGTTTCGCCCGGATCGCCCGGGCAGCGGCCGGGCCATTCCTGGCCCAGGTTCTTGGCCGGTTCGGCCTGGACCTTGGGCCCGCGCCTGGGCGACGGCGATAGAGCCGCGCATCCCTTGGATGTTCGAAACCAGACCGGAATCCGGGAAGTCCAGTTCCATCACCCTGCCCAAACGGCAGAGTTCCTCCAGCCAGGCAAGCGTCTGTTCGGGATGGGACCTCAGGAAAAATCCACATCGTCCGGCAGTTCGTCCTGGTCCGGCGCGCTCGCTCCTGGAAAGTGGGCGGCCAGACGGTCTCCCACCAGGCGAATTCCCTCCACCAGTCCTTCCGTGAAATCACCACGGCTGAAATGGGCCGAGAGGCACGCCACCACGTCTTCCCAGAAGGCCTGTCCCACCTTGGCGTGGATGGCCAAATCGCCCAGGACGGCGAACCGCTTCCGGCCGGGCACCAGGAATATCAGCACCCCATTGCGTTCGGAGGTGTTCTCCATGCCCAGGCGGCGGAATGCCTTTCCTGCGACCTTCTCCACGTCGCCCCAGAAGAACCGCGCCACCGACACCCGGATCTCTCCAGAAGTGGCCCGCTCCGCCTCCCGGATGGCCTGCTCCACCCGCTGGGCGTCCACGCATGTCCTCAGGCTCCTGCGGCTCATGTACAGCATCTGTCCCCTCCCCGCTTCACCACGATCCGGATGCCCCGCCACCGCCGGAACGGCCGCCGCCCCCGGACCAGCCGCCACCACCTCCGCCTCCGCCGCCCCCGCCTCGGCCCCCGGACAGCATGGTGAAGAGCAGCCAGATGGCGAGGCCCGGATGGGTGATGGCCAGGACCAGGAAGCCCAGGCCCAGCAGGGCGATGAGGATCCAGGCCAGCGGCCCCAGCGGGGTCCCGGCGGCCCGGCCCCGGTCCTGGGAAGCGTTGCCGGCGGTTTCGCCCCCCACGGCTGCGAGCACCCCGTCCACCCCCGCGGTGACCGCCCCGTCGACGTCCCCGGCCTTGAGCCCGGGCAGGATCCTCTCCTGGATGATCCGCGACGCCACGGCGTCGGGCACCTGGCCCTCCAGGCCGTAGCCCACTTCCACGCGGACCTTGCGGTCCCCGGCGAAGAGGAAGATCACCAGACCGTCATCCAGACCCGCGCGGCCGACCTTCCAGGCCGCGAACGCCCGCACGGTCCATTCCTCCAAGGGGTCCCCGGCGGTGGTGGTGCCGATCCACACCAGCACCTGGTGGCCGGTGCCCTTCTGATAGGCCTCCAGGCGCCGGTCCAGGCCCTCCCGCACCGCGGGGGTGAGCAGGCCCGGGCCATCCGTTACCCAGTGCTGGGGCGAAGCCGGCGGAGCCGCCTGGGCCTCCAGCAACCACCCGCCGCATAGCCCCGCCAGCACACAGAAAAGAACCAGGAGCCGCCGCATGGCTGGCTAGAAAGCCACTTTCGGTGCCGCTTCGGCGCCGGCCTGGGCCTTGAAGTAGGCCCGCTCGCGGAACCGGCTGCCGAACCATCCCGCCACGATCACCGTCGGAAAGCTGTTGCGCCTAGTGTTGAAGTCCTGGGCGGCCTGGTTGAAACGCATGCGCTCCACCGCGATCCGGTTCTCGGTGCCTTCCAGCTGGGCCTGCAGATCGCGGAAATTCTGCGTGGCCTTGAGGTCGGGGTACTTCTCCACCACCACCAGCAGCCGGGACAGCGCCGAGCCCAGGCCTTCCTGGGCCTGCTGAAAACCGGCCATGGCCTCGGGGGAGGCTGGGGTCTTCCCGCCCAGGTTGATCTGGCCCACCTTGGCCCGGGCCTCGGTGACGGCCAGGAACGTGCTCTTCTCGAAGGCGGCGGCCCCCTTCACGGTTTCCACCAAGTTCGGCACCAGGTCCGCCCGGCGCTGGTACACGTTCTCCACCTGCCCCCATTGGGCATCGACCCCCTGGCTAAGGCCGTTCAGGGCATTGTAGGACCCCATCAGCCCGACGCCGAACACCAGCGCCAGCAGCACCAGCAGGCCTCCGCACCCCAATGCGATTTTGCTTCCCAGATTCATGGTTCCTCCAAAATAGGTGTTGGATCTGGCCGACCCTGCGCATGCCCAGGAACGCACATTTCATGCCAAACGGTAATTATTAATAGAAACAAATACTTACAAGACGATGATTATTCAGTTCCCAGGCTTGATCATTCACTTTGAAGTCCCTTGCCAAGCCACAAGCCGGTTTCGGTGATCGGGAGGTCAGCCTTCTACGGATCCTTATGCCGGGTCGCCAAACGGACGTTCATGTTATTTTTGGGCCGCGTCGCCATGGGCCATCGGCGCGGAGCCCTACCTGCCGGAAAGCCCGGTCTGGGACCGGCCTGAAACGGCAAGGATGAAGTCCGGAGCCAGCATATGCTTTCATTGGGAGGTCGCCCGTGTTCACAGCATTCCTGGCCTTGTCCCTGGTGGTGGCCCTGCTGCTCGGATTCCTGCGTCCACGAACCGGCTCGTGCCTGCTGGCTGTCGTCCTCGCGCTCTTCCTGCTGGGTGCCGACGGTGTGCTCCCGACCTGGCTGATCACGCCCCTGGTGAATTCCTGCACCCGGCTCCAGTCCCCCCAATGGGGGCGGAACAACGCCATCGTGCTGCTTGGCGCCGGCCTCGTCCGGCAACCGGGCGGGGCCGATCCGCAACCCACCATCCTGGCCTACCCCCGGATCCTCGAGGCGGTCCGCCTCTACCAGGATTGCCTGGCCAGCGGGCAGCCTTGCACCCTGATCATCAGCGGTGGCGATCCCCAGGGGCTGGGCGTTTCCGAAGCCGCCGTCTACGGCAAGGCGGCGACCGGGATCGGCGTCCGGAAGGCCGATATCATCCTGGAAGCGCGGAGCCTCAACACCTTCCAGAACGCTGAATTCACCAGCGCCATCACCCGCTCCCGGGCTTTCGACCGCACCATCCTGGTGACCTCGTCCCTCCACATGGAACGGTCCCTGTTGTATTTCACCCATCATGGCATCCGCTGCGAGGGGTCGGCTTCGGACTCCCTGCTGCCCTTCCGCTCCTGGATTCCCCTGGGGCTGAACCTGGCCTTGACCGACTTCGCGCTCCACGAACATCTCGGCATCATCCGCTTCCGGATGCGCTCCTGGCTGGGTTGGCCGGCCCAGGTTGCGGACCGGGGCGGCGCCGCGTAGGCGCCAGGGTTTCCGCCGGTGACCTGCCCATGGATGGAATCTGACGCCAGGAATTCACGCGGGATTCATGGGCTCGGCACGGCACAGCCGATGGGAAGCCTTATCTTCTCAGGGGCCGAGGCACCATCCGGCCCTCGAAGAGGAGGTATCTTGCCATCGGCCGAAACCATCCAGAGCCCGGCGGAGGAAATCGCCAACAGCATCACCCACGGCGTTGGGGCAGCCCTGGCCGTGGTGGCCCTGGCCCTCCTGCTGGCCTCCGCCGCCCGCCAGGGCACGGCCAGGCACCTGGCGGGCGCCGCCAGCTTCGGGGCCACCCTGGTGATCCTCTATTCCACCTCGACCCTGTATCACGCCATCGCCGCCCCCAGGGCCAAACGGCTCTTCGACATCCTGGACCACTCGGCCATCTACCTGCTCATCGCGGGCACCTACACTCCCCTCTGCCTGATCACCCTCCGGGGGGCCTGGGGTTGGAGCCTGTTCTGGATCATCTGGGGATTGGCCGCGGCCGGCATCACCTTGCAGTGCCTGTTCACCCTCTCCAACCGTCTTCTTTCCACCGCAGCCTATGTGGGCATGGGGTTGCTGGCGCTGGTGGCGATCCGCCCCCTTTGCCACAACCTCGCGGCCGGGGGCCTGCTCTGGCTCGCGGGCGGCGTCCTCTGCTACTGCCTTGGCACCGCGTTCTACCTGAACCATGGGATTCGATTCGCCCATGCGGTCTGGCACCTGTTCGTCCTGGGAGGCAGCGCCTGCCACGTCATGGCCGTGCTGGGCTCGGTGATCACCGGGCGGTAGCGCCAAGGCCGACCCGCCAGGCCCCTTCGGCCGGCAGAAGGTCGGATCGGTTCCACCGACTACGGAACGAGTGGCCCCTTCGCCTGCTTCCCGTCCCGTTTCGGCGACATCCCGAACATGCGCGCGTATTCGCGGCTGAACTGGGAAGGGCTTTCATAGCCCACCCGGTACGCTGCCGCCTCGACGGTGACCGCCTCCGAAACCATCATCCGGCGCGCCTCGATCAAGCGGAGCTGCTTCTGGTACTGGAGCGGCGTCATGGATGTCAGCCGCTTGAAGTGACGATGAAAGGCGGACGGGCTCATCTTGGCGATGGAGGCCAGGGCGTCGATCCGGACCGGCTGGGCGAAGCGGTCCCGCAAGGCATGGATGGCGTGGATCACCCCCGGCTCGTGGTTGCTCCCCAGCGCCACCTTGGCCACCTCCCCGCCGTGGGGGCCGGTCAGCAGCCAATAGCAGATCTCCCGCATGATCGCGGGATAGAGCACCGGGATCGCCTGGGGCGTGGCCAGCAGCCGCACCGCGCGCAGCGTGCAGTCGGTCATGGGGCCGGCGAAGTCCGTGACGAACACGCTCCCCTCCAGGTCGCCGGCATGGGCCCTGGGCGGCGGCTCCAGGCCGTCGAACACCTCGCG
Source organism: Holophaga sp. (assembly GCA_031292735.1). The sequence goes on from JARLGP010000092.1 coordinate 9,536, forward strand.
CATGACGGCAAGGTCGAACTCGATGATGATCCCCAGGTAGGGTTCCCTCGGGCTGGCCTCTGCCACGGTGCCGAAGGCAGGCATCTCGACGCTCACCACCAGCGCCTGCCCGGCCCGGTAGTCCATGCGCTTCTCCCCGAACAATGCCCACTTGGCGCCCTGGAGGACGATGCAAAGCGCGGGCTTGAAGATCAGGTGATGGGGCCGTTTCTCGTGGTTGGACCGCAGGATGGTGAGCCCCGGGATGGCTGTGGCGAAGGGACTCTCGCCCGCCTGCCCATCCGTGAAGCGTCTTACCTCATCGATCAATTGATCCAGCATGGTGGCCCCGGCCTCCTTACCAAGATCTCCGGATGGGGCGGGCCGTCAAGCAGGAATAGGCAAGAAATGGGGGGATTCCGGCATTCACCGGCCCGATCGCCGGACCTATCCTCAGCCCAGGCAATCCTCCTCGGGAGCGGGCAATGACACCAGAAAGCAATCCCATTTCAGGCAGCAAGATCGCCATCGTCACCGGCGGCAGCCGCGGCCTGGGCCGGAACACCGTGCTCAGCCTGGCCAGGCGGGGCGTCAACTCGATCTTCACCTTCCATGCCCATCGCGCGGAAGCCGACCAGGTGGTGGCCGCCGTCGCCGCGGCGGGCGCCAGGGCCGTGGCCCTGCACCTGGACATGGGCGATATCCAGGCGTTCGACGCCTTCGTGGGGGAGCTGCGGTCGGCCCTGGCGAGCCTGGGCGCGCAGCGGTTCGACTACCTGGTGAACAATGCCGGAACCTCGCACCACAAGGCCTTCGAGCTGACCACCGAGGAGGACCTGGACGGCCTCTACCAGGTCCACTTCAAGGGCGTGTTCTTCCTCACCCAGAAGCTCCTGCCGCTCATGAACGACGGAGGGCGGATCACCAACATCTCGTCGGGCCTCACCCGCGTGGCGATGCCGGGGAGCGGCGCCTACGCGTCCATGAAGGGCGCCATCGAGGTACTCACCCGCTACCTGGCCAAGGAGCTGGGCCCGCGCGGCATCGCGGCGAACACCGTGGCCCCCGGCGCCATCGCCACCGACTTCAGCGGCGGCATGGTCCGGGACAACCCCGAGATCAACAAGTGGGTGGCGGAGGTGACGGCGCTGGGCCGCGCCGGCCTGCCCGACGACATCGGCCCGATGATCGCGGCGCTGCTTTCGGATGAGAACCGCTGGGTCAACGCCCAGCGCATCGAGGTCTCGGGCGGCATGGCCCTCTGAAACTAGGGTTCGGGGGGCGTGACGGACGGCAATCCTGGCTCCTGCGCCGGGTTGTCCGGATCGGGTTCCGGGGTGTTCAGCGGCTCGAACACGGTGGAGTAGTTGTCTTCGGCGTAGGCCATGAAGGCTTCCAACTCGTCCTTGGGGACATGCCTGGTGAGGGGTGGGAGCTGCATGTTGATAATCTCCAACCCAAAGCTAGGCCGTTTCCCGGGGAATGCTCGCCCGATGTTGAATCCGAAGTTCATAATCAGGTGGGAGGATTCCATGAATTCTCAGGTCCGATCCGCTGGGCCCGGCGATGCGGGCGCCATCGCGGAGCTTCATGCGGCAAGCTGGCGCAGCAGCTACCGCGGCGCTTTCGCCGACGCCTTCCTGGACGGGGAGCTGGGGCCGGAACGCCGGCGGCACTGGTTCGAGCGCCTGGAGACCGGCCCCCACCCGGACCAGGGGGTGCTGGTGGCCATGGAGGACGGGGCCTGCGTGGGCTTCATCTGCATCTACCTGGCGGCCGAGCCGGACTGGGGCCCGCTGCTGGACAACCTGCATGTGCGGCCGGACCGCAAGGGCCGGGGCATCGGCCGCCGGCTCCTCCAGGAGGGGATCGCCTGGATCCGGGCGCGCGGCGCCTTCGACCGCTGGCATCTCGGGGTGGTGGAGGCCAATGCGCCCGCCCGGAGGGTCTACGAGCACCTCGGCTGGACCCCGGGCGAGCGCGCGGTCCACCTCGCCCCGGACGGCACCGGGTATGCGGTGCTGCGCTACGCCCAGCGGCTGCCTCCCGCGGAGGCCCGGACCGACTCGGCGCCTCCGGAGGGCCCGCGTCCTGTATAATGAACCATGGCTCCCAGGAGCCGGCAAGGATTCCACCGACCTGTGGTTCCGGATCCCAAGCCCTTCCCCGAGGGCGAAACCACGATGAAGGCTCCGGCGGCTCTCCAGGGGCGTGTCCCCTGCCTCGCCTAGGATTCCAGCCATCGTGGCTGACGAAAAGAGGAGGAGTTCGCATGAGTTCGGCCGTAAAAATCGACCTTATCAAGGAAGCGAAGGCGTTTGCCGCGCACTGTCACCGGAACCAGAGATGGCCGTATACCGGAGAATCCTACCTGGTCCATCTGGAAGCGGTGGCCAAGCGAGTCATGTCGGTTCCCAAGGCCACCCCGGAAATGGTCGCGGCCGCCTGGCTGCATGACGTCGTCAACGACCAGGAGGTCCACCTGGGGGAGATCCGGGAAGCCTTCGGCGACCAGGTGGCCGACCTGGTGGAAGAGCTGACCGATCCGGCCAAGCTGGAGGACGGAGACCGGGACCGGCATGCGGAGATCAACCGGATGCACCTGGCCATGGCCTCCCAGGGGGCGCAGACCATCAAGCTGGCGGACCTGGCCGACAACGCCCAGAGCATGGTGGAACACAACCAGAAGGATTCGAAGGTCTACATGAACGAGTCGCTTCAGCTGCTGCTGGCGATCAAGGGCGACCCCGAGCTGTGGCAGGATGCCTGGACCCAGGTGGGCCATTATTTCTTCAAACACTACAAGGGTTAGTCTTCCCCGTCGGACAGCAGGTCCAGGGCGCTCCGGTTCACCACCAGCACCGGAGTGCGGTCCCAGATCTTCCCGGATTGGGAGCCTTCGGTGAGAATTTCCAGCCCTCCCTCCACCTGGCCATGCAACTCCCTCCGCCAGAAATGGATGGGCTCGATGAGCAGGGACTGCGGCCGGCTTTCGGCCAGGACGGCCCGCACCGCCGCCGCGCTTTCCACCGGCGGGAGCCGATGCCCCAGGATCAGGTTGACGAAGCCCACCTGGCCTTCGCCCAGACGGCCCTGGTGCACCCCGGCGCCCAGGTCTTCCAGCCGCCGGGCGATCCGGTAGGGCTCCAGGATGGGACTCCACTCCCGGTCCAGGTACGGCACCGCCAGCACCGTGAAGGCCAGCACCGCCACCAGCCACTGGGCCAGGCACCAGGCCAGGGCCCCGGCCAGATCGCGCCGGCGGGCGCGGGCCACCGCCACCGCGCCCAAGGGCAGCACCAGGAGGCTCATGGGCAGGGCCAGGAACCAGGGCATCCCCGCCCGCCCCAGGGCGAACCAGGGCAGGCCCACGCTGAGCAGGAAGGTCAGCCCAAGGGTGGCCCACAGGGCGGCCCGCGCCATCCGGCCCGGCGCGCCGCGCAGGACCCGGTCCAGCCAGAGGGCGGTGTGCAGGAAGGTGATGGGCAGCACCGGCAGGAGGTAGACCATGCGCTTGCCCGAGGAGAGGCTCAGCAGCAGCAGGACCGCCAGGAACAGCGCCGGGATGCCCCATTCCAGCACCGCCCTGCCCCGCCGGACCGGCAGCATGGCGGCGATCCATACGGCGAGCCAGGGACAGAGGTTGCCCGGGGACCGGGCCAGGTAGAAGGTGAACGGTTCCCGGTGCTCATCCAGCCGGCCGGTGCGGGAGACCAGGTCCGGGTGTTTCAGGAAACGCCCCAACGTGTTCCGCACGAACACTTCCGTAAGGAACTCGCGGCCCCCCCGCAGGGCCAGGGGCACCGCCCAGGCCAAGGCCAGGCCCAGCCCCAGCGCCATCCCCCACCCAGGCCGCAGGAACGCCGCGGCGCTGCTCCGGTCCCGCTTCAGCAGCAGCACCACGGCCACCGGCCAGAGCACCATCACCGGGCCCACCACCCCCTTGGCCAGGAAGACCAGGCCCAGGCTCGCCCAGAACCCGTCCACCCAGCGCCGGCCGGGCGCCTCCACCAGGGCCAGGAAGGCCAGCCCCAGGGCCAGGGTCACCGTGGCCGTGAGGGTGATGTCCACCACCGCCTGGTGGCCCATCTGGAAGAACAGCACGTTGCCGGCGGTCAACAGCCCGGCCCAGACCCCGGCCCGCACCGACTGGACCCGGCAGCCCAGCCAGCCCACCCAGGCCACGGTGCCCACCGCCATCAGGGCGCTGGGCAGGCGCAACGCCCAGGGCGCGAAGCTCCCCGCGGCCTTGCAGCTGAGCACCGCCATCCAGTAAAACAGGGGCGGCTTTTCCAGGTAGGGTTGGCCGTCCAGGGTCGGCACGATCCAGTCCCCCCGGGTGGTCATCTCGTGGATGATGCCGGCTACGTATGGCTCATGGTAGTCCCAAAGGGTGTGGTTGTTGAGCCCGGTGCCGAACAGCAGCCCCGCCATCAGGATCACCAGCCCGAGCGCAAGCCAGGTAGGCCGATCCGCGAACCAGCGGGCAGGCTTGGCACCCAGGGAGAACCAGGAGGGCTGCGGCACACTCCAATAATAATTTAATTATTTTATCTGGCCAGGGGACAGGGCGCGCAGTCCTGGCTAATGGGACAGTTCCTTCACCACCTGATCCCCGCCCAGCTGGCGCATCTGCCGCAGGATCCACCCCTGGCGGCCGCGCAGGTAGGAGCTGGGGGCATCGGCGCGGAACCGGTGCGGGTTGGGCAGCACCGCGGCCAGGAGGGCCGCCTGGCCGGGATTGATGGCGCGCGCGGGGCGGCCGAAGAACTTGTGGGCGGCGGCATCCACGCCGAACACGCCGTCGCCGAACTCCACGATGTTCAGGTAGACCTCCAGGATCCGCCGTTTGGACCACAGGGTCTCCAGCAGCAGGGTGAAGTAGACTTCCACCCCTTTCCGCACCCAGGAACGGGATTCCCAGAGGAACAGGTTCTTGGCGGTCTGCTGGCTGACCGTGGAGGCGCCGCGCTTCTTCCGGCTGTGCTCGTTGTGGGCGATGGCCTTCTCGATGGCCTGCCAGTCGAACCCGAAGTGTTCCTCGAAGTTCTGGTCTTCGGCGGCGATCACCGCCACGCCCATGGAAGGGGCGATCTGCTCCAGGGGCACCCAGCGGTGCATGGGGCGGTACGGCTTGCCGGTCACCAGCGCCTCCACCCGGCGCTGCACCATGAGCGCCGAGCAGGGCACCGGGAGGAACCGCAGCAGCAGCACCACCCCGGCGCTGGCCACCAGGCACACCAGGACGCAGACACCCCCCGCGCGCAGCACCCGCATTCCGAACGATCTCTTCGCCATGGGGACATTATCCTTGGAACCCGCGGCAGAACCAAGCCGCAGGGCACTGCTGCTAGAGTGGAAAGGGTCGTCCGCCTTCCACCCTCTCACCGGTGTCCATGTCCCAGGAGCAGTTTCGTCCATCGCCCATGCTGGCGCCATGACCAGCCCGTCCGCCGGAACGCGTCCGGGCAAGCCTTCCATGCTGCGCTCCGCGGGGGTGGTGGGGCTGATGACCCTGCTTTCGCGCATCACCGGGATGCTCCAGTCCCGGCTGGTGGCCAACTACCTGGGCGCGGGGCTGGCGGCGGACGCCTTCATGGTGGCCTTCCGCATCCCGAACCTGCTGCGCCGGTTCACCGCGGAGGGCACCATGACCGCGGCCTTCCTGCCCACCCTGAGCGAGGTGGAGACCACCCAGGGCGAGGCCGCCGGCCGGGAGATGGTGGCCAAGTTCCTGGGCACCCTGGGGGTGCTGCTGGCGCTCCTGTGCGCCCTGAGCATCCCGGCCATGGGGCTGATCACCGGCCTGCAGATGCTCGGCCGGCTCGCGCCGGAGGCGCGCTGGTGGCAGCAGTTCCAGGTGCTGGGGCAGGTGCTGGCGGGAACCCGGGCCGGGCCGCCGCAGTGGCTGCTCACCACCACCCTGGCCAGGATCATGATCCCCTACCTGATCCTGGTGAGCGTCACCGCCGGGCTTTCGGCGGTGCTCAACCTGCGCGGCCGCTTCGGCCTGCCGGCCTCGGTGTCCACCTTCTGGAACCTGGCCTTCATCAGCTTCGCCTTCGTCTGCCTGCACTGGGGCCCGGCCCCCTGGCGCACCCCGGAACGGGCCGCCATCTGCCTGGCCCTGGCCACCCTGGTGGGCGGGCTGGTGCAGCTGTTCGTGCTCTGGCCGGCGTTCCGGCGGATGGGCTTCGGCATCCACTGGGGCCTGCACCTGCGCCACCCCGGGGTGCGCAGCGCCTTGAAGCGCATGGCGCCTGGCCTGATCGGCACCGGGATCCATCCCATCAACGTGGTGATCTCCACCGTCCTGGCCTCCCAGCTGGCCGTGGGCGCCCAGACCATCCTGTTCAACGCCAACATGATGGGGGAGATGGTGCTGGGCATCTTCGCGGCCAGCGTGGCCACCGTGAGCCTGCCCGCCATGAGCCGGCTGGTGGAGGCCGGAGACCTTCCGGGGCTCAGGGGCAGCCTGGCCAGCGCCCTGCGCGGCACGGCGGTGCTGGTCATCCCGGGCTCGGTGGGCATGGCCGTGCTGGCCGGGCCGATCATCGCGGTGATCTTCCAGACCGGCCGCTACGGCTCGAGCGCCGTGGGCTGGACCGCCCACACCGTGGCCTTCCAGGCGATCGCCCTCCTGTTCATCGCCACCGGGCGCATCGCCGCCCAGTGCCTGTACGCCCTCAAGGACTACAAGTCTCCCGCCTACGCCGCGCTGTTCGGGATGGTGGTCAACGTGGTCAGCTCCATCCTGCTCATGCGCCCCCTGGGCACCGCCGGGATCGCCCTGGCCAACGGCATCGCCAGCCTGTCCGGGCTGGTCTTCCTCACCGTGGTCCTGAAGCGCCGCGCCGGCCACCTGCCCTTCCGGAACGTCCTGGGCGGCTGGGCCGCCATGGGCGCCGCCGCCGCGCTCATGGGCGCCCTGGGCTGGGCCGGGGCCCGGATCCTGGGCCTGGGCACCTTCCGCGGGCTGTGGCCCACCAGCCTGCGGCTGTTCCCCCTGATCGCGCTTTGCGCCCTGGTCTATGCCGGGCTGCTGTTCGCCTTCCGGGTGCCCGAAGCCAAGGCGTGCAAGGACATGATCCTGCGCAAGCTGCGGCGGTAGCTGGCGCTAGACTTTCGGCGGCTCCACCCCGTAGGCGGACCAGCCCTCCTTCACCGGGCCGTACATGGAGGGCACCAGCAGGCCCGCCTGGCGCATGAGCACGGTCATCTGGCCCCGGTGGTGGGTCTGGTGGACCAGCAGCACGTGCAGGCCGTAGCCGCGCTTCCAGATCTCCCCGTACATCTCGTCGTCCCGCTCCAGGTCGGCGTCAGACCAGTTCTCGATGCCCTTCAGCAGGTCGTCGGAAGCGGCGCTGTAGGCCTGGATCACCGACTGCATGTCCGGCGGCGGCGGCTCGATGAACCCGCCCTTGACCCGCTCCGCGCCGGTGATGGACAGCCCCATGTGGGTGGGCATTTCGATTGCGGATTCCACCAGGTGCCAGGCCAGGCGCTGGAGATCCCGGTGGCCCGGGGTAATGGCGACGCCCAGGGCCGCATCGGGGATGGCCTCCATCACCGCCACGGTGTGCTTGGCCTCCTCTGTCCAGGCTTTCCTGAAATCGTCCAACCGCCGGAACATGGAACCTCCCTTGTGATGAGTCCCTAGATTGGCACATTTTTCCGGAAGGCACAGCCGGGTCCGGCGCACGCGCCGCTTCAGGCGATGGCCTTGCTCACGGCTGCCAGCAGTGCTTCCGCCGAGACCGGCTTGTGCAGGATGTCCTTCACCTGGAATTTCCGCAGGGTGGCGGCCACATCCTCGTCGCGGTTGGCCGTGATCACGATCACCGGCAGGCCCGGCTTGGCCTTCATGATCATGCGCGCCACGGTGGCGCCGCTGCATCCGGGCATCTGGTAGTCGGTGAGCACCACGTCGGGGGCGGACGCCAGGATGTGCTCGGCGATCTCCATGGCCGAGGGCGGCAGCCATTCTTCGATGGCATAGTGCCCCTCCAGCACCCTGCGAAGGTACAGAATCATCACCCGACTGTCGTCGATCAACAAAACCTTCGCCATGTTGTTCATCTTCAGGCCCGGAAAGGGCCCCGTCAATGCCTGGTCACAACCGCCGGCGCCGCCCCCGCCGGAACCGGCTGGTTGGGCGCCCCTGGGAGTATCATGGGGGATTCCCTGGAGCTCCCATGCCTGTGCCCATGCTAGAACTCGCCCCCCAGAACGTTTCGGTGAAGGAGCAGATCCTTCAGGGGCTCGCCGGCCTCATCGACAGCTCCAGCTTCATCCTGGGCGCCAACGTGAAGGGCCTGGAGGCCGAGCTGGCCGCCTATTCCGGCGCCTCGGCCGCCATTGGCATGTCCAGCGGCACCGACGCCCTCCTGGTGGCCCTCATGGCCCTGGGCGTAGGGCACGGCGATGAGGTCATCATTCCAAGCTTCACCTTCTTCGCCACCGCCGGCGTGGTGGCCCGCACCGGCGCCACCCCGGTGTTCATCGACCTCGACCCGGCCACCTTCAACGCCACCGGCGCCCTGGTGGAAGCCGCCATCACTCCGCGCACCAAGGCCATCGTGCCGGTCCACCTGTTCGGCCAGCTCGCCGAGATGCCGGCGATCATGGCCGTGGCCGGCAAGCACGGCATTCCGGTCATCGAGGACGCCTGCCAGTCCCTGGGCGCCCGGGGCTGGGGCCGCTCGGCCGGCCAGTTCGGCGACCTCACCGGCTGCAGCTTCTATCCCACCAAGAACCTGGGCGCCTTCGGCGACGCCGGCATGACGCTGGTGCGCGAGGACGCGGCCCTGGCGGCCCGGGTGCGCAGGCTGCGGGTGCACGGCATGGAACCGGTCTACGTGCACCACGAGATCGGCATGAACGGCCGGATGGACGAGTTCCAGGCCATGGTGCTGCGGGCCAAGCTGCCCATGCTGGAAGGCTGGCACGCGGGCCGGCGGCGCAACGCCCAGTGGTACATCGAGCGGCTCAAGGGCGTTTCCCAGGAACGACTGGGGCTGCCGCTGGAGAAGGTGCCGGACGGCCGGCACATCTACAACCAGTTCACCATCCGGGTCAAGGGCGGCCGCCGGGATGCCCTCCAGGCCCACCTCAAGGGCCTGGGCATCGGCTGCGCCGTCTACTATCCCATCTGCCTGCACCAGCAGCCCTGCTTCGAAAGCCTGGGCTACAAGAAGGGCCAGCTGCCGGAATCGGAGCTGGCCGCCCAGGAAGTGCTAAGCCTGCCTGTCTACCCCGAGATGACCGACGCCATGCGGGAAGAGGTGGCCCAGGGCCTGCTGAGCTTCTTCAGCTAGCCCGCGGCCGCCAGGAAGGCCAGCCTCAGCTGTCCAGTTCCTCCCGGAGGCCGATCTGGCCCATCTCCACCAGCCGGTCGCTGGCGCGGGAGGCCCAGACGCTGGTGGGGTAGCTTTCCACCAGCTTTTCGTAGTAGCTCCGGGCCTCCAGCCGGTTCTTGGCCAGCTCGTCATCGGTGAACTGCTTCAGCTCATCCTGGTAGCGGGACGATTCCGTCCGGCTCAGCTTGGCCATGTCGTCCTTTTCCAGCTTGGCCAGGAAGCCGGCCTGGAACGCCTTCAGCTGGTCCGGCTGCAGCTTCTTCTTGCGCAGCGCCTCGGCCAGGAAGTAGTAGGCCCGCTCCCGATCCACGTAGTCGGGATAGGTCTCCAGCAGGCCCTTGAGCCGCACTTCCGCCGGACCGTAGCTGAAGCTGTTCACGTAGAAGATGCCCACCATCAGCTCGGATTCCGCCAGCCGGCGCCAGCACTGGGTAATCTTGGCCTTGGCGTCCACCGCGTAGATCGAGCCCGGCGCCTCCCGCAGCAGGTCCTGGAAGGCCTCCATGGCCTTCCGGGTCTCGGCCTGGTCGCGCTCGGCGTTCTCGATGGAGGCGTAGTGGCAGAGGGCGATCCGGAACAGCGCGTAGTCCCGCCGCTCGGAGCGGGGGAAGTAGTTCAGGTAGCTCTTGTACTCCACCAGCGCTTCGGGGTAGGAGGTCTTGGAGCCGAAGAAGAAGCTGTCGGCGATGAGCAGCTTGGCGATGGGGAACTCCTGGGAGGAGGGCAGCCGCTCCTCGATGCTGCGCAGCATCCTGCGGCCGTCGTCCCACTTCCCGTTCTGCATGTAGACCATGGCGCTGGACAGCAGGTCCGGGGCGGTGCGGGTGCGGTAGGGGTCCGGCGCGGTGCTGGGCTTCTTGCTGCAGGCCAAGGTGAGGCCCAGGATCAAGGCGGCGGGCAGGAGGAGGGTCAGCGTGCTTCGACGGATCATGGATTTCCCTTGCTTATTCATACATGGCAGGTGACGGTTCCGGGGTGTTTTGGGCAACGGGGAAGAGCTGGTCCAGCCACTGGCCGGTGAGGCACTCCGCCTCGGCCCTGCGCAGATCGTGGAAGATCTCATGATAGAACCCTTCGAGGCGATGCCGCTGAAGCAGTCCCTGGGGCACGGCGGACCACAGGTCCTCGGCGCCGTCCGGATCGGTCACCCGGTCCTGGCCGGCGTCCAGCAGCAGGATCGGGCGGTCCAGTTCGGCGCCGAAGCCGAGCAGCTCCCGCCAGCCCTCCTGCATCGCCGCCAGGAAGCCCGCGGAAACGAACCGGTGGCAGAGCGGGTCGTCCAGGTAGCGCTGGACCATGACCGGATCGGAGCAGACCAGGGACTTGTCCCCGGGCAGGTCCAGCGGCCGGTGCGGGATCACCCAGGAGCACAGCTTCTGCAACAGCTTCAGGGAGACGGGCAGTTCCCGCAGCTTGAGGGCCGGGCTCGATACGATCAGCGCCTCCAGGGTGTCCGGGTGCCAGAGCAGCGCCAGCAGCGCCACCAGGCCGCCGAAACTGTGGCCCAACACGATCTGCGGCAGGTCCTTGCCGGCATCGTGCATCCGCTCCTGGCGCAGGAACAGGGTCAGGTCCTCCACCGGGCCCCGGATCCCGTTGGCGTCGCCGCGGATCCCGCCGCTGCGGCCGAAGCCGCGGTGGTCCATGGCCGACACCGACCAGCCTTCCCGGTTCAGCCAGCGGGCCGTGTGCCCCCAGCGCCCGCCATGCTCGCCGTAGCCGTGGGAGATCACCACCCGGCCCCGGGGCTCCGGATGCTCCCAGCGGGTGTAGGCCAGGGCCGTGTCGCCCACACCGGTCATGACCCCACGCAAGGTGGGCTCCAGGTCATCGCTTGGAGCGGGCATCGGTTCAGCCATGGATTCAGGATACCTTGGGATCGGGGTTCTCCCCCGAAGGTGTTTTGCGGCGAAGCGGAGGCCGAGCCGCGTTAAAGTGGAAAGTTGGCCTCACGCGCAAGGCCCCTGATCACGGATGGAACATGGACTTTGAGAGCCTCGTAAGGGCCAAGAACGAGCTGGAGCCAAGGGTCACGCAGCTGTACAACCACCTGGACCCCGAACGCAAGCGGCTCGAACTGGAGCAGATCGAAGAGCAGACCGCCGCCCCCGGGTTCTGGGATTCGCCCGTGGCCGCCAAGCCGATCCTCAAGAAGCGCGGCAAGATCACCGACGACATCGCCCTGGCCAAGCGCCTGGCCGGGGAGCTGGACGATCTGGGCACCGCCCTGGAACTGTCCCGGGACGACCTGGAGATGCTGAGGGAGGCCGAGGTCCTGGAAGTCCAGCTGCGCCGCGACCTGGATGATTCCGAACTGCGCATGATGCTTTCCGGCGAGCTGGACCAGAACAACGCGATCGTGGCCATCGCCCCGGGCGCCGGCGGCACCGAAAGCTGCGACTGGGCGGCCATGCTGCTGCGCATGTACCTGCGCTACTGCGAGACCAAGGGCTGGAAGACCGAGATGCTGGACTACCAGGACGGCGACGAGGCCGGCATCAAGGGCGCCACCTTCATGGTGTCGGCGCCCTTCTCCTACGGCTACCTGCGGGCGGAAGCCGGGGTGCACCGGCTGGTGCGGATCTCGCCGTTCGATTCGGCCAAGCGCCGGCACACCAGTTTCGCCGCGGTCTACGTGAGCCCCGAACTGGACGAGACGGTGGAGATGGACATCCCCGACAAGGATCTGAGGATCGACGTGTTCCGGGCCAGCGGCGCCGGCGGCCAGCACGTGAACCGCACCGAGAGCGCGGTGCGCTTCACCCACCTGCCCACCGGCATCGTGGTGAGCTGCCAGAACGAGCGCAGCCAGATCCAGAACCGCGCCACCGCCTTGAAGGTGCTGAAGGGCAGGCTGTTCGAACTGGATCAGCGCAAGCTCGAGGAGCGCATCGCCCAGGCCTCCGGCGAGAAGTCCGACGTGGCCTGGGGCTCCCAGATCCGCAGCTACGTGCTGGCGCCCTACCAGCTGGTGAAGGACCACCGCACCCTGGCCGAGACCGGACAGACCCAGAAGGTCCTGGACGGCGATCTGGACGTGTTCATCCGCACCCAGCTCCTGGCCAAGAGCCTGAAACCGAGCAGCTGAACCGCCGGCGGCCGCGACAGGCCTGAATGATCCATCCGCCCGACAGCCGTTCAACATCCATTTTCCTTTGGAAACCAATGGGCTCTCGCTTAGCCCAGGGGCAGCTTTGCCGAAATAACTTATCGCAATAAAGTTCGTGACTTCCATCTCCTACTGTATAGAATGGATTTCGCTTTAAGACCATGGCTTCACTAGCGCTTTTGAACGTCCTTGGACCATTTAACACCAAATACATATTGTTAATTTTTATTAAATTGAAATCGACCCTTAGGCCGATTGGTGGATTCATTTGCCTCGTTTTTGCAACTCGATTTTAAGCCCGGCCCTCATCAAATCCTGGAAGGAGACCCCATGATTCCAATCAAATGGATGATTCCCATCGTTTGCTTCAGCAGTTCGGTGGTTGCCCAGTCGACCACCGACCTCAACGGCCTGGTCAGCGCGGCCGCCCACTACGTATCCAGCGGCATGTCCGGGGCCCGCGATCCGGAGACCCTGGAGCTCAGCAAGATCGTCGGCAACTACGGCAATTCGTTCCCCGACGTGCTCATGACCAAGGCCACCGACGTCCAGCACTGGACCTTCCTGTACAAGATCAAGACCACCCCCGACCCGACCGGGCTTCCCGGTTCCGATCCCAAGCCCAAGCCCCACCGGGCGGTCCAGGCGGAATGCACCCAGGGCATTTTCAATAATTTCCGGTATTCCAGCAGCCCGGTCACGGGGGTCAAGTCGCTGGAATACACCTGGGTCGCGGTGTCCCTGGACGCCGCCATCGCCAACCTGAACGCCAACGGCTACGTCCGCGGCTTCTCCAGCGTGGAGCTGCAGCGCCCGAACCTGCCCAACTGGCCCGATGACTATGTCTACGTGTTCACCTGCCCCTGGGAACGCCGGGCCGTGGGCATTTCCTGCCAGAACGGATCCATGGTCTGGAACTACGGCTACTGATTGAAACGGGTTGCCAAGCCGTGGCACCCATACTTCGCCACGGCCCCTGACCAAGGCCATTCCTCTTTCGCCGGCCTCGCGGTTCACGAAAGGGGGATGGCTTCCCTGCGGCGCTGGGAGACCTAGGATTCTCGATGCTTTTTCCCGTTCGGCTGATCCTCGTCCTTTGCGCCGGTTGCGGGCTCATGGGGCAGACCATGAGCGACCTCAATTCCCTGGTGTTCCAGGCCAGCCGCTACCTGGCCCACCAGGCCGAGGCTCAGAAGGCGCACCCGGAACTGACCCTGTTCCGGATCGTCGGCACCCGCGGCGGCGCAACCGAATCCCTGATGCAGAACGGGTTGGACATCCAGCAATGGACCCTCATCTACCAGATCGGTTCCCCCGATGCCCCGCCCCGTTCCCGGGACGACATGCAATCCGTATCGGTCCAGTGCCGTTCGGGGATGTTCAACACCCTGGTGTGGTCGCCGCTGCCGGTGTTCGACGCCAAGAGCCTCCAGTGGGTCTGGATCGCCGTCAGCCTGGATGACGCCGTCGCCGAGCTCAAGCGCCTGGGCTACACCCACGGGTTCACCACCCTCACCGTCATGCGGCCCATGCATCCGCGCCTCCCGGACGAATGCACCTTCGTCTTCAAGTGCCCCCCCGACCAGGTCTTCGTGGGCATCTCCGCCCAGACCGGACGGGAGCTGTGGACCGAGCCCTTCCTCGCCGCCCCTTGACCGGGCCGGGGCCGCGACCCAGCCTGGGACCGCGATCGCCAGCGCCAAGGGGGTCTGTTTGCCCACCGCCTTTCCCAACCTCGTGCCCACCCGGACCAGCAGCCTGCGTCTGCTGGCGCACACCCGCCGGATCGTGGGGGTGATGCTGCCGCTGGGCGCCGGGATCGGCTTCCTGGTGGCCCTGGCCCTGCGCGGACTGGACCTGTTCAGCCCGTTCGTCAGCCACCTGGGCTGGCGCACCCACCTCACCATCCTCCTGCCCGGCATCGGCCTGTTCCTCACCACGGCCTGGCTCCGGCTCACCCGGATCGGGGAAGTCTCCCTGTTCAAGGACATGGACCTGGCCCAAAGGGATCCCTACCTGGTCTTCCCGTTCCTCGTCTCCATCGGCAAGGTGGTGGCCTGCACCCTCACCATCGGCTTCGGTGGCAGCGCGGGGGTGGAGGGCCCATGCAAGTGGTTCGGGGGCGCCCTGGGCCTGGAGTACCACGGGCTGCTCCGGGCCGCGGCCCGGCGCGCCGCGCCGATCCGGCGGCTGGCCCGGCCGCCCCTGGTGATGGTCCGGGGCGGGGCCGCCGCGGCGCTGTCGGCGGTGTTCCGGGCGCCCATCTCCGGGGCCCTCATGGCCGCGGAACACGACGGCCGGCTGGATGCCGACGCCTTGATCCCATGCCTGGTGTCGGCCGCCTCGGGCTATGTGTTCTTTTCGTTCATCGCCGGCCACGAGCCGCTGCTGCCCCTGCCGGAAGCCTATCCGCTGGGCTTCCGCACCCGGGAGATCTTCTGGGCGTTGCTGCTGGGCCTGGCCTGCGGCCTGGCGGCCAACGGCTACCGGTGGTTCCTGGGCCGGCTGCAGGCCCTGCTGCAGCCGGTGCCCCTCCTGTGGCGGGGACTGGCCGCGGGCGCCGGCCTCAGCCTGCTGGTCCTGCCCGGGCACTTCCTGTGGCGGGGCCTGCAGGTCACCCAGGGCGGCGGGCTGGAGCTGATCCACCAGCTCCTGTACGGCTCGCCCAGGCCCACCCAGGCCATCCTGTTCCTGGCCCTGAAGCTGGCGGCCACCGCGCTGACCTTCGCCGGCGGCGGCATCGGCGGCCTGTGGCTGCCTTCCCTGGCCATGGGCGCCGCGGTGGGCGCGGCCTTCGACGGCTGGCTGGGCCTGGGCCAGACCGGCTACCTGACCCTGGTGGGCGCCGCCGCCCTGGCCGGGGCCACCCACGGCACCCTGCTGGTGCCGGTGGTGTTCCTGGCGGAAACCACCGGGCAGGCCACCCTGGTGGTGCCGGCGCTGATCGGCACCACGGTTTCCTACCTGGTGGCGCGGGAAGCCCCGCGCAAGTAGTCGGCTACCAGATGGCCGGACGGGCGGCCTCGGGGTTGCACATGGGGGTTCCCGTCCCGCAGCCGAAGGCCTGGATGAATTCCGGCAGGTTGGCCAGCGGCGCGTTGACCCGGAACCTGGGCGGGGCGTGGGGATCCACCTTCACCCGCATGCGGATGGTCTCGTCCCGGGCATGAAACTGCCAGGCCTGGGCATAGCCCAGGAAGAAGCGCTGCTCGGCGGTGAACCCGTCGATGTCGGCGGGCCGCGGCTTCCCTACCATGGACCGGCGGTAGGCGGCGAAGGCCACCTTGAGCCCGCCCAGATCGGCGATGTTCTCGCCCAGGGTGAGCTTGCCGTTCAGGTGCAGCCCGGGCAGGACCTCCAGCGCGTCGAACTGCCGCACCACCAGGCCGGTGCGGGCGGCGAAGGCCTTGCTGTCCTCGGGGCTCCACCAGTCCTGGAGGTTGCCCTGGGCGTCGTACTGCCGGCCCTCGTCGTCGAAGCCGTGGGTCATCTCGTGGCCGATGACCATGCCGATGGCCCCGTAGTTCACCGCGTCGTCGGCCTCCGGGTCGAAGAAGGGCGGCTGCAGGATCCCGGCCGGGAACACGATCTCGTTCATCAGGGGGTTGTAGTAGGCGTTGACGGTGGGCGGGGTCATCTCCCACTCGCCCCGGTCGATGGGCTGCCCCAGCCGGGCCAACTGGCGCCGGAATTCGAACGCCTTGGCCCGGAACACGTTTTCCGCGTAGGAGGTCCGGGTCACCTCCAGTCCGGTGTAGTCGCGCCAGCGGTCGGGATAGCCGATCTTCACGGTGAGGGCGGCCAGCTTGGTCTGGGCGGCGGCCCGGGTGGCCGGGCTCATCCATTCCAGGTTGCGGATCCGGTCGCCCAGGGCCGCGCGCAGGTTGTCCACCAGATCCACCGCCCGGGCCTTGGCCTCCCGGGGGAAGGCGCGTTCCACGTAGAGCCGGCCCAGGGCCTCGCCCAGGGCGTGGTCGGCGGCGTCCTGCACGCGCTTCCAGCGCTCGCTCATCTCCTTGACCCCGCCGAGGGTGGTGGCGTAGAAGGCGAAATGCTCACGCTCGAACGGCGCGCCCAGGCAGGTGGCGGAATCGTTCAAGGCGTGCCAGCGCAGGTAGACCTTCCACTGGGCCAGGGGCACCTCGCCGGCCATGGCCGCGAACGCCTTGAAGAAGGCCGGCTGGCGCACCAGGATGGTGTCCTCCCGGAGCCCCATGAGCCCCATGAGCCCCATGAGCCCCATGGCGCGGCCATAGCCGGCCCAGTCGAAGGGGGCCAGGGCGGTCAGTTCGGCCACGGTCATCTTGTGGTAGACCGCCCTGGGGTCCCGGCGCTCCACCCGGGTCATGGAAGCCTCGGCCAGGCGGGTCTCCAGGGCGAGCACGATGCCCGCGTGGGCCTTGGCCAGCAGGGGCTTTTCGCCCATGAGCCCGAACATCCTGGCCAGGTGCTCCAGGTACTGGGCCCGGATGGTCTGGGAGCGGGGATCGATCTGGGTGTAGTAGTCCCGGTCCGGCAGCCCGAGGCCGCCCTGGCCGAACTGGGCGATGTAGGCCGTGCTGCGCATGTCGTCCTGGCCCACGGCGAAGCTGAATCCGGCGGAGCCGCCTTCGGCGTGGGCCCGGCCCAGGGCCGCGGCCAGGTCCTGGCCGTTCCGGATGGCGGCGATCCGGGCGAAGGCCGGCTTCAGGGGCGCCAGGCCGGCCCGGTCGATGGCCCGGGTGTCCATGCCGCTGGCATAGAAGTCGCCGACCTTCTGCTGCAGGCTGCCCACGGGCGCCCCGGCGGCGGCGCTCTCCTCCAGGATCGCCTTGAGGATGACCCGGTTGCGCTCCTTCAGCTGGTTGAACGCGCCCCAGCTGCTCTGGTCGGCCGGAATGGGGTTCTGCCGGATCCAGTTGCCGTTGGCGTACTGGTAGAAGTCCTGGCATGGCGCCACGGAGGTGTCCAGGTTCTGGGGGTTGATGCCGTGGAATGCGGGAAGGGTTGCCATGAGTCCAGATAGTAGCCAGTGGGACAAAAAAGGGAATGGCAAAGCGGCACCTCGGTCAGGATCGGTCTGAAGCGGGAATGGTATCCGGGCTCCGGAGCGGCGGTCCAGCCCATGATGGATCTCTTTGGGGCCAAGGAGGTTGCCGGAAGGATGCCATAATGCGGTGGCTCAGGAGTTGTTGATGAAAGTGCATCTGTCCCGCTTCGTATCCCTGGATGTGGGTTCCAACATCGCGCGCATGGAGCAGGAGGGCGCCGCGGCCGCCGCGGCCGGGGCCGATCTCTGCGTCTTCCCCGAAAGCTTCCTGCACGGCTACCGCCGGGTGCTGGACCCCGGCCTGGCCCGGGCGCGGTTCCGGGCCCTTTCCGGCGACCATCCGGACACCGCCTTCCTATTCGGTTCGTTCACCGAGGACCGGCGCAACCGCCTCACCGTCTGGCAGGGGGGCGAGGAGAAGGCCCGCTACGACAAGGTCCACCTGTTCCGTCCGAACGGCGAGCTGGAGCTGTGGGAGCCCGGCGACCGCTACGCGGCGGTGCGGCTCAAGGACTGGACCCTGGGTCTGCTCAACTGCAACGACCTGCGCTTTCCCGAGCAGGCCCGTGCCCTGCGGCTCCATGCCCACTGCGACGCCCTGGTGGCCCCGGCCTGGTGGCCCTGGCGCCGGGACCACATCTGGCGCGCCCTGCTCCAGGCCCGGGCCATCGAGAACGCGGTGTTCACCGTGGGCTGCTGCATCGCGGCCTCGGAGCACCCGGACGAGGTGTTCGCCGGCGCCGGCAACCACGTGTTCGACCCGCTGGGCGACCCGGTGCGCACCGCGGACGACCACACCTACCTGCTGGATCCGCGGGTGCGCGAGGCGGTGCTGGTGGATCCGCTGGAAACCCACGTGGACATCGCCACGGTGGAGGTTTTCTAGTCGACGTTGAGCCGGTAGCCGATGCTGGGTTCGGTGAGCAGGTAGCGGGGGCGGGTGGCGTCGGGCTCTATCTTGCGCCGCAGGGTGCCCATGTAGATGCGCAGGTAGTGGGTCTGGCCGGCGCCCACCGGGCCCCACACCTCGTTCAGCAGCTGGGCGTGGGTGGCCACCTTGCCGGCCCGCTGGGCCAGGGCCTCCAGCAGCCGGTATTCCAGCGGGGTGAGGCGCACCGGCACGCCGTCCATGGTGACCTCCCGCCGCTCCAGGTCCAGCCGCAGGGCGCCGCACTGCAGGACCGGAGTGTCCAGGGTGGTCTGGGTGGCGTGCCGCAGGGCGACCCGGATCCGCGCCAGCAGCTCTTCGGCGCCGAACGGCTTGGTGAGGTAGTCGTCCGCGCCCAGGTCCAGGGCCTGGACCTTGTCCTTCTCCTGGGTGCGGGCGGAGATGATGATGATCGGCTTGCGGCTCCACTGGCGGAGGCTCTGCAGCACCTTGCCGCCTTCCAGGTCCGGCAGGCCCAGGTCCAGCAGGATGATGTCGGGGTTGTGGCTGCGGGCCATGGCCAGCCCGTCCGCGCCGGTGGCCGCGGTGAGCACTTGGTAGTCGTTGTTGGCCAGGGTGGGCACCAGGAAGCGGCGAAGGGAGGCTTCGTCCTCGATGATCAGGATCAGGGGCTGGCTCATGGCGTGCTTTCCAAGGATGGGGGCAGATGATCGGTTTCCAGCGCGGCGGGCGGGAGCCCCTCCAGCGGCAGCGAGATCCGGAACCGGGCCCCGCCGCCCGGGCGGTTTTCCACCCAGATGGCGCCGTCGTGGATCTTGACGATGGCCCCGCAGATGGCGAGCCCCAGGCCGACCCCGCCGTCCTTGAGGTCCCGGGGCATCCGGAAGAACTTGTCGAACACCCGCTGGTGGAACTCGGCGGGGATCCCGGGGCCCCGGTCGGCGATCTCCAGCTCGACGCTGCCCGGCTCCTCCCAGGCGCGCAACTCCACCGGGCTCTGGGGCGCGTGCCGGTGGGCGTTGCCCAGCAGGTTGATCAGCACCTGCTCCATGAGCGCGCCGTCCAGGGGCACCAGCGGCAGGCTTTCGGGCAGGTCCACCAGGATCGGCAGGGCGCCCTTGGTCGCCTCGATGCGCAGCACCGCGGCCCCCACCACCTCGTCCAGCAGCTGCCATTCCTTCTGGATCTGGATCGCGCCGCTCTGCAGCCGGGTGAGGTCCAGCAGGTCGCTCAGCAGCCGCGCCAGCCGTTCGCTTTCATCGCGGATCATGGCCAGCAGGTCCAGGCGGGTGGCCTCCGGCAGCGGCTCGGGCAGCAGCAGGCTGGTGGCCGCGCCCTGGATGGCCGCCAGCGGAGTGCGCAGATCGTGGGACACGGCGCCCAGCAGGGTGTTGCGCAGGCGCTCGCTTTCGGTGTCCAGCCTGGCCTGCTGGGCCGCCTCCAGCCAGCGCACCCGCTCCAGGGCCAGGGCGCCCTGCACCGCCAGCGACTGGAACAGGCCCCAGGACTCCGGACCCAGCGGCTTTCCCCCTTCCAGCCAGAGCTGGAGCAGGCCTTCCGCTCCGCCCGGGCCGGCCAGGGCCACGTACGTGCAGGAATTCATGAACAGCGGTTCGAACGGGTCGGCCCGGGTGGCCGTGTCGCTGAACTGCGGCAGCAGCTCGGTGGGACGGGGGCTGGGCGGCGGTTCGGGGGACTCCGGCAGGGCCACCCAGGTGTCCCCTTCGCCGGCGAAAAGCATCCAGGCCTGGGCCTGGAACAGCCCGTCCAGGCGTTCGGCCAGGACCAGGGCCACCTCCCGGGCGGTGGAGCAGCGCCCCAGGGCGCGGCCCAGAAGCATGACCAGGACGGTCTCGGCCTCCCGCCGGCGCACCAGCCGGGTCTCCAGGTGCAGGCGGTCCACCAGCACCACCACCATCTGCACCAGCACCAGGGCGGCGGCCAGGTAGAGCCCGTTGGTCCAGTCTCCCGGCTGGTAGGGGAACCGGCCCTGGAGGAACCAGCCGGCGAAGATCAGCAGCGCGGCCACCGAGGCCGGCACCGAGAAGGCCCGGCCCCACCGGTGGGCGATGAACCCCACCGCCAGGGCGAACACCGGCGGGATGCCCGGGAAGCCCACCACCGTGAAAAGGGCGGAGGCGAAGATGGTGCACACCCCCAGCAGGGCCCCGATGGCCAGCACCACGCCCAGCAGGTCGGCGCCGGTCTGCACCGAGCCCGCCCGGCTGGGGGGCGGATCCAGCGGCAGGCTGACGATGCGCACGCCCAGGGCGCGCCGGATGGCCTCCTGGGCCCGGGAATGCTCCAGCCGGTCCCAGGGACCCTGGGGCCGGTTCTTGCCCATGACCACCTGGGCCACCCGGCGCCGGGCGCCCTCCTCGATGAGCCCGTCGCTGACCGTGGCGGCCCGCACCCAGGCGGTCTCGGCGCCCAGGTCGCTGGCCTCCTGCAGCCAAACCCTTGCCTGGTCCGACTCCGCCGCGGTTTCCCAGTTGGCCACCTCCACGTGCACCGCCACCCAGGGCCGCCCCTGCTCCCGCGCCATGCGGAAGCCGGTGTGCACCAAACGCAGGGTCCGGGCTTCGGAACCCAGGGCCACGAGGATGGGGTCGGCCAGGGCCGGTGGGGGATCGGACAGGGGGGTCTCCTTTCGTTTCATGATGCCCCATACAAAGGGACCGCGCCAATGGCGCGGCCCCGTCTATCGTTGAAATTATAGGATTTTAGAGGTAGGCTTCCTCGCCGTGGAGGGAGACGTCCAGCCCCAGCTCTTCTTCCTGGTCGCTCACCTTGACCGCGGTGACCTTGTTGATGAGCCAGAGGGCCACGTAGCTGAACACGAAGGCATAGGCCATGGTGATGCCCACGCTGATGCACTGGAAGACGAAGAAGTGCACGCCGCCCCGCAGCAGGCCGTCGGCGCCGCCGGCGTTCCAGACGGTGGTGGCGAAGATGCCGGTGCAGATGCAGCCGACCACGCCGCCCACGCCGTGGCAGCCCCAGACGTCCAGGGCGTCGTCCAGGCCCAGGTGGTTCTTCAGCTCGACGGCCATGTAGCAGACCACGCTGACGATCACGCCGATGGCGACGGCGCCCGCGGGGCTCACGTAGCCGGCGGCGGGGGTGATGGCCACCAGGCCGGCCACGGCGCCGGTGAGCAGGCCGACGAACTTGGGCTTCTTTTCGAACTTCCAGGCCAGGCCGAGCCAGGTGATGGCGGCCACGGAGGCGGTGATGTCGGTGTTGGCGAAGGCCACCAGGGTGGTGGTGTCAACGTGCAGCTCGCTGCCGGCATTGAAGCCGTACCAGCCGAACCACAGCAGGGCGGTGCCCAGGGCCACCAGGGGCACGCTGTGGGGACCCTTGTCCATCAACTTGCGCTTGCCCACGTAGACCACCGAAGCCAGGGCCGCGAAGCCGGCCGTGGTGTGCACCGCGGTGCCGCCGGCGAAGTCCAGCACGCCCCACTTGGCGAACAGGCCGTTGCCCCAGACCATGTGGGCGATGGGGAAGTACACGCAGAACAGCCACAGGGTGAGAAAGATCATGTAGGCCGGGAACTTGATCCGGTTGGCGAAGGCGCCGGTGATGAGCGCCGGGGTAATGATGGCGAACATCATCTGGTAGACGAACAGCACCAGCAGCGACATGGTGTAGGCGCTGGGGGTGTTGGCGTTCACCGTGATGAGGGTGTCCGGCCGGACGCCGTTCAGGAAGGCCAGGTGCAGGTTGCCGATGACCCCGCCCTCGCCGCCGCTGAACACCAGGGAGAAGCCGCAGGCCCACCAGATGAAGGTGGTCCAGCCCATGGACACGAAGCTCTGGATCATGATGGCCAGCACGTTCTTGCGGCCCACCAGCCCCCCGTAGAAGAAGGCCAGGCCCGGGGTCATCAGCATCACTAGGGTGGAGGCAACTAGCATGAATGCTATGTTGCCCGTATCAAATGCGTTGGGCTGCATGTCGGACTCCTTTATGACAGGGAAATAGAATCTGGCCGGCTGGCGGTCGGCCGTTAGAGGTGAAAGGGTCGCTTGGGAAAGTGCGCCGGTCGGCTGGGTCAGCGGACGTTGCACTGCGGGAATGCAAGGGACGATAGCACACCCACCAAATCCGATTGTTCCAAAAAGAAATTTTTTGCCTTCTTTGTGACTGAAATCTCAGCATGTTTCCATCCCGTTCCCGGTGAGGCTTGGTGAATCTTACGGACCGTCAAGGGATATGAAAAATACCCAGGTAAATTATTTAACTTCATTAAAAACAACGAATTACGTTATACATTAAAAATTGCCGTAGAAAATTAACATAAAAATAGATAACCTAACTTTTATTTTCAGCTTACCCATTAATTTACCTAAATTTTCAATGGACAGAAAATTTCACATTAGAAATTAATTTATCTATACGCATTTTAATGTTTAATTTATTTTTTCTTTGAGTTGGATATTTTATCATTTTAGTTAAATATTGATAATGAGCGTGTTGAAACTTCATCTGATCGAACGAGCTCCCAATGACCTTTATCACACTTTTACATCAGGCCCGGGCGATCCGTCTTTTCCCTTTACCCTTGTGATATATTTTTTTTACACGATCTTTATATGACGCTTCCCCATTGAGGTTGGCTCCTCCGCCACGCCTGCAACCCGCATCTCTCCTCGCAACCCATTTCCAAGGAGGTTCCCCGTGCTTCCCCAGATCAACACCGGCAATACCGGATTCATGATCCTGTGCACCAGCCTGGTCATGCTCATGACGCCCGGCCTGGCCTTCTTCTATGGCGGCCTGGTGGCGCGGAAGAACGTGCTGGGCGTCATGATCCAGAGCTTCGTGTCCATGGGCTGGACCACCGTGATCTGGTTCACCTTCGGCTACTCCATGTGCTTCGGCCCCACCGTGGGCGGCATCTTCGGCAACCCGTTCACCCACGCCTGCCTCAGGGGCATCGACCTGCACAGCATCTACCAGGGCAACGCCGCCCTGGGCATCCCCACCTTCGTGCACGTGGCCTACCAGATGATGTTCGCCATCATCACCCCGGCCCTGATCACCGGCGCCTTCGCCAACCGGGTCACCTTCAAGGCCTACATGTGGTTCCTCACCGCCTGGCTGATCTTCGTCTACTTCCCGTTCTGCCACATGGTTTGGAGCCCTGAAGGCATCCTGGCCAAGTGGGGCGTGCTGGACTACGCCGGCGGCATCGTGGTGCACAACACCGCGGGCCTGGCCGCCCTGGCCTCCGTGCTCTACGTGGGCAAGCGCAAGGTGATCGACACCATCCCGCACAGCATCCCCCTGGTCGCCCTGGGCACCGGCCTGCTCTGGTTCGGCTGGTACGGCTTCAACGCCGGCAGCGAGTTCCAGGTGGATTCCGTGACCACCTCGGCCTTCCTCAACACCGACGTGGCCGCCTCCTTCGCCGCCGTCACCTGGCTGGTGGTGGA